>NZ_LR134433.1 GCF_900637865.1 Legionella adelaidensis
GGCGAATAAACCAATACCGAAATAATTGAGTAAAACAAAGCTCATTAATACAATTAAAGAGAGCCCATAACCTAGAGAGGTATTTTTATAGGATACTCCGTAATGGGTCACCAGATTAGGAATATAATTACTGGCATATTGGATAACCGCTTGCGTTTCAATTACAGGTAAAAGGGCTAAGGAGAACCATGCCATGCTGCTCATAATCATGCTGGTTAAACGTCCGTGCGTATATAAAGGCAGGCGCGCCAAACTATCCGACTGCGGGAACATCGTACCTAACTCTGCATAGGGTAAAGCAACAAACAGGAGCAAAAAACCCGCCAATGGCCAGGCTAAAATGGCCGCAGGCCCAGCAAATTGAGCCGAATACAAAGAACCAAATAACCAGCCCGAACCCACCATACTAGTTATCGAAATCCAAAGCAAACCCAAAGCGCTTAGTTTCTTACTCATAATTTTGACCCTAGCCCATAAGGACATTTTAATACAGTTAGTTGAGATAACGCTTTGATTTTATAGTCAAAAAAAATATTAGATGCCAAATAAAGATTGTAGCGTAAATTTACCTGGATATTCTATTAAAAGAATAAATAGAAACCCTGTATATAGCAGTGATCCGGTGCAGTAGTGTTCGCTGTATGCGTCACCACTACATCTATAAAGAGAGTGAAGGATATTGTCCCCATTAATCATCTTAGTATTTGGCTTACTATGCATCTGATCTAGCGCTTACTTCTTGTCATGAGCATTGCTGATCAACAAGAAGAAATTTTGCGAACAAAAAAGGATGCCGGAAACTAAGTTCTAAAATTAACCAAAATGTTGTATAATAATTCACTAAAATTTGTAAGTCGATGTTGTTGGGGGAGTTGTGAGCGCGCATAAAGCACTTATATTATTAGGCCAAGAATTAGGATACCCAGCCCACTTAGAGGGTTGTTGCAGAGGAGTCTCTGTTAAATGGCTAGAGTCTTGTCTTTTGAATGAAGAAGAACGGCGTCGATTTGAACAACGGATAGAAATCATTCGTAATACCGAGGCACAAGTATTATCACAGAAAATTAAAGAAACTCGGGAGAAAATCAAATTATTATCCCAAACAATGAAAGAGGTGCGAAAAAAAGTTGAAATCTGGGAAGGTCTAACCAAGGATGAGGAAGCTTTATTAGAGATTTCCGCATTTTATGAGGGGTTAGAACTCTATTTTGCACCTTTTGAATACAATACTATTTTTAATCATCCCAGCTTTTTATCACAGTGGCAAATCGATACCATTTCGCAACTTGCCGCCTCGGAGCAAATTGTGCAACAAGGTGGCTTGGAGTGCATTTATTCGGATGCTGATGTTTATCCCCAAGATACCTTATCGTTATATCTGGACCATCTAAAATTAATTCTTACCCGCCACAAAAATAACGTTGGCATTTTTTTAGCGAATTTTAATCATATCGTTTGCCTGCATTATAATCTCAAAAGCCAATCATGGACTTTAATGGATATTAATCAGTGGCCACCCTTGAATTCACACGATAGTTTGGTAATTGCAAAGGCCATATTAAGGTGTTTTGGAGGCTCAACTGCAATACACATGAGTCTCATAGCTCCTAGAAAGCAAGAAAACCTTGGGTTAAAAGAGGCGTTAATAAGTCGGCGTAAGCATCGTTTAAGTCTATTAATGAAAGCTACTATCATGGTTATGAAAGAGGAAGGCCATGAATTACTCTATCTGGCCTCAGGAACTGGGGATACTGAATTAGTTAACTATTTGCTCAACTGTGAAGTAGATGTCCGTAGAAAATCAAAAGCTGGTTGTGCATCACTTTATATCGCAGCTCAGAATGGCCATATTGAGGTGGTTCGGGCAATAATTCGTGCATTGATTGGTAATAAACAAGTATCCGACTTGAATTTGGAAAGGGAGGATGGTGCGACCCCTCTTTGTATGGCGTCTCATAATGGCCATGTTGGGGTGGTGCGCGAACTAATTCAAGCATTGATTGACACGAAGCAAGCAGCAGGCTTGTGTATTGCAATGCCTTATGGTATGACCCCTCTTTTCATGGCGGCCAGGAATGGCCATATTGGGGTGGTTCGCGAATTAATTCGCGCATTGATTGACACTGAGCAAGTATTCGCTTTGAGTTCGGAAAGGGAAGATGGTGCAACGCCGCTTTGCATTGCCGCCAAGAAGGGTCGCGTTGGGGTGGTTCGCGAATTAGTTCGCGCATTGATTGATAATAAAAAAGTATCCGACTTGAGTTTGGAAAGGAATGATGGAGCAACTCCTCTTTTTCTGGCGGCCAAGAATGGCTATATTGAGGTGGTTCGCGAATTAGTTCAGGCATTGATTAAAACGGGTCAAATAGCAGGCTTGAGTATGGCAATGCCCGGTGATGTGACGCCTCTTTTCATAGCGTCTCAAAATGGCCATGTTGATGTAGTGCGCGAATTAGCTCATGCATTGATTGAAACTGGTCAAATAGCAGGCTTGAGTATGGCGACAGTGCCTGATGGCGTAACACCCCTTTTCATAGCGTCTCAGAATGGCCATGTTGAGGTGGCTCGCGAATTAGTTCGTGCATTGATTAAAACGGGGCAAATAGCAGGCTTGAGTATGGCGACAATGCCTGATGGTGTGACTCCTCTTTTCATTGCATCTCAAATGGGCCATGTTGAGGTGGTTCGCGAATTAATTCATGCATTGACTAACATGGGGCAAGTAGCAGGTTTGAGTATGGCAATAACTAATGGGGTGACCCCTCTTTTCATAGCATCTCAAATGGGTCATGTGGAGGTGGTTCGCGAATTAGTTCACGCGTTGATTTCTAATAGACAAGTACCTTCCTTAAGTTTGGCAAGAGCTGATGGTGTGACGCCGCTTTGCATCGCGGCCAACAATGGCCATGTTGAAGTAGTTCGCGAATTAATTCATGCTTTGATTACTAATGGTCAATTATCTGACTTGAGCTTGGCAACAGAAACTGGGATTACACCATTTCACATAGCCGTATTACACGGTCATTTTCCCGTCGTGAATGAATTCATTGGACAATTCGTTAATTGTGGCCAAGTGAATGCTTTAAACGCAGTGTCCCATGGTGTATTAAATAATACTCCGCTATTCACAGCAGCCCGAGAAGGACATGTAGCAATCGTAAAAGTATTAATCGAGACTTTTTCAGAGCACGGTTTGCTCGAAGCATTGACTCAAGTTAACGGTGAAGGGAAGACTCCTTTGGACATCGCAGCAGAAAAAGGACATTCGGATGTGAGGAGGATGCTGGTTCAGGCAGTAGAGGAGCGCCGCAACATAGAAAAAGAAAGCACGCAAAGTAACATGTCCAATCGGATGGCTGTCACCGATTCTGAGGAAAAGGAAATGCCTGCGCTTTCCTCCTATAGGAAGCGTTTTAATACCTTTTTGCCTCCGCCATCTGGAAAGGTTATCCGATTAGAAGAAAAAGCGAAACTAGAAGAAACGGCATTCAGAGGATATCGCCAAGCACTCTAGGATACAAAATAATGAATGGACTCTATACAGGGTATTTTTCTACCAGCAAAAGCGCTTCTGGAAATTTAATTAATTTTTCCTTTTCTTTTCGTGTTAGTTTTTTTATATGTCGCTCTATTTTCATGGCATCGCCCTTCCCTCCAGCGATCTTCCATGATTGAGCTATCTTTAAGGGTCTAAAACTTCGCGTGTACTTGCAACCACCTGTCCCGTCTATGTGGGATTGATATCGTTGTTCGAGGTCATTGGTGTACCCTGTATAATAAGTATTGTTCTCACAGAGCAATATATAAACCCAATAATTTTTATTATTCATCCTAAACATTTCCATAAAAAAATTAGTTAATCTGACTTCCCTGGACGTATCTTGTTTTGTTCTTTAACAGCAATAATGAAAGGCTTAACACGAATGCTACAGCTAAAAGAAATTCTGGCAGATCATATTGCAGTAGGGCTATTCACGCCCCTGGTATTTTTCCCATAATTTTTTAACGGGCCCATCGATTGATAAAAGTTGTTCTGTTGATCCATCTGCCACAATTTTCCCATGTTTTAGCATGATAATACGTGAAAATTTAGGCAACAGATGCAGACGATGGAGAGAGACCATGAGTGTCGCATGGGGGTATTCATCAATAACGCTTGATAGAATAGCTTTTTCAGTTGGTAAGTCTACACTTGAGGTAGGTTCGTCCATTAAGATAAACGAACTAAACCGTGCTGCAAATAATCCACGCGCAAGTGCTAACCGCTGTTTTTGCCCGACAGATAAATTCAACCCTTTTTCGCGAATATCTGTCGCCAACCCCTGTTTCAGGGTTTCCAAGACAGGAGCGAAACCAGAGAGCGTTGTCACTTTTTTAATATCTTCAGGAGTTGCCTCCAACCCCATTGTGATATTAAAGAGTATGGTATTCTCAAAGATTTCCGGTTCCTGAGGAATGAGGGTAGTGATAGCATGCAAGGGCTCTAAGGATTGAAAGCGGGCGCTATCAATCGAGAGCGTGGCCGTATCCGGAGTATAGAGGCCAGATAACAGGTTTAAAAGGGTGCTTTTACCTGCACCACTGGCACCAATCAGCGCAATTTTTTCACCACGAGCAATGGTTAGCGTGATATCTTGAATAGCACTACTTTCATGTGCATCAGGGTGCGCATAGCTCAAATTGCTCAAGGTCAAGATTTTCCAACGTTCTGCAACCCGTTCACCAGGAATGGCATGGGCATACTTCTTAATATCTTCCAAAAGAGGTTCTGCACTTCGTACGTTCGTGTTCATCTGAACCAATTCACTGTAATGCTGGCTTAAGGTATAAAATACATCACTTAAATCCCATTGATATCGAAAAATCATAACTACCGTCCCAATCAAGATGGTGTTCATATTTTCTATTTGAATCAAAATATACCCTAACAAGATAATGGCTTGAACTACAGTGATGATGATATTCATCACAAACCATTTGACTTCATTTAAAATGACCTCAGGTTTATAAAATGGCCAAATGGCAGCGAGTCGTTTAACAAGATTGAATGAAGTCAATTTACCAAGACGTAATGTTAATACCGTAGTCATGTTGCTAATGTAATCGAATAATCCAGCACCGATGTGATTCTCTGCTTCATTTTCTCGCTCATAAAGTACGACTAATTTGCGGTCATAAAATACGACTGCAATGGTGGCAAGAACGCAGGTCAGTAAGCTTAGACAACCAATAGGAATTGAAATCCAAAATAAGAATCCAATCGAAATCAAAAACCTAACCAGGGTTTGTATATAGATAAATTGATCTTCAGCAAATTTCTTGAGCGCGGTACAAGCTCGATTGATTCTTGTAATGATATCGCCAGAATGATGATTTTGGTGCCACTTTAAAGGTAGTTGTGTTAATTTTTGATAGAGGGTATGCAAAAACGTTTGTTGAATTTTCAATGCCACATTGCGCTCAACTACGCGAGCAGGCCCATGAAATAACCAAAATAGAGGATGTAGCATTACTCCAAAAATTAACCAAAACAGGATTTGATGAAGCTTGTCATGAGAAAAATGCTGCAATAAATCAATAGTACGCCCAAAAGCATAAGGACTTAAACTCAAAAAACTTTGCGCGACAATATATGCTACGTAATACCCAACGATACTACGATGCCATGGCTTGCCATTTTGCCAGACAGTTTTGATTAAATTGATGAAGGGAATGGTCATGCATGCGCCTATATTAGTTGGGTAGACTTTAATATACCCTGATCATGTTGTGCAATAGCAGCTAGCTATCATTTAGAGATATACAAAAACTTTCACTCTCCCCGACACCTTGGTTCGAAGCAGTTTATAATTGGTATGTTCTATTGTTGACTAAATGCCTGGTAAGTAAGAAAACAGAACCTCTGGTTATTAATAACCAGAGGTTCTGACTAAACTGAAATTAACCCACTAGAATTTTTCCTGCCCCTTAGATATCAAACATTTTGTTTATTGAAATACTAAATGATTGTATCACCGCTTCTTGGGAAGGATTTATATACGATGTCCCAAACAAATTATCGGGAGTGATATGGTTAGTAAAGGGACTGACGTAATTAATCGTATTTCTAAAGATTTTTGTATAAGCAAAATTAAAATCCAAAAACCAGGACGGACTTAATAAATAGGTCATACCAAGTTGCCCTGCCGCGCCCCATTTCCAAAAAGAACGAGATAAATAAGCCGGCGCCCCACTAATATTGGTCCCTGGATTTCCTTTATAGTCTGCATATCCAATTAAATGATAAATGTTAGATTCCATTTGGACTAAAGACGGTCCAATCCCAAAGTAAATATTACTTCGATTTAATGAATGCCCTAATAAAGCTAATAATTTAATCTCATGATTGATACTGGTTTGTGCAGACTCCACTGCATAATTCCCGGTAAAAAATGTGGTTTCTCCTGTAATAAGATTGTAATTTGATCCAGCTTGGGCAATGGTCATATTATTATTAGCGAAACTGGCATTTACATAATTATATAATAATTTCGCTCCCCAAAAATTAGCTCCATCCTTAAAATACTGCCAGTATCCGAGCTGAGCTAAAGGGGAAAATCTCGTAACCGTTTGATCAAAAGGATTAGAATAGCCATCCGCTGAACCAGTACTAGTCAAAATTGGGCCTAAATAGGCATTATTAACACCTTTTCCATAGATAGTTTGATTGTCTAAACTGTTCGAATTATAACTGCTCCCGATTCCAATAAAAAATGTTCCCTTATCCATGGGCGCACCTGCTTCTGCAGCGCAAACCAGATGGGAAATTGTGGAAAAAACTATCCCTAGATAATATCCTTTATTCATATATAACTCTCTGTTATTAATTCCATAATTATGGTACCTATTCCATTCACAAAAAGATTCAGCTGATCAATATCAAAAGAAAATTAAAGTGCCGAAGTACAATCTTAATCCTAAGCTACTGGATTTTACTCAGGTATGGTAGGATCAAAAGCGAACAAATAATATATTTCAAAGTCCAGCTCTTTTCATACCAGTGATCACGCAATATCTCCAACAAACATCTGATCATTAATATCAAAAGTAAACACATTCATTGCATACGGATCAGGATTTTTTGTACTTCTTAATTCATCCGCTGTTTTAAAAACCTCTCTATAATAATTATGAGTGGCTTGAGCAATAATTTTTCGCCAAAATTTTACTGCTTTGATATTTTCTGGCATTACAGCTATTGACCATTTCCCTGGGTGTTCTTTGAATATTTCTTGAGCAACTATGCTTGCAACACCTTTTCCTTGAAATTTCGCAAGAACGAAAAATTCCCCCATGTTCCAATCAACTGATTCAAGCAAATGCATTTTATCCAATAGTACAAAGCCCGCTATCTCATCCGATACTCTAATTAAAAACGCTTGCTCATCAGGATTTTCAAAGTAATGCTTAAAGTCTATACATTCGAATAACCCACTTTCAGGACATTCCCAGCCCATGTAGGCTGTTCTATCGTACACGTAAAATCTTGCCATGTTCTGAATGGTGGGATAATCAGCAATCGTTGCAGGCAATAATCTAATAGCAGGAGCAAATCGTTTAATCAATAAATGATGGACTTTACCTGCACCACTACAACCCCCACCCATTACAAAGTCTGCGATATGCTCAAAGCCTGCTTTCATGTAGACATGTTTTGCCCGTACGTTATCAATAGCAGGGTCGATTAGGAATGTATCTGCTAATACGTCAAATTCTCTTCTAAAAAAATTAAGAAATTCCAATAATGTTTTTGCGCCATAGCCTTTGCCAAAAAAATTTTTATCCCCAATCATGTAATCAATACCGTAAGTATGACCTGTTTTTGAAAGGTGATTTAATTTAATATCATCGATATGATCTTCAGCTGTTTCTTGGATTGTCATCAGCATTGCGAACGGATGACCATCACAGCTAGCTATCCAATAAACATATTTGCCGTCACAATAATTCGAAGGCTCTGTTCTACCATTAACAAAATTTAAAATATCGTCTTTATGACCCTGCGTATTATCCCAAAATTCTTGAACAAAAGGCTCTGCAAGCCAACTAAAAATAATATCAATGTGATTTATCTCGGCTTTTTCAAACTGAATGCTCATGTTTTTCTCTCAAATAAACTCTTTGTTTCATCCCATCCATCAGAGACTCTTCGCTTGTTAAATCAAAGTTATCCAAGTTTAATCCAAGGGGTATTCCCTCTCCTAAGTTTTATGGTGTTAAGCCTTCGTATGGGTTGCAATCATTCAAGGAATATTTCGGGCTTTTAATTCAACAACAAATAAGGTCTAAGTTACGCTTATCGCGATTTAATGAACTCCACTCTCTGGATTTACTCTGCACATTCAAACTCAAATGGAGCTTTATGGTCAAGGACAGAATGCATCCTTTGCTGATTAAATAGCCCCAATTCATACTGCCATAAGCCGATTCTGAGTAATTGTTGCTATTGGAGTGAACAATATTGGCTGCTGGGATCGGAATGAACGATAACCTCTTTAAATTTACTCCTACATAAAGCCATCGATAGGGCATTATATACCACATTCTTTTTCA
Source organism: Legionella adelaidensis (assembly GCF_900637865.1). Classification (NCBI taxonomy): domain Bacteria; kingdom Pseudomonadati; phylum Pseudomonadota; class Gammaproteobacteria; order Legionellales; family Legionellaceae; genus Legionella; species Legionella adelaidensis. The sequence continues at coordinate 8,593 of NZ_LR134433.1, forward strand.
TTCATTATCCATCGACCAACCTATTACTGCGCAAGGACCAAATTGATCATTATTGGCCGATCAATTAGAACCCTTGAACAAGTTGCTTTTGATGGCAAGATAGGCGAAAATTTGGGCTCTACACCAAATAAGGGGGCACTTTAATCAACTTAGTATAAACTAAGTCCTTGATTTAGCGATCAAAAGGAGATTAAAGTGCCGAAGAACAATCTTATCCTAAATTTACCTGGGTTTTCCATAGTAAAAGTGAGCGGATATCAACCATTATTATTAGATGTAAGATATAACCGATTAGCGCGTTGTAGCCACTGTCAAAGTAAGAGGGTACGTAAGAAATCCTCATTTATACGAAGAGTTCATCATGAATTAATAGGCCATAGGCGAAGTATATTAAGGTTTAAAGCCTATAAGTTATATTGTTATGCGTGTTGTCGTTATAGTAATCAACAATTCCCTGGTATCAATAAACATCAACGTGCTACTTGGCGGGCGCAGGCAGCGGTGAGCATTTCTTTAGTAAGAAAGAAGGTTTTGCTACTACGTTATGTGACCTGAGAAAGCATAAGGTCTTTGATGTAGTTCGAGGCCGAAGTGAAGGGGATTTAAAGGACTACCTACAGCAGCTGCCTGGAAAGGAACGAGTTAAAGTCATCTGTATGGACTTAAGTAGTACCTATCGGTCTATTGTAAAAAAATACTTTCCTAATGCAATGATAGTTGCCGATGGATTCCATGTGATTCGTTTAATTCAACATCAATGTATGATGACTTACCGAGAACTCTCCAGTGAAATAAAAAGCAATAGAGTTATCTTAGCCTTATTGAGAACCAGACCCGATAACCTGAGTGAAGAAAAGAGCCAAAGAGCCCCAAATTGGCGCGCTCGGAGGGACTCGAACCCCCGACACCTTGGTTCGAAGCCAATTTGATCAATTTAAATTAACAATAAAATCAGTAAATTGCGATGTAACAAATCAGCCAATTACTGCCTACAACTGCCTCAAACAACTGGAGTTATATTTCACTTTGTTACAAATTTGCTACATCTAATTTATTCTTTTAATTTACATCTTTAATCAAATTTATAATTAACTTAATCATTGTTTCTTTTTGGGAAGGTTCACTTTGTGCCACCAATAAGGCAATAGCAACCAAAGCGTTATCATTAATCTTAGCTTCCCCATTTTGCTTTAAATGATGTTTATTCATCTGTAAGAACCAAATAAACATAAAAGCACCAATGCGTTTATTTCCATCAGTAAATGGATGGTTTTTTATTATGAAGTAAAGTAGATGAGCTGCTTGCTCTTCAATGCTTGGATACAGATACTCTCCACCAAAACTTTGAACGATATTTCCTAAAATACCCGCAAAACTCTCATCTTTAGGTTTTCCAAATAACTCAGTCGCTTCATTCTGCTCCATTAGCTTCTGTCTTAGTTCGGTAATTGCTTTCATTGCTTCTGACAAGGTAATTTCAACCGTAATATTTTGGTTTAAACCCCCCTCTGGGAAATTGCCGGTATCATATTGGTTTAATAGAATAAAGGTATTCGTATAATTCATTAATACGTTTAAAAGGCCAGTAGCCTCTGACTGGTTTAATTCTTTTGATTCTGTAGCTTGAAATATACTAAGTGTTTTTTGAAGTTCCTGGAGCTGCTGAAGTTGATGCTTTAACCGTTTTTGATCAAGCGTATAACCTTTTACTAGATAATCTTTTAAAATTTTATTTGCCCAAATTCTAAACTTTGTTCCTTCCTTTGACTTAACACGATATCCAACTGAAATAATAACGTCTAGGTTATAATGTTCAATATCTCTGGTTACTTGCCGTTTCCCTTCCTGGCGAACTATCCGGAAATTCCGGATAGTTGACTCTGTAGAGAGCTCTTCTTCAGAAAAAATATTTTGAATATGTTCATTAATAGTGCGGATGTCTTTATTAAAAAGCTCGGCCAATTGTTTCTGGGATAGCCAAACTGTGTCGTCATGTAATGTAACATCAGTTTTCAAACCGCCATCTTCTGTTTGATATATTAAGGTATTTTTTACCATTTAGAGACTGTTCCAATAAATTTCTGAGAGCGTCTACAATGATACCATAGCCTGTAAGCATACAAGGATTCTGAAGTATGCGGCTCTACACCAAATAAGGGGGCACTTTAATCAACTTAGTTTAAACTAAGTCCTTGATTTAGCGATCAAAAGGAGATTAAAGTGCCGAAGAACAATCTTATCCTAAATTTACCTGGGTTTTCCATAGTAAAAGTGAGCGGATATCAACCATTATTATTAGATGTAAGATATAACCGATTAGCGCGTTGTAGCCACTGTCAAAGTAAGAGGGTACGTAAGAAATCCTCATTTATACGAAGAGTTCATCATGAATTAATAGGCCATAGGCGAAGTATATTAAGGTTTAAAGCCTATAAGTTATATTGTTATGCGTGTTGTCGTTATGGTAATCAACAATTCCCTGGTATCAATAAACATCAACGTGCTACTTGGCGGGCGCAAGCAGCGGTGTTTCATGAACATAGCCGAGGAGTATCCCAAAAAGACTTATCGGAGCGTTATAAGAAAGGGAAAGCCACTATCGAGCGATGGTATCAGCGCCATTATGAAGAGCAACATAGAGAGCTCCTTAATAAGCCCTGTCCTGTAGTGCTTGGCATTGATGAGCATTTCTTTAGTAAGAAAGAAGGTTTTGCTACTACGTTATGTGACCTGAGAAAGCATAAGGTCTTTGATGTAGTTCGAGGCCGAAGTGAAGGGGATTTAAAGGACTACCTACAGCAGCTGCCTGGAAAGGAACGAGTTAAAGTCATCTGTATGGACTTAAGTAGTACCTATCGGTCTATTGTAAAAAAATACTTTCCTAATGCAATGATAGTTGCCGATAGATTCCATGTGATTCGTTTAATTCAACATCAATGTATGATGACTTACCGAGAACTCTCCAGTGAAATAAAAAGCAATAGAGGTATCTTAGCCTTATTGAGAACCAGACCTGATAACCTGAGTGAAGAAAAGAGGGCTAAAAGAGACGCCTTTTTAATTCAAAATCCGGCTATTGAAGCCATCTATCAATTTCAGCAAGAGCTTCATTCTCTGTTAATGAAAAGAGCTTTAACTCAACGTGCATGCCGTAAAGTAATCCCTACATTCTTGAATATGCTAGCTGAATTAAAACAGAGCACCTTTAAAGCGTTAGCATCATTAGGAAAAACGCTTAGTGCTTGGAAAGATGAAGTCGCCAGAATGTGGCGGTTTAGTAAATCTAATGGAATAACTGAAGGCTTTCATCGCAAAATGAAACTCATTCAGCGAAGGGCTTATGGTTTTAGAAATTTTGAAAATTATAGAGTGCGTGTTAAGGTGCTCTGCGGGTGATTATAGCTGCCCCCTTAAATGGGAAAGAGCCAAAATTATAGAGTGCGTGTTAAGGTGCTCTGCGGGTGATTATAGCTGCCCCCTTAAATGGGAAAGAGCCAAAATTTAACGTAAGTCCTTGATTAAATGGCGCGCTCGGAGGGACTCGAACCCCCGACACCTTGGTTCGAAGCCAAGTACTCTATCCAGCTGAGCTACGAGCGCCTGAGGTGATCTTGGTGGGCCGTATAGGAATCGAACCTATGACACAAAGGTTAAAAGCCTTCTGCTCTACCGACTGAGCTAACGGCCCCGGCAAAAAATGTACTCTACAAAGATGGTGGGCCGTATAGGAATCGAACCTATGACACAAAGGTTAAAAGCCTTCTGCTCTACCGACTGAGCTAACGGCCCACAAAGAGGCTGAAATCATACCGGAATAAGGTGAAATTTCAAGCTTTTTTCATGACTTTTTTGCAATTATAACGCATAAATTAAATCTTGCTGGGTAGCGATTATATCTAATTTCATTTTTTTTAGTTTTTGGCAGATACTTTCAAGTTTATTTTGCGCTACAAAAACTAAAATCGTATCTGCGCCTAAAGCTCCGCACCCTTTACAAGCCAAGACTCCTGGCATCTTGTTTATCAAGTTAACTATGTCTTGCGTATGAGAAGCAACTAAGTGTAAAGCATTTAATTGTTGATAGTAGGTATTAATCGCGGCAGTTAGCAAGGAAGAATCTTTTGTCAGAAATGCAGTTTTGGCTTTATATACAGTATCTTTTAAAGTATTTACGTTTTCAGTGAGCTGTAAAACCTGCAAATGATTATGGGTAGCAATTTTTTTCCCAGTATGAATTAGAAGAAAACCCAAATCAGAAAAAGGCCATCCCCATTCCTCAATATCGTTTTTATTTTTTTCAATAAATACGCAGGGGTACTTTTTTGTTTGCGCCAAAATATCATAGGCACTGGGCCTTAATCCCTCACCGTTCCAAGCAAACTGGTAGTAATCGCTAAGGAGCTTTTCCTCGTCAATAATGTCATTTTTTATGGAATACATACCAATAAATTGGGCGGATGATGCTCCAAGACCTCCTTTTTGAAAGTAAGGATCGTCAAATTGGATTCCTGTATCTTTACTACCGTATTTCTGCCACCATTTACCAGCAGGGGAATCTTTATGTATACCAGCCAACCCTTTGCTCTGTCTTATTTTAAGAGAAAAATAAGGAGAAGTATTAAGCAAAATAGCTGGCCCTCCTAAAAGGGCTACGTATTCGCCAATTAGAAAAGTTTTGGCAGGGATTTTTACTTCACACGGCATGCGCTTCACGAATTTCCGCAAGTAACTCACAAGCGTTATTTAAACTAACGCGCTTGTTTTTTGTAAGCCAGGATTCTAAGCGCTCTTTAAGAACCGGCATTTCCTTTTCGGTTGCCCCTGCTACCATTACCAGGTTATCCAAATGCAATTTCATATGACCCTGGATAATGCCTTCAGTACATAAAGCGCGTATAGCTCCTAAATTTTGCACTAACCCTACAGCGGCAATAATGCGGGATAAATGATTGGCGGATTCGATTCCCATCATTCGTAAACACATACGTGCGGTTGGATGTAATGCAGTTACTCCTCCTACTGTTCCTACTATAATGGGAGCAGTTATTTCACCTGTTAATACTTTATTTTCATAACGCCATTGGCTAATCGCTTTGTATTCCCCTGAACGCGCCGCATAAGCATGAACGCCGGACTCCACGGCCCGCCAATCATTACCAGTAGCGATTAATACCGCATCCATCCCATTCATAACGCCCTTATTATGGGTCGCGGCGCGGTAAGGGTCAGTTTCCGCAAATAAAGACGCTTCTTGTAGACGCTCTCCTAGCTCAGGGTCAATATTTTCAATAATAACTTTTGCTGTAGTGAGTTTTTGATCATTCAAATTAGAAAGAATACACATGGTGACTGCTTCACCAGTTAACTGCTCAATAGGGCCTTTTAAGTATTCCAGTACCTGGTTAATTATATTTGCGCCCATAGCATCACAGCTGTCCATGAATAAATGCACAACCGCCATTGTTCCACCATCTGCTCTTTCTATTTTTCGTAATTGTAATTCTCTAACGCCCCCACCACGTTTAACCATGGTTGCGGCCACTTCAGTATTTGCTTTTTCTATAAGCCATTGTTTGTTGAGTTCAAAAGATTGGTTCAATTTCTCAAAATCTTTCACCTTCGCTAATTGAATTTGACCTAAAATACAGTTGCCTTTAACTTCAGTGATTATTTTCCCACTTTGGCGTATCCATTTCGCTGTTTTTGACAAAGCGGCAATAATAGACGTTTCTTCAACCGCCATAGGGATGACATAATCTTTATCATCAATACGAAAATTAGTGGCAACTCCGAGCGGTAATTGAAAATAGCCCACCACATTTTCAATTAATTTATCTGCCAGTTTGGTATCACCAACCCCACCTTGCTTTAGAAATTCAATATCTTGCGGGGTTAATGCTCCCATTTCTAAAAGTCTTTTAAAGCGTTCTTCTCGATTGAGTTTAGAAAAACCTTGGAATAATTGGTTGGCATTTTCACTTAACAACATGCCTTCTCCTTTAAAACTTGTAAATTAGCGCTACCGGTACAAAACATTGCAACTTTCAACTCGTATTCAATAGTTTCCATTGCTTGTATTACATGGTCATTTGATTGGATTGCAGCATCAAGCATTGGCTTGGCAAAACTTACGGAATTTGCACCTAAAGCCAATAACTTTGCAGCATCTAATCCTTGACGCACGCCCCCTGAACCCCATATTTCGTAAGTAGGGGTTATAGACAGCGCAGTTAAAACACTTTGTACTGTATCAATTCCCCAATCTTTAAAAGTAAGTGCCGCATTTTTTCGCATGGTATCTAAAGCTCTATGTCCTTCAATCCGCCCCCAGTGCGTTCCCCCCAAACCACTTACATCCACGGCAGCTACACCAATGTCATTTAAACGCGATAACGTTTGGAAAGAAAAGCCACAGCCTGTTTCCTTAACAATGATAGGAATTTCAGCATGTTTTACTAATTCTTCCAGCACTTGCCAACAACCCTTAAAGTCGGGAGTGCCTTCCGGTTGTATAGATTCTTGCAAGGGATTGCAATGAATAATTAGCCCTTCCGCCTGTAAAGCCTCTGCCAGTTTTAATACTTTGCTTAAAGGATTAGTTATCAATTGGGCAATCCCTAAGTTACTGAACAAAGTAACTTTAGGAAATTCCAAGCGTAGAGACTTCCATTCAACAGCTGCTTTATTATCAGTTAATTCACGACGTTGTGACCCTACTCCCATAGCCCAGCCGGTTTGTGCACAAGCAGCAATAAGCGCATGGTTAATATTGACTGCATCTTTATGCCCTGCAGTCATAGAGGCAACAACGAAAGGTGAAGAAACTTTTTTACCAAAGCGCAGGGAGGATATATCAATGTCATTAAAATTAAGATCAGGCAATGCCTCGTGTATCAAAGTTACCTGGTCAAAAGTATTGTGCTCATGCGCTTGATTAACTTGCATTAAAGCCAATTCAATATGGTCTTTCTTACGTTGTTCAAATTGACTGTAATCTGAAGGCATTTGCATTACTTTCATTAAAAAAATGCTTTAATTTTAGCACAGTCAGGGGAGGTATGTTAATTACGTTTTAGCTAAAAGCTGATAAAGTTCTTTCAAATGCATATTAACCTGAATAAAAAAGTACAGCAGACTAAAAAAACCTAACGCGTCAGAGTTTAACTCGGCAAATTTTTTGGGATTTTCTTGAATCGTTTTTTCTATTAGACAAGACAAATGTTTAGTCCCCAGCATCTCTTCTGCGTTTTTACTTCTCAAATAATTAATTAATATAAGAAGATTTTTCTCTGTGGTTTTATAAGCTACTGCCATCATCTGGGCTTCCTCTTCTGTAAAGTGAGGAAACAACCATTCGGATGATTCTACTAAATTAAAAGTATATCGTGTGGCTATAACCAAATTATTGAGCGCGGCGTTAAAATCGGCAGGTTTTAAACGATGAAAAAATAATTCATAGCGAATTGCAAGCGCTGCTTTTCTTATCTTTTGCAGATCAGTAGATAATGATTGTCTGGTTACTAAGGTACGCACTTTGGTATTAGTAAAAAAGGTAGTCAACAAGGCTTTCATTTTTTCCAAATAGTTAACTAAAAGCCCATTTATATTAGTTTTCAGTGGAAAAACTAAAAACCCGACAATTAACGCAATAATTGCGCCCAAAATGGTATCCACAATTCGAATGCGCAATAAATCCCAAGTCCAATTACCAAATAAAGCAAATAAAAATACAACAACACAAGTAAGAAAAAAAACAGAGACCAAATGATGAATTCTTATCAAATAAACAGTAAAAAAGATAAATCCTATCAATAAGAAAAAAAACAAATGAGACCCTTGTTGCGGTAGTAAAAAATACAATGCCGTACCGACGAGCCCTCCTAATATTGTCATACCTACGCGTTCAAAAGAGCGTTTGATACTTTCCCCCCAGGTTTGGGTAGTTAAGGCCATTGCAGTAAGCGTAATCCAATAACCACGGTCAAATACAAAAGTTAAGCTTATAATTTCCGCAATGCTAATGGCTAAAGCAGCTTGAATAGCCATTTTTGTTGTATTTCTAAGTTCCATCAATACCCCACACCAAGGACTTTAAGTGTTTTTCCAACAGGTCAAAGCTCAGTTTTAGATTCAGCAGGGTCATAACCAAGTGAGTAGGAGAGGTAGGAATATTTTCAAGACGTATATTTAATTGGGAGAAATCGATGGGTTCTAATTCGAATACTTCAAAATTCGAATCCATTACTAATCGCTTTAAAATAAAACAAAATTTTTTATGATATTGCATGAGCTGTAGAATTAATGAGGTAGGCAAGCTGAAATTATTTTGTTTAATTGTTTGATACGCATCAATCATCATATTAAAAGAACTGAGCAAGGCATACTGGTGAATCAGTTGTTCTAAAATTTTTTCTTCGTATTTAGCTAATACATTTGATTGGTGAATAAGCTGATTACTATTAGCTAATTGAATTAATACTTTTTTTATTTCTAAAAAATCAACGTTATCATCGGGCTTAGGTTGTACCATGTATCTACGCAATTCAAAGATACCCTCCGCTAAGGCGTCAAAAAAACGATTGGAATTATTCACGAAAGAACGAGGATAATTTTCAGGATACACAAAAATAATAATTAGCGCCGAAACTACAAAACCAACCAATAAGCCATAAATATTTACCCAAGCTTCTGTGATTGAATGAAAAGGTAAAATGGTCGCCAAAAAACATAAAGTCCAGGCACTCATGGGAGCCATGCTGGTTTCTAAATTAAAGCGACGTATGTAGTTAGCAAAAAAACCAACCACAACCAAAAGGATGGCTGTGAGGTAAGAAGAATCCCTTACCAGCAAACCCAAACAAAAAACCCCAAAATAGATTCCATCAAAAATAACTACATGCTTAATACGTGTTTGCCAGGTTTTCGCAACCACTCCCTGCATAGAAAATGCGCTTGCTACCCCGGCCATTATTTGTGTGATAAAAGATTGGTTTTGTAAAAGCAACAAAGAGATAATGATCGCTAATACGGTTTTGACCGCATTCAACAATTCTAAAGACCCCGGATCTACTTTCCAAAAGGAATGACGAATATTTTTTATTAATAACACGGTTTAATTATATCCTTGTTTCGTATTATCCTAGGATATCTTATAAGACCTTAGCAAATATGAGTATGTCCGAAGCAAATTTTGTTTTTAATAAACAACATAATCAATATAGTTGCGAAGGTGACTGGTCCATATTGCAAATTGATAGTTTGTTTAAGAAATTTAAGCAACAACAATTACCTTCTCAGCAAAAAATTATTATTGATGGCAAAGCATTAAAAAAATTTGATAGCTCCGGTGCGGTAACTTTAATGCAATGTATCAACCTTTTAGAAGAAAAACAGAACAAGGTTGAGATACAAAATTTTACACAACAACACCACGCTTTACTTTCCCTCGCCGAAGAAAAAAAAGAAACAATTAACTATTCTCCTCCACGCCCCAAAAAAGAATCTTTTATTTATCAGCTAGGAGAAGAATTTTGTCATAAATTAATCCAGGCCAAAGGGCTGATTATTTTAATTGGTGATCTCAGCGATAAACTCTTTTCTGCTTTTTTCAATTTTAGAAGATTTCAATTCCCCAGTATTATTTCCAACATTTATTCAACCGGGATTACCGCTTTACCAATCATTGGTCTTCTCTCTTTTTTGATTGGGGTAGTACTTGCTTACCAAATGGGGCTGCAATTAGAAACATATGGAGCTAACATATTTATCGCCTATCTCTCTGGTATGGCTATCTTTAGGGAATTCGCCCCCCTTATAACCGCTATTATTGTAGCCGGGCGAACGAGCTCAGCCTTTACTGCCCAAATAGGGAGTATGAAAATAAATGAGGAGATAGATGCACTCTGTACTATGGGCTTGTCTCCTACCGAGTTGTTGGTCGTGCCTAAAGTATTAGGCTTATTATTCTTTTTTCCCTTATTAATCTTTTGGTCTGATTTTTTTAGTACGCTGGGTGCAATGATTATGTCTAAAAGCATGCTACATGTCGGATATAAGGACTTCCTAACCCGTTTGCATGAGTCAGTGGGATTTAAACAAATGATGTTAGGTTTATATAAAGCGCCCACTTTTGCCATTTTGATTGCGCTTGTAGGTTGTTTTCAAGGTTTTCGTGTGGAAGCAAATGCCGATAGCGTAGGTACACAAACCACCAAAAGCGTAGTACAAGCCTTATTTCTTATCATTGTTGCCGATGCAATCTATTCGGTAATATATAGCTGGCTAGATCTATAATGCGTGAACCTATTATTGAAATCAGAGGTTTAAAAAACTATCTAGGGAATCAATGGGTTCATTCTGATGTTAATCTAACTGTCTATCAAGGCGAAATTCTGGCCATTATTGGCGGCAGCGGAAGCGGTAAAACAACCATTTTGCGCAGTATTTTAATGCTTTTAAAACCTACAGCCGGAATGATTCGCATTTTTGGCCAAGATATACACAATATAGATGAAGCGACAGCAAACAATATACGACGTCGCTGGGGCATGCTTTTTCAACATAGCGCCCTTTTCTCAGGAATGACCGTATTAGAAAATATTATGTTTCCCATGAGAGAATTAGCGCATTTAGATAAAGAACTCATGAGAAAACTGGCTCTTCTAAAGTTAATTATGGTAGGACTTCCTAAAGAAAGTGCCTCCAAATATCCCTCTGAACTTAGCGGGGGTATGCAACGAAGAGCGGCAGCTGCACGAGCGATTGCCATGGATCCTGAATTACTTTTTTTTGATGAACCTACTTCAGGCCTCGATCCTATCAGTGCGAAACAATTTGATGAACTGATTATTTTTTTACGAAATTCATTAAATTTAACCATCGTCATAGTCAGCCATGATATAGAATCCTTGAAAAGAACTACGGATAGAGTTGCATTTGTTGGAGATGGCAAAATAATTAGTGTAGAGCCGATTGAAGAATTGATGCAAAATAAGCATCCATTAATTGCCGATTATTTTAGTAAACAAACCAAGTGAGGAGCAGGGACAATTGGAACCAAAAACTAACTACACAGTAGTAGGACTTACTGTTTTGCTCTTAATAGTTGGCTTGGTTTTAGCAGGTCTTTGGTTATCTATTGGCTTTGATAAAAGCAACTACAATTTCTATACCGTCTACATGAGCGAATCCGTTTCTGGACTAACAGAAGAATCTTTAGTTAAATTTAACGGAGTAAAAGTAGGCTTCGTAGATCACATAGAATTAAATCCCGTTAACCCACAACAAGTTAAACTGCGTTTAAAAATCGAAGAAGGTACCCCAATTACTCATAGCACGCGCGCCACTTTAATAACACAGGGGATAACGGGTACTACTTATTTAGGTTTAAGTGCCATCTCCTCCTCTTTGTTACCTCTACAAAAAAAACCCGGTGAACCTTACCCCGTTATACCTACCAAGCCTTCTTTCTTTAATGAGCTGGAGCAAACGATTCATGAAGTAAGCGAAGGGTTTAAACGCGTGGTGAGTAAAGAAAATGCAGAAAACCTGCGCAAATCTTTAATTAGCCTTGAAAGAATTACACGGGTAATTGCTAGAAACGATGCCAATATTAATAAAACATTACGCGAATTTCCTAAATTAGTACAAAACTTTACAGTTATGACGCAAGATTTATCGGAAGCAGGGAAATACGTTTCAAGTACAATGAAAGCTGGAAAAGTTGGAATTAATAAGATTTCGCAGCAAACGCTGCCCCCCATTATTTTACTATTGCGTAAATTGGATTTAATTTCGTCCAACCTTGAAAAAGTAAGTGCACAAATACGTCAAAATCCGGCAGTAATATTGAGAGGATCGACTACCCCTAAACTAGGACCGGGAGAGTAACTTGAAGAAAGTGATTGGATTTGTCTGTCTTTCTTTACTATTAACAGGCTGCGCCGTTAAAACACCGGTAGACCATCAATATAAGCTGGATGCCTTTAGTAGCAAATCTTACCTCGCTTCAGGGAGGGGGATTTCCATTATGGTATCCCAACCAGAAGCCGTAGGAGGCTATCAGACTGAACAAATGCTTTATCAAAAAAAACCATATGAGTTGCAGGCGTTTGTTAAAAATGCATGGGTGGCGCCCCCGGCAAGTATGCTATTCCCGTTGGTAATGCAAAGTTTACAAAAAACAGGTTATTTTCATGCGGTTTCTTCTGCTCCCTATGCCGACAAAGCAGATTATCGACTAGACGTGCAGCTGTTAGAGTTACAGCAAAATTTTCTATGCAAGCCCAGTTTTGTTGAGTTAGTAGTTAAAGTGGTATTGACGCGCATGGAAGATGATCAAGTGGTTGCTTCACGTATTTTTAGTCATCGTGTGAAAGCACCACAGGATACCCCTTATGGTGGTGTCGTGGCTGCAAATCAGGCAACACGAGAATTTACTGGTGCTCTTACGCAATTTGTTATAGCGAAAATACAGAAAAATCAATAAAAACAAAGCATGCTAAAGAATAGCCAAAAATTCAAAACAATTGTACAATGTGCCGCCATTACAGACCGTTTCAATAGGTCAGAGAGTCATTAATAAAAATAATAAGTTAAGGAGACATACAATGAAGTTTAATGCGTTTCTAAAATTAGGTATGGTTACCGCTGGTGTTATCCTGCTGGCATCTTGTTCAAAAACCCCTGGAAGCGCAAGCGGTGGTGTTGGTGATGAAGATGGTGCATTAACTGCGCGTGGCTTGGGACAAATGAATAGCCGTTTTGCCGGACAACAACCTGGTGAACTCTATACTACACAAGCGCCTCACAACCAAATTTATTTATTCTCCTATGATGATGCTACTTTAGCTGACAAATATGTACCTTCTGTAAATGCACAAGCAGAATATTTAAAATCCAACCCGGGAGCTAGAGTACTTCTAGCAGGACATACTGATGAGCGTGGCAGTAGAGAATACAATATTGCACTAGGTGAAAACCGCGCAAATACTGTTGCCGAATTAATGCGTATGGCTGGGGTTAACAGACAACAAATACGTGTGGTAAGTTACGGTAAAGAGAGACCTGCTAATCTAGGCCATGATGAAGCGTCTCACCGTCAAAACCGACGCGTCGAATTAACTTATGAGGCTACCAGATGATAAACACCCGTCGACTCCTTGTCGCCATTTGTATAAACAGTCTATTTGCTTTTTCTACCTATGCGGTAGCACCAGTAGTAGATGATAGTGAAAATTTCGCGATGTTAGATGAGCAGGAAGGGGCGTATGAGCAGCCCCTGGCTCATGAGCAAAAAAATAATTACTATCAAGATGAGGAGCCGGCGCTTGCTAACGACGCGTATGATACATCGAGTTCAGCAACCAAAGATAATGCCTCTTTATTAGAGAAAGTCCAGGCTTTAAAACAAGAAGTGCAAGAATTACGCGGTCAATTAGAAGTACAATCGCATGATTTAAAAGTACTGCAAGAGCAGCAACTTTCTTTTTATAAAGATTTAGATGCAAGGCTTCGCAAAGAACAGCCTATACAACAAGCAAAAACAACAACGGAAACGCCTGTCGCTATAAATACTACCCCGGCGCTTGCGGCGACAGTACCGGCTACGAGTGCTAGTGTTGAAACACAGCCTAAGGCGAAACTACAAGCAAGCACACCTGCCATTGCAAGAACAAATCCTGCGGATGAACAAATTAGTTACCTGGCTGCTTATGAGTTAGTAAAAAATAAAAAATATGACGAAGCTATTACAGCTATGCAGTCATTTGCCGAGCGTTTTCCTCAAGGTGGATATACCGCTAATGCCCAATATTGGCTAGGTGAACTTTATATGGTAAAAAAAGATTACCCCCAAGCAATTGAGCATTTTGAAATTGTTCTTAAACAATTTTCCTCTTCCCCAAAAACCGCAGCTAGTATGCTAAAATTAGGTTATGCCTATGCAGCCGCTGGCAATATTGAAGAAGCGAAATCTCGCTTACAACAGGTTATCAAAGCGTACCCTGATACCAATACTGCACAACTAGCCATTGCAAAATTGGATGCTCTAGATTAATCAATGAAATCTTTTCAAAACCGATTACGCATTACAGAGATATTTCATTCTATACAGGGAGAGTCGAATACAGTTGGTTGGCCTACCGTTTTCGTACGGCTAACTGGTTGCCCTTTGCGTTGCCAATATTGCGACACCGCCTATGCTTTCAGCGGCGGTGAAATGTATTCGCTAGAGTCTATATTGGAAAAAGTAAAAAGCTTTCATTGCCCCTACGTGTGTATCACAGGTGGCGAACCTTTAGCACAACCCGCATGTATTACTTTATTAACAATGCTTTGTGATGCAGGTTGTAAGGTTTCACTAGAAACGAGTGGCGCCAGGGATATTTCTCAAGTGGATCCAAGAGTAATGATAGTAATGGATATTAAAACTCCTGATTCGCTCGAATGTGAAAAAAATATGTGGACAAATCTTGCTTACTTAAAAAGCAGTGATCAAATTAAATTTGTTATTTGTAGTCAACAGGACTATGAGTGGGCAAAACAAATTATTATTGAAAAAAATCTTGCCGAGAAATGTGATCTTTTGTTTTCACCCAGCTGGGAACAAATAAACCCAACCGATCTAGCCAATTGGATTGTGAATGATCGTTTACCTGTACGTTTTCAATTACAATTGCATAAAATTTTGTGGAATGATACGCCAGGACACTAGGAGTACTAACAATGCCATGGTTTGCACAAGCACCTGCCAATATTGCCCTCGTTAAATATATGGGGAAAAAAGACTCGGAAAAAAATATACCTCTAAATGCCTCGTTATCTTACACCTTAAATAATTTGGTAAGTAGCGTTAGTCTTGAAGAACAGCCTGGTAAAAAAGATTTTTGGGAACCTCTTCATATTCCAGGAGCAGTGAATAACTTTTCTTTATCCAAAGCAGCACAAGAGCGTTTTATAAGTCATTTACAATTTCTAAAAACGCAGTTTAATTTTCAGGGGGCATTTCTAATCCGCTCTACTAATAACTTTCCTCACAGTAGTGGACTTGCAAGTTCAGCATCTAGCTTTGCTGCATTAACAAAATGTGCCTGCCTCGCCTTAAGTGAGTTAACAGGAAAAGAAATACCTACTCTAGAAGAACAAGCTCGCCTCAGTCGTCAAGGTTCTGGATCTTCCTGCCGATCTTTTTTTTCACCATGGGTTTTATGGCGAGATGAAAGTGTAAAACCCATCAATTTGCCCTATCAAGAATTAATTCATCAAGTGATTGTTATTAGTCAAACCGAAAAAAAAGTTCCATCCAGCCAGGCACATGAATTAATAAAAACCAGTAAATTGTATCCTACGCGAGCGGAGCGTGCTGAAAATAATTTAAAAGTATTATTGAATGCCCTGGAAACAAAAGACTGGGAAAGTGCTTATCAACTTTGTTGGCGTGAATTCCAAGATATGCATCGTCTATTCACTACTAGTACCCCAGGTTTTACTTATATGACCGCACAAACCAAAGAAGCTTTGCAAACGGTACAATTATTATGGCAACGTAAAAATGACGGGCCTATTGTTACCATGGATGCAGGCCCGAACATTCATTTACTGTATCGTCCAGATCAGGCAGATTTTGCTGCGCAATTTAAAAAAGATTATTTAGTGGGTAACTATGACATTCTCTGATTTTGAAACTACCACCTATGGAAAATGGATTTTAGCTGGTGAGCATGCGGTAATTCGTGGCCATTCTGCCCTTGTTTTTCCAATCTTAGAAAAATATTTCCACCTCTCTTATCAGAACTCCACCTCGTCGCTTAGTGCTGACTACTCTGGCGATAGTGGTGCTGATATGCACCTCCTGTTTTGGAGTGTATTAGAACAAGGGATGCAAATACTTGGGCGATCCCTTAATGCGCTAAACGGCCATTTTAAGTTAAACAGTAATATCCCTGTTGGCGTTGGTATGGGAGCTTCTGCTGCTTTATGTGTAGCTATGGCGCGCTGGTTTGCAGCTCAAAATATGATTAATGAATTAGCCATTTCTACCTTCGCAAGAGAGCTAGAAAACCTTTTCCACGGAAAAAGTAGCGGTCTTGATATAGCTGGAGTTTCTGCAGAAACAGGAATTTTTTTCCATGAAGGCGTGCTCTCACCTGTTCAGCGGAGCTGGGACCCCCATTGGTGCCTTTCTTCTTGTGGGCAAATAGGCATAACATCCCATTGTATTCAGCAGGTACAAATAATTTGGGACAATAATCCCAGTGTAGGTGCCGCTCTTGATCAAAAAATGCAGTTCTGCGTTTCCCAAGCAAAGGATGCCTTGGAAATGAACAGCGACCAATCTTTACCCACTTTAGCTAAAGCCATGAATGAGGCTTGTGCGTGTTTTGAAGCGTGGGGACTTGTGAGTGATAGCTTAAGGCAGCATATGTTAAAACTTAAAGAAGCAGGCGCCATCGCTGTAAAACCCACTGGTTCCGGAGGCGGGGGAAACGTTATAAGCCTATGGGAATCAACGGAGAATATACCACCAGGCCTAATTCATTTGTAATCTACTTATCAACAAAGTGATAATACACTTCCCCGTTTTTTACCATTCCCAGTTCATAACGTGCTTGCTCTTCCAAGGACTGATCCCCAGATTTTAACTCGACAATATCAGCTTCCAAGGCGCGATTTCGTGCGACGAGTTTTTTATTCTCGCTTTTTTGGGTAGCCAATTTTTTTTCAAGATGCAGCCATTGTTTAATACTGCCGTCACCCAGCCACAATTTATACTGTAAGCTTATAAGCGCTAAAATAAGACCTATAAAAACCAGGCGCATAAAAATCCCTAAAAACTAATTTGTTTAATTGTATCGGGAATTACGTTATTCATCAAAAGGAGAAAATTGAAAGGTTTTCACTATGCGATGATTTTTATTGTCAATGATTTCCCCGGCAATATCGTTAAATTTGGCCCGCGACTCATTTCTCATCCATAAAATTAAATCATTAATATCGTTGCCAAATGCTTTTGCAACTTTCCCATCTTCAAAATAAATTTTTGCAGAATACTTTGGCTTCATCGATTACACCATGGTTAAATTTCTAACAGCTTAAGGGGATTATCCAAACATATACTCTTTCTTCGCGCTTTTGTAAGCTTAATTTCATCAAAAAATTGGTTGGTAAAATTCCACCATTGAGCTATTGTCATCTGCGAAGTTTGACCTAAATCGGAACTATAAATAACTCGCGGAATATTAGTAATCACTTCGATAAAATCTTCCTGAATTTGGTGTCCTAATAACAATGTCAGTAAGGTCTGCTCAACCCAAATAAAATCGTTTTTAGCAACCGCATGTAATTCATTAGCTGATAGCCCTGTTAATGGATTAGCTGGTTGATTCAGCAATAAAGCGTTTACTTTATATTTTTGACAATTGTCTATTAAGGCAAATACTTCTTCTTTAGAAGCATGGCCGCTGGATAGAACAATAGGATAATCAGCTGCCAACTTTAAAATTTCAATAACGGCAGGTTTTAACTTCTTGTTTTCATCAAATAATGTTTCAGGGGCATGACAAGTCTGCTCATATTGAGGATGTGTAACTTTACGGTTTAGCTTTGAAATATATTTACGCCCCGTTATAGTCGGAAAATGAACGATCATTTTTAGATTCATTTTTCCCGTATATTCCGCCAACGCTTTTATTATTACGCGGTAATCTATTCCGCCAGCAATTTTATTCAACACCACAGAAGGAAACACAGGTAAACCTAAACTCTGAGCAAGAGAAGCCTGGATACTCGTTGCACCTAAATGACTTTTTAGATAAACAGCCCCATCTAATTGCTGATAAAGCTTACCCGCCTCCAGGGCGGTATACCTACGATCAAATAAATCTGGATTCGCATGATAATGGATATCAATGAATTGGTAGGGGCAAGCGTTTAGCATTACCTATCCCAGGGTTTTTCATAATGGAATTTTTTTCGTGCCTCTTGCAACGACATCCCTTGCTCTATAGCTACGATAATTTTTTTCTCTGTTTCTACTACATTGCTTGCTTTAATAAGCACTTCATCCACTTTTTCCCGGGGTATCACTACACAACCATTATCATCACCGACCAATATATCTCCAGGATGAATGGTAATCCCATTAATATTTAACGGTACTTGTTCTCCCGCTTTATAAACTCTATTTTTTCCTGAGCGCATATAAACAGCAGAAGAAAACAGGGGGAAATTTGTCTCACGCACATAAGATACATCGCGAATGGCACCACAAACAACGGTTCCTTGAATCCCCTTTTTAATAGCGACTCGGGTCAAGATTTCTCCCCAGGTGGTACAGTCGTTTCTGAACTGATTATCAATTAAAAGAATCGAGCCTTTTGGCACTGCATCAATGTAATTCGCTGCATTTTGAAAGGAATTGGGTCTTTGTTCATAAGGAAGAAATTGAATAGTATATACGGGCCCAACAATCTTACTATTTGTTGAAACAGATTTAAGATTCAAAAGGCATCCCTCAATACCACAAGCATCCAGTGCATCGGAAATTTCCGCCGTGGTCAAACTAAACAGTTTCTTTAAAGATTCATTTTTAATAGGCGCATTCATTTAATATTGCCTTAGCCATTTCCTCGGTGGAGCTCTTACCACCCACATCATACGTAATAAATTGATTTTCGCTTACTATTTTCTTAACCGCTTCCCTGAGTCTGGCCCCTTGCTTTTTAAACCCTTGGTGTTCTAAAAGTAAAGCGATGGTTAAAAACATCGCACAAGGGTTTGCTTGATTTATTGGAATTTTAGGAGCACTCCCATGCACTGGTTCATAATAAACTCCTTTCTCACCAATATTAGCGCTAGGAGCGAAACCTAACCCGCCCATAACTGCGGCACCAACATCTGATAAAATATCGCCAAACATATTTTCGGCTACAATAACCCCAAACTTTTCAGGACAGCGAACTAACCATAACGCAACTGCATCCACATTTAAAATATCGCTTTTAATATGGGGATAATCCTCCGCTACCTTTTCAAATATTTCCCGAGCAAACGCGCTACTGTTTCGCAATACATTCGGCTTGTCAGCATATGTCACCTGCCCCAGGTTATACGTATCAGCATAATGAAAAGCAAACTTGAAAATGCGCTGCAACCCAGAGCGGGTTTGTAATCGCAGGGAGCAACTTATATCTTCAGGCGAAATATTTTTCCACTTCTTTTTGCTACTTAAAAGAGGAGTCATTTCTCGCGGTAGAGAAGAATAATCAAACCCAGCATAAAGTCCTTCGGTATTTTCACGGATAATGCATAGGTTGAAAGAATTATTTTGGTCTTTGATATTAAAGCAAGGCCTTACATTCGCATAAAGATCCAACCCTTGTCGTAATTGAATAATCGGTGAAATATATTCAGGAGGATTTTTTCTTTTCTCTACCGCAACTTCTTTCTCTGCTTCCCGTTTCGGCTTACTAGTGACCGCTCCTAATAAAGTCACGTCACTATCATAGATTAAATCCCATGTTCTCTGGGGTATAGGAGTGGCCTCATTTTGCCAACAGGTCCACCCAATCTCTCCGATACTTAGCTCCACAGGAATATTTAATATTTTAAATATATCTAAACAAGCATAGGTAACTTCAGCACCTATACCATCGCCTGGTAAAACAGCAATTTTTAATTGTTTTTTCACAACTTTTCCAAAATTTTTTGTCTACAAAAATCAGGATTGTCCTGTAAAACACGCATACCCGCATGAGGCACTTCAAATAGTTCTCCCGACTGAGGGGGAATGACATTCGCGTTGTTTACCAAACGGGAACTATCGCCAATAAAGTGCCAATACGTAACTGGGTATTTTTCTAAAATAGGTACTGAATCAGTATCCAATACTTTTTGCAAACCGTAGATTAATCGCTCACAAGCTTCATCAGGATTTTCAACTTTTATCTCAACAATATCTTCAGGAAAAAAAGCGACATCGCTTGTTAATTGGCGTATTGCTTCTTCTGCTTTATTTTCTTTACATAAAGTAATGACCTTACCTAATTTTTCTTGCAATGCAAAATTACTGAAACTGGGAGTAGAAAACAAAAAAAGGGGCTTGGGTATTTTTACAAATTGTGGAAAACACTGCTGTAAAATAACACCACCGAAAGAAAAACCTAAAAAAGCGTCATACTTATCAATTTCTACCTGTAAATACTCATTCCAACAATCGTAATAATTTTTTGAATGGATAGAAATAGAATGACTTAATGGATCGACAAAATCCAATATGTATTTTGTGTTTAAAAAAGAAAGTGAGGCCGCAATTTTTTCTATATCCCGAGGACATGGCATCACCGGAGCGATAATTTTTATTTTTTTCATTCAATTTTCAGTTTTTTTACTTCTGCAGTCGACAGATCATAAATCCCGCGAATAAATTCATCCATATCAATAGGATCTTTTTCGGTATTAAATGTATTTCTTACGTAATTAGCTGCTTGTAATATTGGCTCTAAATTATATTTCTTTAGTCCTTTTGCCTGCAAATAAGCAAGGAAATATTCAGTGCGTAGATTACCAATACCTTTACCCATCCCTCCCACAGAAAAATCAATGTACTCCACTCCTGACTGAATAGCAGCAATCGTATTTGCCTGTGCCAAACCAAGATTATCATGCGCGTGGAATCCAAATGAAATAGGATATTTTTCTACATACTTATCATACATAGCTTTTACCCGCTCAGGATGAAGAGTGCCATTTGAGTCAGCAAAATAAATAACATGGGGATTAAATTCGGTAGCAAGCTTTACCGCATTGTCTAGCTCCTCTTCACCATACTGTGAAACGTGAACAAGATTAATTGAAGCTTTCAGTCCTAACTGCTGGCTCAATTCAACCACAGGAAAAGCACTTTTCAGGTCACCGCGTAAAACACATAAACGCAATAGGGACACTCCCTGTTCTATTAAATCCAATAAATCTTCTTTAGTTAAATTTTGTGGATAAGCCATTACTACAATTTGAGTATTTTGAAGATGCGCTTGGCAAGTCTTTAGATATTTTTTGTCACAGAGACCTGCTCTACCTATATTGTCTACAGGTCTTATAGCCCCATTACGATACCCAATTTCAACATAATCTATTCCCGATTTATCAAGCGGGCTCAGGATTTGTTCTAAATCTTGGTCGTTAAAATGAAAATTATTACGGTTACCACCGTCCCTGAGGGTAACATCCATCACTTTTAATTTATGCATAGGTACACTTAATGAAATAAAAAAGTAAAACCGCCACCAAAGAATATCACTATAAGTATAGTCCTTATATAGGCACGCGATTTCCGACTTTGTAATAAGGCTTTTAAATAGGACAAAGGGTGTCTGTAAATTAAACTACGTATAATTGGCCGGCACACTGCGATAGGATTTTTTTCCGCTTCTTCATGTATTCTAACACTTGGGCAAAAATTGCATTCAATAATAACGCCACCTGTATCCTCCATCGGTTGGGTAATATCTTTGCAAAGAATATCAAAGCCAACCAGATCCAAATTGATAGCCTGAGCCGCTTTTATTAACAGCTTTTTATTTTGCTTACAAATTTTCTTGCCTAAAGAAACAAAAGTTCCTCCACGACTGGCATTTGAGGTGTATCCCAAAAAAACTCTTTCGCCTTTTTTAGGAATATAATCGAGCGTAACTCCTAAATCTTGTAGGCAGTAGTCCATTTCATCATCATGGACAATAGGTGCCAATACTTCATTGGTAGATTTACGTCGTTGATTTGTAATTTCAATTAATTGATTTAAAGTATGCTCATCATCCCCAACTACATGAGCAGGATATCTTAAAACAACCCCTAATACTTTCTTTTTGAAAACCAGGACCCTATAGGAGTTAAGACCCCCGTGAAACTCCTCAACACTTAATACATTGAGATTATATTTATCCATACAATTTTTAAAAAACAGATCCACATGTTTTTTCAGGTGGTCTTTATCAGGAATATTACAAACCACATCACGTCCTAACCTTCCTGCGGTGGGTTTAGCCACCACCGGAAATTTTAAATCGGCAATCAGATCATCCAGAAGCCCTTCTTGGTAATCTTCAAAATGAATGGCTGTAGCTTTAGGGACTGGCAAACCTGCTCTATAAAGCAGGGCATTCATACTAAATTTATTAGAAGAAATTTCTACGCTAATAAAGCTATTTAGCGGGGTACATGCACCTCTGAAGAAATAATTTTTCTTACCTAGTTTAACTTCAAAAGCTTCCATTTCAGGCAATAAGTTAACAGGTAAACAATACCTTTGCGCGGCATTTAAAAAATGATCGGAATTTTTGGCCATATAAAATAAATATTTTACATTATGAATATATTATATCCAAAATACTCTAAAATGCTAAATTTTGAACGACTCGGTTTTCTCTCTAACAAGTAAAAAAGAAGAGTAATAACAAGCCTTGGAGACTTGTATTTTCATTTTCAGACTCAAAAAACGATAGATTAAAATAGCATTTAATATTTTGGGTCTAACTTACTTATTAAGGAACTATAGCACAAGTTCACTTGTGAATTTATGGTTTATCTTATAAATTTTATCTCCTGCTCAATTATGAAATCTGCATATGATACATTCTGAAGAAATACAATATACGGATGGCGAAACGAACTTTCATGGTTTTTTGGCATTTGATAACAAGGAAAACAATCCTAGACCTTGTATCTTAATTGCACATGATTGGGGTGGAAGAGGGGAAGACTTTTGTCAAAAAGCAGTACAACTGGCTAAACATGGGTATATAGGCTTTGCTATTGACATGTATGGGGAAGCAAAAACTACGGAATTAAAAATAGAACGGCGTGCTTTGTATAATTCTGTAGTCAGTGATCGAAAAAAGTTGGCTAATCGTATATTGGCTGCTTTCGAAGCTGCAAAAAATCATCCTAAAGTTATAGTTACTAAAATTGCGGCTATTGGATATTGCTTTGGTGGATTATGTGTGCTTGATTTAGCACGGACAGGCGCCGATGTAACAGGAGTAGTCAGCTTTCATGGGCCATTACTTGCTCCTGAAAACGGAGCATGCACAAAAGTTAGCGCCAAAATTTTGGTTCTTCACGGTTACGACGACCCTCTTGTCCCTCCTCAACAAATACAAGCATTTGCCAAAGAAATGACACATAGGAAGGTCGATTGGCAAATTCATATGTATGGCTTAACCCAACATTCTTTTACTAACCCAAAGGCAAATGATGATGAAATGGGTTTACACTACAATGAAAAAGCAGATAAAAGATCATGGCAAAGTACATTAGATTTTTTAAAGGAAGTTTTAGCGTAAGTTGAGCCTTTAACCGAGGTACTTCACCCTTAAGGACTGTCATTCCCAGCGTAGCCGGTTGCTTGCCAAATCAGGTTTTGACCTGACAAGAGGAGCTGAAACCTGGTTGGCAAGCAACCAGGCTCCAACTACTAAACTACTGCGCGGCGCAGTTGCTCTCACGGCACCAAGACCTCCATGCAGTCCTGTATAATTATTTCCCATAAGGTAGATTTGTCACTTCATTAATACGTAGCAACTGATTATATTTAGCCACTCTATCCGTTCTGCATAAAGAACCTGTTTTTATTTGACCGCATCCGGTAGCAACTGCCAAATCTGCTATAAAAGTATCTTCTGTTTCACCGGAGCGATGAGAAACAATGCAATTGTAATTATGGGCTTGGGCTAGGCGCATGGTATGGAGTGTTTCAGTTAATGTGCCTATTTGATTTAATTTAATTAAAATCGCATTTGCCGTTTTTTCATTAATTCCTTTTTGCAAAATTTCCGCGTTAGTGACAAATAAATCATCCCCTACTAATTGAATTTTGTTTCCTAAGTGCTGCGTTAAATTTCTCCACCCTTCCCAGTCTGATTCGTCTAAACCATCCTCAATACTCACGATTGGATATTCCGAAACCAAATTTTCATAGTAACGAATCATCTCATTGGCACTATAGATTTTATTTTCTGAGCTAAGCGCGTATTGATTATCCTTAAATAATTCTGAAGCGGCTACATCCAAGGCAAATACAACATCAGTCCCCAAACCAAAACCGGCCAGCTCAACCGCTTTTACTAACATATCCAGTGCTTGCCTGTTGGATTGAAGATCAGGAGCAAATCCGCCTTCGTCACCAATAGCGGTATTCAATCCCTGCTTTTTTAAAACAGACTTTAAAATATGAAAAATTTCCGTCCCCATTTGCAATGCACTGGAAAAATCTTTTGCTCCTCGCGGCATAATCATGAATTCTTGAATGTCCACATTATTATCCGCGTGCGCACCACCATTTAAGACATTCATCATGGGAATAGGCATACACATGACTTCATCACGATTAAGAGCAGCGAAGAGCGGACGTTGTATTGTTTGGGCATATGCTCTCGCACAAGCAAGCGAGACTGCTAATATAGCATTTGCACCTAAATTCGATTTATTGGCTGTACCATCCATTTCACAAAGATGATGATCAATCTGTTCTTGTTCCATTACATTAAAATGGTGCAGTCCCTTATTGATGGTTTCATTAATATGGTTAACTGCTTTTTTTACTCCTTTTCCTGCATACCTTTTTGCATCATTATCTCGCAATTCACACGCTTCCCGGCTACCTGTAGATGCACCGGAAGGAACACTCGCACGGGCTTTTATACCATTTTCAATAGTCACCTCAGCTTCCACAGTTGGATTTCCGCGTGAATCTAAAATTTCGCGAGCGTGAATATTTGTAATGCGCATAACCATTCCTCATTATTTAATTGGTGACTATTGTTTTGGGATGCCATAGAGAAGTCAAGTCACCCCATTTATTTAAGTTTCTTTTTTATCTTATTTAGAGTTAAATACCAAGAAATTCCAAAATGCTATTTTTGATCTATCGCAATTTTAGATAACTTGGGTATAATCTGCGCTATCTTTTGCAATGGTACAAAAAAGTATGAGTAGCATATTTAATATGTTCGGGCCGTCTCCTATTAAGCCGCTAGAACGGCATATGCGAGTGGCTTATCAATGTGCACGCCAACTCTTTCCCCTTTTTGAAGCGGTATTAAAAAAGAATTGGGAAGAAGCAGAAATATTGCAGAAAAAAATTATTGCATTAGAAAAAGAATCTGACCTTATTAAACGCGATTTACGCCTTCATCTCCCCACGGGCCTCTTTTTACCCGTTGCCCGGACTGATGTTTTAGAACTTTTAAGTGCCCAAGATCGTATTGCCAATAAAGCAGAAGATATTGCGGGTTTGATTATTAGCAGACGCATGATTATTCCTGAAGCATTATCAGCTCTTTTTTTACCTTTTTTACATCGTTGTCTGGACGCTGCCAAGCAAGCTTGCAAAGCGATTAACGAATTAGATGAGCTTTTAGAGTCAGGTTTTCGTGGAAACGAAGTGAAGATAGTAGAAGAAATGATTTTAAAGTTAGACGAAATTGAACATGATAGTGATGAAAAGTTAGCCGAAATACGGCATAAAATTTTTGAATTAGAAAACGATTTACCTGCTTTAGAAATTATCTTCCTCTATAAATTAGTTCAGTGGATTGGTGAGTTAGCCGATCATGCCCAAACCGTTGGAGGCCGCCTCCAAATTCTAATAGCCCGATAAGAAACTATGGATTATTCACTCATTTATTTAATACTAGCCATTGCTTTATGTTTTCTCATGACTTGGGGGGTCGGTGCAAATGACCTGGCCAACGTTATGAGCACTACCATGGGTTCAAAAGCTATTACGGTAAGACAAGCCATGCTTATCGCCGTTATTTTTGAATTTGCAGGCGCCTTTCTCGGCGGAACCGGCGTCACTGAAACCATGCGTGATAAAATTATTAATACGAGTGAACTCACCAATCAACCGCTTATTCTCATTGAAGGCATGTTAGGCGTGTTATTGGCTTGTACGATTTGGATGAACCTTGCAAGTTATTTAGGTGTCCCTGTTTCAATTACCAATGCTTTAGTGGGTTCTATGGTAGGATTTGGTAGTCTTGTTCTGGGAAAAGATGCCATCCATTGGGATCAAGTCTATCACATAGCCATTGGTTGGGTGACTTCACCTCTTATTGCTGGAACTACGGCATATTTTTTATTTATTAGTATTCAACAAGCTATTTTTGTAAAAAGTGATCCTTTGGGAAAAGCTAAACTATATATACCTATTTATTTATTTCTTATTGGTTCTATCCTTTCTTTTATTACTGTATTCAAAGGATTAAATCATTTTGATATTCATCTTAACCTTAAACAAGATTTGACGGTGACTTTGGTTACCAGTGTAATTATTACTATTCTCGGCATGATGTTCATTAAACGCATCCCTGAAAAAACAAATATGCGTCGCCGTGAGCGCTTTCTACAAGTCGAAAAATATTTCGCTGTCCTTATGGCTATGACTGCATGTGCCATGGTATTTGCTCATGGCTCAAATGATGTTGCACTCGCTGTAGGCCCTCTTTCAATAGTTCATAGTTTGACTTTACACGCAGGCGAAAATATCACGGCTATTAATTATCCAGCATGGATCATCTTGCTTGGTTGTTTTGGGGTTGTCATTGGGCTCTTAATGTACGGAAGAAAAGTAATAGAAACAGTAGGAAGTGCCATTACTGCCTTAACCCCTAGTCGTGCTTTTGCTGCAACCCTCTCAGCTGCTACCACAGTGGTAGTCGCTACCTCTTTGGGAATCCCTGTGTCTGCCACTCAAACACTCGTAGGATCTGTGTTGGGAGTAGGGTTAGCCAGAGGTATCGGTGCTTTAAATTTAATTGTCATCCGTAATATATTCACTTCCTGGATACTTACTCTTCCAGCTGCCTCCGTATTAACAATCATCTCTTATAAGGTATTGCATTTACTTATTGGATAAAAAATATGAATTTATTTTCAGATAATGAAATTAAATTCATATAGCGCTTGACACACTATATATTTTGATTATAAATTCAAAATACGCGGATTTTTTGGATTTGTATTCATGAAAGAAATATTAGCTTTGCTATTTTTAGCCTTTATGGTGATGTTAATGGAATGCCGAGAATGTTTTATTATGAATTTATGAACTCAAGGCTAGCCCGTCAGGGAATACCAATTAAAACTCTTTCCATATTTCTTCAGATTTGGCTTCTAAATCTGGATTGTCACGGAGAGCAGAAATGCGGGCGTGCTTTTTAATTTCAGCCAATTGAGATGCGGATTTCTCATGCGTTGCATCATACTCAAAAAGAAATCGATCAAAGGGACTTACATAAGCTTTATCTATATCGTAACTACTCACTTTATTTCCTTTCAATAATATCTATACAATATACTCTAAAATGCTATTTTTAATCTATCTCTCTTGCGCAGAAATAAATACCAACCATTACTTTTTTATTATTTAAATCCAAAAAATCAAGCGGTTCCAAAATCACATTTTAATCATCTTGGTATAGTAATTTTATCTACTTTTAATTAAAGTTACATCACTATTAAGAGAGAATCAATATGCCTATTAAAAAAGCAGAACTTCATGTGCATTTAGAAGGGACTATATCCCCTACTTTAGCTAAAATGTTAGCAAAACGAAATAAACTACAAATTCCTCCTGGTTTAATCAGTGAAGATGGAACCAGTTATTTATATCGCGACTTTTTACATTTTTTAAAAGTATATGACACTTTAGCCGATCTTATAAAAACCCCTGAAGACTATTATGATGTGACTTTTGAATACCTTAAAGAATTAGCTTTGGAGGATACTATCTATGTTGAAATGATGTATTCACCCGATCATGCAGAAAAAACAACAGGAGCTCCTTCCATTAATAATTTGGAAGCAATACAGAAAGCCATTGATGATGCGCAAGAGAAACATGATATTGTCGGAAGAATTATTTTAACTGCGGTTCGCCATTTTGGACAAGATGCCTCCATTCGAGTCGTTAAAGAGGCGAGCAAAAAATTAGTTCCTTGCGTTACGGGTTTTGGTTTAGGAGGCGATGAGATCAACTTTCCTCCTAAATTATTCAAAAGGGCATATCAAATGGCCAATGATTTGGGTTTAGAATGCACAGTACACGCTGGTGAGTTTGCGCCAGCAAGTGGCATGATAGAGGCGATGGAGAATCTCCCTATCAAACGTATAGGCCATGGGGTCCAAAGCATTTATTCGCCTGAAGCTGTAGCCATGGTTAAAGACCGGGATATTGCTTTAGAAGTATGTCCTTCCAGTAATATTCAATTAGGACTGTTTAAAAACTTTACGGAGCATCCTTTTCCCAAGTTCCTTGAGGAAGGAGTTAAAATAAGTATTGGTTCCGATGATCCGCCTTTCATGTCTACTACTCTACCCGAAGAATATAAAAGGGTACAAAAAGCTTACCAATATGACGATGCAACTATGAATAGAATCACAGAAATGGCTATTGATTATGCATTTGTGGATGAGCAAACAAAGAAAAAATTAAAAGAGAAAATTAATAATTGACGAAAAATAAATCCAGGTTAAAAATCATAAAAAGAAATTTAACCTGGACTATAGTTTGATTATTACCTTAACCAATCAAAATAAACATTCGCCTATCCATATTATTAAAGTTAATTTAAGAACAAAGTCTTGTCTTCTGGAAGATGGTAAAAGAATTCCTTTGCAAGAAATTATTTCAGAATTCAAACATCCTCTTTTAATTTCCTCAACTGTAGACAAAAAACAAACACATTTTGAGTTTGTTTATGACGATCTGTCTACCATGTATCAATGCGCTCTTTTTATCTATTCAACTTTATTGCAAGTCGACAAACCCTCCCTTTGTGAATTTAAAATACAGCCTTCATCAAAATTTCACAGAAGTAAGGTTCCAAAACTTCTTTATATTTCTATGGAAAAAGAAGCAGCGGCGAACCAATGCATTACCATTACTAACTTTAATAAATTAGTTTCCGATCTATCAGGTTTTCCTTTTCAATTTTCAGAAGACGTGTTAATTGAAACTACGTTGTTTGCTAAAGACCTCCCCCAAAAAATAAACGGCGATATCCTTATTGAAGCAAATCAAGAAATCATGGATATTTTATTGCATCCACCCAAACCGGATCATAGTGAATTAAGATTATTAAATGCTCATGTTGGCTTCGCAGTGTATGCACGGCGGGATATTGAGAAAGGCGAGCTCATTGGTTTTTATACCGGTGTAAAAAAAGCCTCTACACCTAACAATACTCGCTATATGTTTGAATACACTCGTGACTCACTCCATTTAATTTTAGATGCCCATGATTATGGAAATATCACCCGCTTTATTAACCATGCCCCGGATAAACCACCTTCACCTGACTACCAATTTTTATTATCGAATCTCAAAAGCCGTTTTGAGCGTATTAATGGGATTGAAGTAGTGCTCTATGAAGCTAAACAACCTATAAAAAAAGGAGAGCAATTACTCATTAATTACGGAAATGAATTTTTTCACCCTAACAATTTAACTTACTTTAATAAGCATGGGGATTCATTCAACTCCATCAATCAAAAGAAAAAGCCCGCCAAGCTCCCACTCAATCATATTAAAATTTTTGCAAAATATGGAGTTAAAGGAGCCCAGCTATACTTGTTACGTCGAGCCATAATTATCTTAATTTCAATTTTGCTATTAATTGGATTAATAAATTATGTTTGAGGACTATGGTAGTTTGAGCAGGACTAAAGTGACGTCACTTTTTTCAACACAATGTGTCTACCAACCGCGGCCGTTTAGAGAGGGGAATTTGAGGTTATCGTATCTCAAATTCCCGCTTACTAATGTGCGCGCGGCTCGGTACTCACTTTCAGAGGAACAGAAACCGCGCGGAAAGCAAATTAGCTTATGAGGCGGATGCTTCCATATACTGGCGCAATTTTTTCATTGCATTTTTTTCTAATTGACGAATACGCTCTGCCGAGACGCCATATTTTTCGGCCAACGCATGTAAAGTGAGGGCTTTTTCATTAGATAACCAGCGCTGCTGTAAGATATCTTGGCTACGCTCATCTAACTGATCTAAAGCTATATGTAATTTTTCATGGTTTTGGGTGGTACTATCTTCTTGTTCGAATAAGTGCGCAGGATCACTATTCTCATCATACAAATAACGCGCAGGTACTAGCTGCTGCGATTGTTCTTCATCTTCTGTGCCAGACGCATCAAAAGAGGTATCCATAGCATTTAATCTTTGTTCCATTAATAGAACATCTTCACGAGAAACACCAAGGTCCTGAGCCACTGCATCTACTTCTTCATTATTCATCCAACCCAAACGTTTTTTCATTTGTCGCATATTAAAAAATAACTTACGTTGGGCTTTTGTCGTCGCAATTTTAACGATTCGCCAATTTTGTAGAACAAACTCGTGAATTTCGGCTTTAATCCAATGAACAGCAAAAGACACTAAGCGTACGCCCATAGCTGGGTCAAATCGCTTAACTGCTTTCATGAGGCCAATATTACCTTCTTGGATTAGATCATTGAGAGGTAAACCATAACCTAAATATCCCCTGGCTACCCGAACAACGTAGCGCAAATGTGCCAAAACTAAACGTCTTGCACCTTCGATATCGCCTTCTTCACGAAATCTTCGGGCGCACTCCACTTCCTCTTCGGCAGTAAGCATAGGAATTTGGTTGACACGATAGATATACGCATCAATACTGCCTACTGGCAAATTCATTGTTGAAAGTTGCAACTGCAGACTCATTTTTTATTCCTCTACTAAAATTAAGAGTACAAAAAAGAAGGTTATCCTAATTATTATACATCAATTATAGGGCTCAATAGAAGCAAGTTGTCTCTTAACTGACAGCCTGGCTCCAAGCCAGCCTAGTATGCTTGCTGTAATAAGTAAAATACATCCCTGAGAAAAGGTAAGTCCTTGTAGCGGGTAATGCATTTGATAGGCTGCGGCTACTTTATTAGCGGCAATACCTAAGCTTAATAAAAAAATATTTACTAGCAATACGGCAACAATAGCCCCGCCCAATCCATACCATATACCTGAATATAAAAAAGGTCTGGTGATAAACGGGTCTGTTGCGCCAATTAATTTTAAAACTTGAATTTCTTCATAACGATTTTGAATAGCTAAACGTAAAGTATTTCCAATAATTAGAACGACAGCAATAGCTAATAAAATCATTAGCCCGTCTGCAATCTTCCCGACAAATCCCAACAGGGCATGTAATCTATTAATCCACTCCATATCTAGCTTGGCTTGATCCACCTGAGGCAATGCGTTTAATTGAGAATATAGTTGTTCGAGCTTGGCTGGTGAATCGATAGAAATAGCGGGAATAACATCTACTACTGACGGGAGAGGATTTTCAGGTAAAAATTGCATAATATCCTGCATCCCTTCTTGTTGTTGTAATTCTGCAAGGCCTTCAGAGGGGGACTTTAAGCTGACTTCACCTACACCATTTATTTCCTTTATTTTGGTTAACAATGATAGCTCTTCTTCGGGAGAAAGGGATTTCAAATACAGAGCTATATGACCGCTTCTTTTCCAGGTGATAGTTAAATTTTCAATATTGGTAGTGAATACAAAAAAAAGAGCGGGTAATGCCAAGGTTATGGCAATTACAATAATAGTCATAGTGTTTGCCAGAGGTTTGCGGCAAAGAAAATTTAAACTATTCACCGCTGCTTGCATATGACAGGCAAAATAGGATTTTATGCGCGCTAACATACACGTCCCTCTTTCAACATTACAATGCGATGACGCATACCTGCAATCAACGTGAGGTCATGGGTAGCAACCATAACTGCGACGCCTACTTGGTTAAATTGCTCAAATAATTTCATAACTTCAGCCGAAAGGGCCGGATCTAGATTCCCTGTCGGTTCATCAGCTAATAATATATTAGGTTTATGAACGACCGCTCGAGCTATTCCGACCCGTTGTTGCTCTCCTCCTGATAAATGCAGGGGCAACATTTTTTCTTTCTTTAATAGTCCAACCATATCAAGAGCTGCATGGACACGTTTGTTAATCATTTGTTGGGAGACACCCTGAATTTGTAATGGCAATGCGACATTATCAAAAACGCTGCGGTCATTGAGCAGATGAGGAGATTGAAAAGTAATACCTAAACTTGAACGATATCCGGCTATATCTTTTGACTTGAGTTGGTTTAAGCGAGTTCCATTTACTATGATTTGACCGGAGGTTGGCAGTTCCAGCATAGCGATAAGCTTTAACAAGGTACTTTTACCCGCCCCGGAATGGCCGGTAAGAAATACCATTTCACCTTTTTCCATAGAAAAATTAACTTGGCTTAATGCCTCAAAGCCGCCAGCATAGCGTTTGCTTACTTGATTAAATGTTATCATCGAATATTACGTTAACAAATTGTGTTGGGTCAAAGAGGCGCAAATCATCAATACCTTCACCTACTCCTATATACCGAAATGGTATCTCTAATTCACTAGCAATAGCAAACAGTATTCCACCTTTCGCAGTACCATCTAATTTAGTCATCGTAATGCCTGTGACATCAACTGCTTCATTAAACTGTCTTGCTTGGTTAAGCGCATTTTGACCAATACTTGCGTCCAGGACAAGCATAACTTCATGCGGCGCTTTAGCATCTATTTTTTGAATAACACGCTTAACCTTTTTTAATTCTTCCATTAGATTTTGCTGGGTATGCAATCGTCCTGCCGTATCCGCAATTAATACGTCTATCCCTTTGGCTTTAGCCGACTGAAATGCATCATAAATAACTGACGCACTATCTGCACCAGAGTGTTGCGAAATCACTGGTATTTGGTTACGGCTTCCCCATTCTTGTAGTTGTTCTACGGCAGCTGCCCTAAACGTATCGCCCGCCGCGAGCATTACTTTTTTTCCTTGTTTTTGATATTGCTTTGCCAATTTACCAATTGTGGTAGTTTTACCAGCACCATTTATACCAACCATGAGAATGACAAATGGCGATTTATCTTCGGTAGATAGCTCCAATGGTTTACCTTGCACGGATAAAATCTGTAATAAATGATTTTTTAAAGCAGCAAAAACTGTTTCACCGTCACTTAATTGATGCCGAGCTAAACCCGCTTTCAATTCTTGGATAATCTTATTAGTCGTCTCTATGCCTACGTCTGCACTTAAAAGAAGGGTTTCTAATTCTTCTAAAATAGCGGCATCGATTTCTTTTTTACCCAAAAGTAAACGCCCAACCCCCTCTCCTAACTGATGACGCGTTTTGGTCAAGCCTTGTTTAAATCGCGATAAAAAGCCAGGCTTTTTTTCTTGTTGCTCCGGGGTATCTTCAACAGCAGCACTCTCGTTTGCTACTCTTTCCGAACTCTCTTCTGAATCTTTGTTTCGTTTAAACCAGTTAATCATAGGTATACAAAATGAATGAAATGTGAAATTCTATCACTTTTTCTTAACCGAGGTGTATCATGCGTGCTGTGTTAATTTCATTATTAACACTGTTTACCTTTACGGTATACAGCCAAACTCACGAATTTACCTTAGATAATGGTCTTAAGATTATTGTAAAAGAAGACCATCGGGCGCCAGTGGCTGTTTCTATGGTTTGGTATAATGTAGGTTCAGCCGATGAAAAAGGAGGCTTTACCGGCCTTTCGCATGTATTGGAACACCTCATGTTTAAAGGCACGCCTAACTATCCTGTGGGCGTATTCTCTAAAATCGTTGCTTCCTTAGGAGGCCAGGAGAATGCTTTTACTAATAATGACTACACCGCTTATTATGAAAAAATAGCAACCCCACATCTTGCCACCAGTTTTGCTTTAGAAGCCGACCGTATGCAAAACCTCCTGCTGGATAAAGAAGAATTTGCCCATGAAATCAAGGTAATCCAGGAAGAAAGACGATTACGAACAGATGACAATCCCCAAGCGCTTACATTTGAGCGATTTTTGGCTACTGCTCACTTGGCATCTCCTTATCACCATCCGGTTATTGGTTGGATGAGTGATTTAGAGCATACAACTGTAGAAGACGCAAAAGACTGGTATCAAAAATATTACTCCCCTAATAATGCAACTTTGGTAGTGGTAGGAGATGTCAATCCACAAGAAGTTTATAAATTAGCTAAAAAATATTTTGGCCCTATCGGTTCGCATGCGCTGCCGCTTCGAAAACCACAGGAAGAACCGCCTGCCTATGGAAAGAAGAGTGTGATCGTAAAAGCCCCGGCGCAAGTCCCTCTATTGCTTTTGGGTTATACTGTCCCTTCTGTAAAAACTACAGATGAGAAAAATGCACTTGACCCCTATGTTTTAGAGGTCATCGGTAGCATCCTGGATGCAGGAGATAGCGGAAGGGTAAGTCAAAACCTTATTCGCGGTAAACACATAGCAAGTACCGTAGATGTCTATTACAACCTATACGCACGGTATCAAACCCAATTTATTATATATGGCTCACCCAGCCAACATCACTCTATAGCAGAGGTTAAACAAGGTATTTTCGATGAACTGAACCGTTTAAAAGATGAAAAAGTTAGTAATGAAGAATTGATGCGTGTAAAAACACAGATAATTGCTCAAAAAATATTTGAAAGAGATTCTATTTTTGAACAAGCAATGGAATTAGGTATGTTACAAACAGTCGGATTAGGCTGGCAAACCGCCGATAAATATGTAGAAAAAATAAATAGCGTTACCCCTGAGCAAATCCAATCTGTTGCTAAACGCTATTTTAATGAAAACTCTTTAACCGAAGCAGAACTGATTCCTCAAGGACAACAAAAGGCATAAGTATGAAAGTTAATAAATTACTTTTTCTTGGTCTATTAATATTGGCGAATAACGCCTTATTTGCCAAAACGTTTCCGATTAAAAAATGGCAAACTCACAATGGCGCACAAGTGGTATTTTATCCGGCCAATGAAGTTCCCATGCTGGATGTCAGTGTGGCATTTGCGGCAGGTTCTGCTTATGACGATGATTCTTTTGGTCTGAGTGCCTTGACTGCCCGTTTGATCAATGATGGCAGTAATGGAATGGATGCCAGTACAATTGCTCAAAAATTGGCGGATACGGGTGCCCAGTATCAAGTAACAAATAATCGTGACATGGCAGTCTTTAATTTAAAAACATTATCTGAAAAGACCGCGCTGAACAAAGCAGTAGAAATTTTCTCAATTATGATTAGTAAGCCTGATTTCCCCACTGAATCTTTCAATAGGGAGAAAAATCAACAATTGATTAGAATTAGCCAAAGAGACGAGGCGCCCGATCAGATGGCTGAGCAAGTTTTTTATAAAGCTTTATACCAAAAACATCCATATGCCCACTCTATCAATGGAGAGAAAGAAACTGTTAGTAAGATTTCAAATGAAGAAGTGCGTGATTTTTATAAGCAATTTTATGTGAGCAAAAATGCCATCATCGTTTTAGTCGGGGCAATTGACGAAGACCAGGCACATCAGATTGCTGAAAAAATAACTAAAGATTTACCCCCCGGAGCACATGCGTCTTCCATTGGCCCTGCCGATCCTTTAGCCGAAGAAATGAATATAGAAATTCAGTTTCCTTCATCACAAACGGTAATTAGAATGGGACAAATTGGTATAAGTCATCAAAATAAAAATTATTTCCCGCTAGTCGTAGGAAATTATACCTTAGGCGGAGGAGTCCTCGTCTCTCGATTATCCGAAGA
The DNA here is from genome assembly GCF_900637865.1 of Legionella adelaidensis. Lineage (NCBI taxonomy): Bacteria > Pseudomonadati > Pseudomonadota > Gammaproteobacteria > Legionellales > Legionellaceae > Legionella > Legionella adelaidensis. Next base: position 44,280 of record NZ_LR134433.1, read on the forward strand.
AGTTCGAGAGAAAAGAGGGTTAACTTATGGCGTATATAGCCAATTTTTGCCTATGCCGGGTTTAGGACCTTTTATTATTAGTCTTTCTACAAAAAATCAACAAGCACAAACTGCTATCGAAGTAACTCGAAAAACACTTACCTCTTTTCTAAAGTCGGGGCCTACTGATAAAGAACTGGAAGCTGCAAAAAAATATATAACCGGTAGTTTTCCTCTTTCTTTAGCCAGCAATCAAAGTATTGCTGAATTATTATTGCGAATAACTTTTTATAACCTTCCAGAAGATTATTTAGATACTTATATTGAAAATGTAAACAAAGTAACCACTGACCAAATTAAACATGCTTTCCAAGAATTAATAAATCCCGATAAGTTCTTACAAGTAACCGTGGGACAAATGTGAATACCGTAAGAATCATCGGTGGCATATATAAAGGGAAAAAATTGCATTTTCCTTCGATCGAAGGGCTTCGACCTACTCCAGATCGCGTAAAAGAAACTGTATTTAATTGGTTAATGCATGACATTCGTGACTCTCACTGTCTGGATGTTTTTGCCGGAAGTGGGAACCTCGGCTTCGAAGCTTTTTCTCGTGGGGCAAGCAAAGTAATTTTCATTGAACATAACCGTAAGGCCTATGAAAATATAAAAAATATCATTGACTCTTTTCATACAAAAAAATTAATCGCTCATCATGAAAATAGCATGCAGTACATAGAGTCATGTAAAGAGGAATTTGACATTGTTTTTCTTGATCCTCCATTTGCAAAAGATTACTTACCCTCGTGTATGCAATTATTCAGCACGCTCCCCATTTTAAAAATCGGGGGGCTTGTCTACATAGAATCACAACAAGAAATGACTCTCCCTGAAACATGGTGGAAAAAATTAAAGCTAAAAAAAGCAGGTCAAGTTGTTTACGGGTTGTATCAAAAAATACAATAGTTTTTCATTTAGGTAGGGGATTCAGTAAAATTTATGTTTATGCTTGACAAGCAAACTTCCTCCTGTTTCAATCACTGCTAACCAATACGTTAAAGCAAAAAGAATGAAGAAAAAGCTTGCTTACCTGCTCATTACAATATTACTCACAGGATGTGGAACAACCTCTACCGCACTTTATAAAAAGCCGCCATATAATGCACCTAGCGATGATGCAACGATTAAATTAGCGGAAGCAGCTACTTCGATTAGTGACTCTATGCTAGAGATGGCAAAGGTAGAAAAAGTAGTACGCCCCCCTAATAAAGATAATATTTTAGCTATTCCAAACTCCTATAATTTACAGGCGCGTGCTTCTGTGGATTGGTCAGGCCCTATTGAAGAATTGACAGCCCGTGTGGCAAATGCAGCCCATTATCGATTACGCGTCTTAGGTAAAGAGCCAGCTGTTCCTGTTTTAATTAGCGTTAATGTTAAAGACCATAGTCTTGCCGAAATTTTACGAGATATTGATTATCAAGCGGGTAAAAAAGCGTCTATACACGTTTACCCAAACAGCCAGGTTGTTGAATTACGCTATGCTAAAATTTAGTTCTACCATACTTACAGTCTTATTATTAACTGCTTGTGCATCCAATCGTCCACAATATGGTGGCGACACTGATTCTTTAGCTGGATTATTGACGATGGGAGCTACCGGTGTAGTTTCAGCTACTACCGACGCCAAAGGTGCTGCTACCGGCAGAGTCCGTGAAATGGCAGTACGTGAAACCGCTCTAAGCTTGGGGGCTCAGTCAGGTTTAGCCTGGCGTTCGAAGATAATAGATGATCAGTTAGTTAAAGAAGCCCGAACATTAGATGCAGTATTTGATTTTAATTCTTTGGTCCTTCCCCATAATATTTTACCCCCTGTCTTATTGGAAGGCAGAAATACGCTCAACCTAGCCGATACACAAACTATTCGTATATCTGATCGGACTTATAAAGTAGCAAAACAAGCCCGCTTTGTAACTACTCCGCCCAATTGGCGTCAATATCTATGGATGGATTACCAAAAGCCTGAACCACCTGATCCCAGTGTGCTTCCAAAAAACTCCACTGAAAAAATCATTTGGAGCCAGTGCATAGAAAAAGGTTGGAAAGATGGAGTTAATCAAGCCAATGTCATCTTGGAAGAAAGTATTGCGCGAATTAAAGAAGATTTTAGAGGCATGATTCTTTACCGCAAGCTACTCGCTTTGAATATGGTATCTCCTCCATTCGTTTCTCATACCGACTTGGGTGTCACTGGAGACGCTGGCGAAATCCATATTGATGATCGTGTCTTGCGTATAACTGCTTTACCTGCTCTTAATACCAACAGTAAAGAGTGGCGAGCTGCGGTGGCTAAAGATGAAGAAGCCTTGGAGCAATTCAGACAAATGGAAAAATTAGTAAAATCAGCTAATATTACCATTACAAGTAAAGCGTGGCAGCCAACGATTGCACCGATAAATTAAGCTTATTGGCAAAAACCAGCTTTGTTTTTCTCCCCCTATCTGGATTAATAGCAGTCTCTTATTGTATTCCCTTAAGGACTCGCTTAGTTAAGAGGTAATACTTTAGTGGAAAATATTGAAAAACACTTAAACTTCATGCCAGACGAGCCAACTCGTTTTACGCCTGTCTTCATGGATAGAATGTTGGAACACTGTGAGCGTTTAAATGCTTCTGATATAACTATTCAGACAGGAGAACCTATTTATGCCGAAGTTTATGGCGTACTAGTGAAAATAACCAACCGCAGTTTATCCAACACAGAACTGGGGGATTTGATTAACGCCATATATGGACCAAACGCTACGACCCAGTTATTAGCAGGCAAAGATATCGATACCCACTATGAATTTCGCCCCAATCGTGGAGTCCGATTCAGATATCGTGTGAATGGGACTGCCTGTTTAGTCGAAGGGCACGATGGCATTCAAATAACTTTAAGAACGATTCCTACAACCCCGCCTAAATTGGAGACGATGGGGTTACCTCCTAATATTTTAGAAGCAATAGCTCCGCAAGAGGGAATCGTTTTTATCACTGGCGCGACAGGCTCGGGTAAATCCACTTTACTGGCTTCTATTATCCGTGATCTTATTGAAAAAGAAGATTCGAATAGAAAAGTACTAACCTACGAATCTCCTATTGAGTTTGTATTTGATGAAATTGACACAATTTCTTCAGTGGTAAGCCAGTCAGAAATTCCCAGGCATCTTCCCTCTTTTGCAGATGGTGTGCGCAATGCTTTGCGACGTAAACCACGCTTAATCATGGTAGGAGAGTGCCGCGACGCAGAAACCATTAGTGCGGCTCTTGAAGCAGCTCTTACCGGACACCCGGTTTATACGACATTGCATACTTCAGGGGTTGCCGAAACGATGCGTCGTTTAGTTACTTCATTCTCTGGTGAAGAACGCTTAGGTAGAACAATTGATATCTTAGAAACAATCAGGCTTTGTGTTTGGCAGAAACTGGTTCCCACAGTAGATGGTAAACGGGTGGCTTTGCGGGAATTTTTAGTTTTCGATGAAGAAACCCGCGATTTACTTCTTGAAAGTGACCCCAACGAAATCACTACGACAACCCGTAAATTAGTAAGACAGAGGGGGCAGTTGATGACTGCAGATGCGCGCGTAAAATTCGAACAAGGAATTATTAGCGAGCGCGTCTATAAATTAATAATTGCTGGAGCAAAAGAACAACACGTGTAAGTCATCTCACTTGCCGCCACTTTTTCTTTGCTGCAGGAGAACTTCCTGTCATTTACCATTCATCTAGTGAAGAAAATAAAGTAGCTTTCGGTTCGCAGGCATTTGTTACGTATAGCAAAATAAAAGGGGATGATGGCTGGCCAACAGACCAACATTTATCACTCCCCTTCTGCACTTATTTTTCCACCTTGTGAGGAAGAGTCCGACAATGCTTTTTTAGCTTTTCCTATATATCCAGCCATTTGTTTATCCATTGCCGCTTGACCTTCTTGCGTAGCTTTAGCACCCTGCTCTACTTTGCCACCAGTTTCACCAGCCCATCTTTCAACTTCTTGGCCAACGCTCTCTGGAGCCCCTCCAATCCATCGTAAAATTCGGTCAGGTAATATTACTATCAGTGTAAAGGCTTTTTGGACAATAGTTAAATAGAGGGAGGTATATATTAATATTGAGAAGAAGAAAGCAAAAACCCCTGCCCATCCTGTATAACCACCTTGAACCTGTCCTACCTGAGGAATATCCACGGTTGGAAGGTTAGTATTTGAGGGAGCACTCGTAGTCCCCTGAGAGCCAATTGAACCAGTCTCAGCATCACTAGCGCTTGATGGCCCTAATGTTCCATACTGACTGTCACCTTGAACAAAACCGATAGCATTATCAAATCCGGCGTTAAGTATCCACACCCCGACGTAAGATAAAGCGATAGCTGCAATATATCCTATAATCATCATCGCCGGACGTAAAAAGACATTCATTAAAATCATAATGGCTTGTTCACCTTTACCAAAGGCATCATGACCTTCAGGGTGCGTCACACCTAGTGCGACTATAGGGGCTGCTACCATTGCTTCAATGACCGCCATAATCCAGGCAATAGCACCAAAGGTAAAGATAATATAAGGAAATACAGGTACGTAATAAGCGGTACTAAAACCTATGGCGACCATTACTCCCATCCAGGCCAGAATAACAGGCATAGCCAATGCTATCAGTGCAAAAATAAATATGCCGAATAAAGGTATTAATACACTAACAATAGACATTTCAATTAACATTAACCACATATTGGCAGCAAAATTAATATAATAAGTTCCCATTTGAGCTAGCGCGACGATGGGGTTAACTTGAGGATTGGAAACAATCGCCAACCCGGTTTGGAAAATAAACGCCATACCTTGGATTGGAACCATTAAAAATGCATTAATAACCGATTGAATAAAAGATCCAAATAAGCTTAAGAAGAAATTATACAAAGGCCGTAATATGTCGTTATAAAGGATATCACCTATAATTTGCCCCATGCAGAAACTAAACATAAATGTTTTTACATAACCGCACTCAAATGGCACTTCCGGCAACTGGTAAGTGGTAGTGTCTGGCGAAATATTAACCAAATTAGCAAACTGTAATGGTTTTTGTCCTGGTTGATCGGGAAGCTTTAGTGCATTGGAGTTGCTCGTAAAGCCATATACCGTTGAAGCATTTGCTCCCGAATAAACCGGAGGAGCAGGCGGCGGATTACCAGGCTTTAAACTGGGTGTAGGTATGTTTGAGGGGACAGGACTTGATGGTGGTGGAGTTCCTACCCAGGAAGGTGGCGGAGTATTACCATTAACAAGTGTAGTTATAGATTGTAATTGGAATAAATCATTTTGAAACCAATCGCATACAATCGAATAATTCCCTGAACAAGAAACTAACTGTTGCCCTTTATAGGTGCTTCCTTCAATCCCAGTATTAGTGTCAGTTAAGTTACTATTTCCCAAGCCCTGTTGATTTAAGCTAACTAAATTAAAAAAGTAACTGCCGGCCATCATCCAACCCGATGAGCTAGCTTGATTAATAAATGCTCTCGTATTTTGTGCCAAAGTAGCATTATTTGCTTCTTTCATTAAGTTCAAGGTAGGCATCATAATGCCATTGTAGTCAGAAATGGCCCCTCTAAATTCGGTGCCATTAAATAGTGCCGATCCCCCATTTTCCCCGCTCCATCCATAGCAATGGGGATCATTCGCATCTGTACAAATCGTTCCATTTAAATCGATCGGAATCCCAAATTGTTGATTTGCTACCATAGAAGTTGGATTAGTCGCTTTCATACTGGGATTTAAAGCGGGATTATTGTTCACCATAACTTGTGCTATTTGCGACAAATCCATATACATCTGTTGCAACGCAATGGCTCTAGACATTTCGGCGGTTTGAAAATCACCGTCATTCAATTGAATATTGGCTCCACCAGTCCTTGCGGCCTGCGACTGTGATTTAACATTAGCACTAGCCAACTGGGAAGCCAGTGAATTCCAGGTAATTGTTCCACAAATCCCATTTAAAGATTCATAGGGGCTTGATGTATCAAATTGCGGCATGGAAACAGTCCAGGATGTAGCTGTGGGCCTATTGTTTTGCACTGATACTGCATTAACCGTACTTAAGAAATCAGGAACCTGATTTTCACAGAGAATTTTCATGTTATCTGAAGGAGAGACACAGGGCCCCGATCCTTTTTGCTGATTCTTTTGAGAAATATATGAACTACGTTGATTCTCAAGCGCCGTTTGTAATCCTATCATACAAACTTGCCCCGCCAGGATAGCTTGCGCCCCCATTGCAACGCCTGGAGTGTGGGTAATTGTAGTTATAGCATTGAGCTCTGTAATAGGCCCAAATATGGTCGCTGTAGTAACCGGTTGATACGTGGTACTGGTCTGGGTAGCAGACCCTGCGCCAAAAGAGGGAGAGGAGCCCATTTGGGGTTGCACAATTACCCCACCACGATTTAAATAACCTAAAGCCGCATCCCAAACTTTATCGGCAGCCCCTACGCCTTGTACAACAATCCACATAACGAAAACCTGCATGAGGCAGTATCCCGATGCCTTGGGAATTAATAATGCAAGACCCACTGTAGAGCGGATGGGAATCCATAATGAAGACCACTTTTGGCCAAGCATCTGACCTTCGTGGGCTGTATTTAGCGTAGAAACTAGCAGGGTATACATAATAATGATGCCACCTAAAGCTAGTACCGCCGAATTGAAGACAGAAAAAATAGCACCCATAATCTGGCTACCAGTACCGTGAAGCACTCCATCCACAACCCCGAAGATATTGCTTAGAAAAATAACAGAATAGTCGCCTGGTGGTGGAGCAAAACTCATTGAACTTTGTTCAGCGAATGCCAATATTGGAAATAAAGATAATATAAATCCAAGCGAAAATTTATTTTTCATCGCTTCTCACCTAGTAAGCCTTGTCTATACCATTCCTTGAGGGAACAACCCAATTTGCGTTTTTTAATCTGGAAATACCAAAAGTGATATCGAAAGGCTAAGACTAAACCTATTAACATAACCACTAAACTTAAATAGAATGCCCTAAGGGAGCCAAGATAAAGATTGTAAAAAGCATAAAATAATAGAAGCACTGAAATAATAACCATCATAAGAGATAAGCGGTAGAGTGCTTTTTGTCTGGAAAGTAAGTCTTCATCTGATAAGTCTAAACGGGCTTTAGCTTCTGCAAAACTTTCTACTACATCGTTCTGTTGGGGGACAAAAAATTTCTTAATTCCATTTTTCAAATAGAGAGTAAATGCCTTGATTCTTTCCCAGTCGAACCACTGTTTTACATTAAATAGACTTTTAATAATGCCGACTGTGCGCGGCATAACCTTTTTTTTCATAATCTTACTTTAATCCGATAGACTTTTACTTATCATACTATATTATAATAGTTTATTATGTAGCAATGCATCCGTCTGTATTATCTTGAATAAGTAAAAAAAGAGTAAAAAATGCCTGATTTGAGCCATGAAGCATCTGCAAAATATTGGTTTGAGTACATCGACCCTATGATTTATCGCGTTATTACTTTTATGGAAAGCGTTGAAGATTGGACACTGGATGGTAACCCCGAGCTTGAAGCAGCGATAACACAGTTAGGTAAAGAATTAGATGACATTGAATCAGTTGATTTAAATGCATTGGGTGAAGAGGAACAATTTATCCGCCTGGTTGGCAACATAAAATCAGGAAGAGGACTACGTTTACTTCAAGCATTGGACACTGTACATCCAGGCAGTGCTTCTCGGGTTCTCGTCCACGCCGAAGAGACGAGCACCTCAAGTGCTGATCCAGCCGGATTTTTCTTAAAGCGCAATATTGTTTTTGAGCGTTTACGTCTATTATCCCGTGTATTCTCTGAAAATCGTTTAAAACTAGTGGCCCGAGCATTGGAGGGAGAAGAATAATGAAAAATATCGGCCGGATTTCTTTATCCGCTTTCCTGTTAATTGCTTTTTCTCCGGTAAAAGGGGCAGACAGCGGGTTATTAACCTCGCCTACATCCTTACAAGGGTCGGCTTACGATGAGCAAACAAGCCAAGGCATTCAAAAATTAGTGGAATATCTTTTAAATTTCGGTACGTATTTTGGGTACGACCTCACGCAAGCCGCATCGAAAAATCCAAAAACAATTGAATTAATTAATAATGATTTCACCCAGGTCGCAGAGCACTATTTAATTAATACTTTTTTTGGTGCTGTTCCAGTAAATACTGCTGCAGCATCTGCACTTGCTGGCAGTAATTCTTTCCCTTATTTCATTCCTACACAAAGCGGCCAGAGTGGTTTATATGGCGCTTTAAACACACTGAACTCTTTTGGTAATACAACATTCTCTAAAACGCCTTATAATCAAGACGGTACACAAAATGGAGCCATTTCTGTTAATGCTCTTATTGATCAACAACCTTATCAAAATGATCCAGTCAGCCAATCCATACTTAATATATTAGGGACCCCTAGCGCTTCCTATTGTATGAGTTATGATGGTTCGCAATGGACACCTGATGCAAAAACCTGCCCCCCTCTCACTCAAGGAGCAGTAATGGAAAATGTCGTAGGGAAAAACTATGTTCCCGGGACTTACGACTACTTTTCAGGTGAAAATGTGATGACGTACTTACCGCAATTAAACAGTAACTCGTTACTTGCGCCGTTAATGTATGACACAAACGCTTCAGCCCCGCAGACGAACAATTCAAATATTCCTACTGGATTACAGGCAAATAATGAAGCTCAAATCGCTGCCAACTTTATTCGCTATGTAACGGATTCAGTTAATCCTTTACAGCTTCCACAGCTTAAAGACTACGACTCTTTATATGTAATAATGAATGACACGACGGGAAGATATACCGATTTGCAAAAAGAACAGGCAAGAGAAACGTTAGTAGGTTATTTAAATACGATACGTTCTTATTCCGCTCAAATGTCCGTGGCTTATAGCAACTTGTATTCAATTCTTTCAAAACGTTTACCGCAAACCAAAACGACAGGTTCTCAGCAACCTACCAGCCAGGCAATGAATGAGTTTGTAATGGCCACATGGCGATTATACAATCCAAAAAATCAAGGCGGGAAAACAGACGACAGTACAGAGTGGTTGCAGAAAATTAATAATGGTTCCGAAGCAACGGTACAAAAAGAAATTGCTATTTTGTTAGCGGAAATAAATTATCAACTTTATCTAAACAGGCAACAAGAAGAGCGCATCCTGCTAACGGATTCTGTTGCTCTAGTGAAATCTAACCGCGCCACGCCACCCAATCCGAATTTAACAGAGCAAGTGGGAACTGGCGGCCAATAGTTGGTTTTTTATAGGGCAATTAACACAACATAAATGGGTAACCTGGTGCTTGCAACCAGGTTACATTGCTTCGAAAACAGAATCTATTCGCTCAATAACCGCATCAACAGGAATTAACTCCATGGTGTGCGGGCCATGTGCATGTGTTCCCCAAATGTTAGTTTCCGTAGTTTTCTTTAAAATTTTCTCAACCGCTTGCGGGTAATAATCAACTGCCAAATGCCGATAAGGATAGGGACCTGAAACTTGAGAACTGGTAACTGCGTGAAGTGCTATCACAGGTGTCGCTACAGCTGCAGCCATATGCGAGGGCCCTGTGTCGGGACAAACAAGTAGATCGGCCTGCTCAATAAGAGCCAGCAATTGTTTAGGTTTTGTTTTACCTATTAAATTGTTTATTTCTATGGATTGACTTAGCTTATCACCAAATGCTTTATCAAGAGGCCCTGGCCCGCCTGTTACAACTAACTCAGCCTGCCATTTCTCCTTTACATGTTGAAGAATCTTTAAATAAGCCTCTATTGACCAACTTCGTTCAGGCTTACTCGCTGCCGGATTTAAAATAAACACGGGTTTGCGACTTGTAGCTAACTGCTCGTTTGCCCATTCTCGATCTTTGTCAGAGATTGGTAAATCCCATTGAACTACTTTATTTTTTATCCCTAACGGCTCTGCAAATTTTAAAAAGCCGTCTAAAGTATGATCACAGCCTGGAGTTATTTGTTCGTTTACAAACCATCCATGGCCATCTTTTGCGCGTAATCTATCATAGCCAATCTTACGTCGCGCTTTTATTAATGGATATAATAAATTGGCTCGAAAACTAGCTTGAGCGGCAATGAGTACATCAAAAGATTTACCTTGCAATCTTTTACGGAACTGCCAATAATCAAAAAAACCATTAGGTTTTTCAATCACGATAAACTCAACACCATCCATTCCCTCTACTAAATCGTAAGCAGGCCGTGAAATCACCCATGTCAAACTGCTTTTAGGAAAATTGGCCTGTAAAGTCCTTATTAGGGGTACAATCATTAATACATCCCCAAGTGCTGATAACCGTACAACGCAAATGGAATTAATCATCTTCTAAAATATATTGAGCACTGCAATAAGGACAAGTTTGAACACCAGTTTCTTCTATAGGTAAATATACTTTGGGGTGAGCATTCCAAAGGATCATATCGTCCATAGGACAACTTAGAGGCAGGTCCCTTTTGTGAACGACATAACTTTTCTCTGTACAAGCTGGTTCTATTGGCTTTTCAATCATAAACGCTCCTCATTCACATCATTGCGAGCTATTATCTACTATTTGTTGTGCAATCTCTACCAACTCATGTAACACATTTTTATTTTCCGGATGCAACACTGTACCTTCATTCCAATGACGTAACCAAGTAATTTGTCTTTTTGCTAATTGACGCGTAGCCACAATTGCTTTTTCTCTAAATTCTGCAAAATCGCCCTCACCTTCTAAATAAGAAATGGCTTGACGGTATCCTACTGTTCGCATAGAAGGATAATGGGAATTTAATTGCCATTTTTTGTGCAGATCCTCTACTTCTTTAATAAATCCTTGTGCAAGCATTTCGTCTAATCGCAATGCGATACGTTTATGCAACCATGCTCTATCTTCTGGAATCAATAAGATATTAATATATCGATAGGGCAATTTTGTTTCTTTTCCAAGAAGGTGAGATAAAGGTTGACCTGTTATCTTATAAACTTCTAGCGCCCGTTGAATACGTTGGGTATCGTTAGGATGAATTTTGTTCGCTGACATGGGATCAACTTGCTTTAGTTGATTCCAAAGAAACTCCCACCCATGTTGCTGAGCCTCTTTTAAAAGGGCATTCCTAATCTCTTCATTGGCTTCAGGTAAGTTACTTAAACCCTGTTGAAGAGCATTGAAATACATCATAGTCCCTCCAACCAAGAGTGGGATTTTATTCGAGCTCAATATTTTTTTACAAACAGCTATGGCATCTTCGCAGAAATTTGCAGCAGAGTAACTTTGATCAGGGTTTAAAAAATCGATTAAATGATGCGGTGCTTTTTCAAGTAGTTCACTATTGGGTTTTGCCGTCCCAATATTCATTTCTTTATAAATAAGGGCAGAGTCCACACTAACTATTTCAAAAGGAAAACGCCGTACTAGTTCGCAGGCCAGATCAGTTTTTCCACTTGCGGTGGGTCCCATTAAACAAACTATTTGATTAGACATTCTCTTTCTGTGCCATATGAAATAAAGCCTGACAATTTTCACTTGTTAATTCTACTGCCCACCCAGAATTTTCGTAATTGTTGACGATATATTCTCTTATCAAATCATTATTTACTATTTCATCCAATGCTACTTCTTGGCACTGACTTAGTAGAATTAAAATATCATCTTTTCCATCCAGCTTTCTTTTAAAAAATTCGAGTAAAAAATCGTGAATTTTTAGATAAGGAAGGAGCACTGGAATAGCTCTGACGGCTAATTCCCTTTCACTAATTAGTTGTACGTCAATGCCTACTTCATTTAATTGGAGAAGATATACATCGCTAATAATTGTAGACAATTTAAAGCGAATAGGGAGCAAGAGTGTTCTTTGTTTAAAAGGCTTTTCTGTATTTAGCAATTGATGAAAAGTGTATGCTTGAAAAAAAGATTTGAATTGAATAAATAGCGAGGGCTTATTGGGCCGTAGTAATAAGAAAAAATTTGCATTTAAATAAATAAATTCGTGTTGCCTAAAGCTTGTATTTTGTCGCTCTGGCAGTGGGGGATTATATTGTTCCTTAACAAAATTATTTAACTCTTTTGGAATTTCCAAATATGGTTTTTGGGAGTGTAGGGCCGCGATAAGTTGTGAACTAATAAAATCATGCACTAACCGAGGGTCTTGAAATCGTACCTCGTGCTTAGTGGGATGAACGTTAACGTCGACCTCTGTGGGAGAAATGGTAATAAATAACAAACAAGAGGGATGTTTACCTGGATATAAAACCCCTTCGTATGCTCTTTTAATAGCATGCTGAATCAATTTATCCTTTACCATACGCTGATTAATGTAAACCCATTGTTTATCATTTTGACTGCGTTGGTAACTTTCTCCACTCATCCATCCACGTAAATGGATTCCCGCTCTTTCTACCTCAAGAAAGCCTGCTTGTTCAAAAAATGATTTACCTAATATTTTTTTTATCCGGTTTTGTTCTGCAGTCAATGAGTGGCCGCTCGACAGGTTAAAAATTTCTTTATCATTATGTTTTAAGGAAATAGCAATTTGAGGGGAGGAAAGCGCGAATCTTTTGACGATAGTTTCGATTGCTTGAAACTCAATCTGTTCGGATTTTAAAAACCTTTTACGCACCGGGATATTAAAAAACAAATCTCTTACTTCAACTGTAGTACCTTTTGCTCGTGCAGCTGGAATAATTTCATAATGATTATTTTCGGTTGTCAACAACATAGCATGTTCTTGCATTTCAGGCTTTGATAAAATCTTCAAGCGAGAAACAGAAGAAATGCTAGCTAAAGCTTCTCCCCTAAAACCCATTGTTGTTATAGTATACAGATCATTCAAGGTGCATATTTTACTTGTGGCATGCGCTGAAACAGCTAAAGGTAAATCGTCCGCTATTATTCCATGCCCGTTGTCACTAATTCGAATTAAATGAAGACCCCCACCTTGAATCTCAATGTGAATAATTGTAGCTGCAGCATCTAATGCATTTTCTAAAAGTTCTTTGACTACTGAAGCAGGCCTTTCAATAACTTCTCCTGCTGCTATTTGATTAGCTACAGTTTTTGATAATTGCTGAATTCGATTTACCATTTGCTCAAACTTTCAATACGTGAACCTTGGGGAGGATAATCCCAAAAATAACGTTTTATCCCATTAAATATCGCTTGAGTTAATTTGGTTTGATAGGCTGGACTGGTTAGATTTCGTTCTTCTTGCGGATTAGAAATAAACCCTGTTTCTATTAGAATAGAAGGGATGTCCGGTGATTTAAGAACCACAAAACGTGCTTGTTCCACTTTTATATTATGCAAATTAGTAATGCTATCCAAATTTTGTAAAACCCGTGAACCCATTTGCAAGCCAGCACTAATTGTCGCAGTTTGGGATAAATCAATGAGAACCGAACGAATAATTCCATTTTGATCATCTAAATCAGCTAAATTTACCCCGCCTAGTTCAGAATAGTTTTCCTTTTCTGCGAGCCAGCGGGCAGCTTCACTTGTCGCTCCTCGTTGAGATAGGGCGAAAACTGAAGCACCATGTGAGTTTTTATTTATAAATGCATCAGCATGAATAGATATAAAAACATCCGCATTATATTTCCTCGCAATATTTAACCGTTCACGTAGCTCTATGTAATAATCCCCATCCCGGGTTAATACCGCCTTCATGCCTGGCTGTCTATCAATAATTTGTTTTAATTTTTTGGCAATAGCTAAAACTACTTCTTTTTCTGCTTTTTTTGTAGGTCCAATAGCTCCTGGGTCTTTTCCACCATGACCGGGGTCAAGAACAATAATAACGTCACGTAAATTACTTTTCGGTGTATGGGTGGCAACAAGTGGCTTGGTATTTTTTCTATTTTTATTAATATTGCGTTTTGTAACCTGGACTGGATTTATGGTTGGGACATTGGGTGGATATTTTGCTTTGGTAACTGTCAATTTTGAATTAAATACAATGCGTAACCCCTGCGGTATTTCATAGGTATTATAACGTGTTGCATTTTGTAATTCGAAAACCAATCTTATTGTCTGGGCATTGGGTTGTCCCCTTCGGATAGAGCGGATACTTTGCTGGCTATGGTTTACTTTCGTAATATTAAAAGCACTATTTGTTTTCCCCAAGTCAATCACAACTCTTTCAGGATTAGGTAAAAAAAAGGTCTTGTGGGTGTATTCTCCTTTTATATACAGTAGAACTTCTGTCTGCCCTCTTTTCTCTATAACTTTTAAAGATTCAAGCGTTGCGCTGAAACTTTTAGTTGTAAATAAAAGAACACAGAGTAACTTTAGTATACTAATTGCCATTCTCATATGAATTCCTGAAGACCGCTATATGTTCCACTTTTCCTTAAAGCAACTTAAAATTTTCTCTCCATTAGAAGTATATGAAGTTGCTATTAACTCTCTACCATTTCCTTTGAGTGCCAAAGTAAACCCAAGATCTACATTTTCTAAATAAATCCCGGCTTTTTCAGGCCATTCTATACAGCAAATAGCATTTTCTTCGAAATAGTCTCTAAAGCCAATATAATTTAGTTCGTCTATACTGGATATTCGATATAAGTCGAAGTGATTAATCTGTGCATTAGTAGTACTGTAATTTTCCACTATAGAAAATGTGGGGCTTTTAATAGCCGAATCGACTCCCAATTCCCGCAACATCGCACGGATAAACGTTGTTTTTCCTGCACCAATTTGACCGCTGAAGGTTACTATTAAAGGTGCATGCAAGCAAGACGCAAATACTACCGCAATTGCTTTGGTTGCCTCTTCATCCGCTAAGTAGCATTGAAATTGAGAATTCATAGTAAATTAATTCTTTTTCTTAAAAATGGGATTAAATCACTAGCAAGCATACCCCGTTCACCACAATCTTGCGCCGCATCGTCACCGGCCTGGGCATGCAAAAGCACTCCTAATTTAGCAGCTTCCACTAAAGAAAGACCTTGGGCAATCAACCCACCAATGATTCCGCTTAAAGTATCCCCCATACCCGCTGTGGCCATTCCTGGATTTCCCGCCGCACACACAAAAGTTCCCTTTCCGGTATTTATTACCGTCCCCATGCCTTTTAAAACAATGCATCCACCGTATTCTTGTTGCAGGGCGCTTGCTGCAGCGAAGCGATCTTCTTGTATAGCCTTTGTATTGCTATCTAATAAAACCGCAGCCTCACCAGGATGTGGGGTTAAAATCCAATTATCATCTTTTTGTTTATACCTGGCTAGTAAGTGTAATGCAGAAGCATCAATAACAAGTGGTAATTGTGAAGTAATAGTAGTTTTGAAGAGAGTCTCAGCCCACTCTCCCATTCCTAAGCCAGGTCCTAATATACAAACCGTTGCCTTCTCTAAAAGCGGTAGCAATTCATTTTCAGTTTTTATTCCATACACCATTGCTTCAAACAGCTGTGGCAACACACCATTTGTATGTTCCGGGTTGGTAGCAATAGTAACCACTCCGGCCCCTATTCTTAATGCGGCCTGTGCCGCTAGACATACAGAACCAGGCATACCTATACCACCCCCGACAATAAGCACGTGACCATACATACCTTTATGGGAGTTTTTTACCCTGGGCTTTAAGGAATCTTTTACTTCAGAATAATTCAATAAATTTGCAGCAGGAGGAATGAAGTTATTCTGATTGAGTGAATTAACAATAACTTCACCGCAAAAATCAGGACCATCTAAGGTATAAAATCCTAATTTATCTCCCAAAAAAGTTACCGTCATGGTAGCTTTAATACAAGTCCCTAAAACCTGACCCGTATCCACATCCAAACCTGAAGGAACATCTAAAGAAAGAATGGGCAATGAAGTATCATTGATATTATTAATTACATGAGACAATGATTCTTTTACTTTTCCCTTAATACCAATTCCTAAAATAGCGTCAATAATTAATTCCGTGTCACTTTCCAACGGTTCGTCAAAAGCATGAATGGGCACACCAGCGCTTATTGCTTCCAGTGCGGCATGGCATGCAGCAGAAGGTAATTCTGCAACTGCTTTATATTGATAAATAGTAACCATGTATCCTTGCTGAAAAGCAAGACGTGCTACTACATAACCATCACCGCCATTGTTTCCTCCCCCGCAATAGACAGCGATATTGCGAACTGTAGGAAAATATTTTTGCACAACTTTGAAAGCAGCTTGACCAGCGCTTAGCATTAATTCGTCTTCGCTAAAATCACGGGCAAAAGCCTGCTGCTCCAAAAGTTTAATCTGCTCGACACTATAAAGAGGGAATTTGCTCTCCATTCAATCTCCTTATCTGATTAGGATTCCATTCTTCAATCATTCTGTTAATCGCAACAAGGTTAGCTCAAGAACGCTATAATAGAGAGGTTTTTTCACTCTCCCTGCTTTGAGAAATACCAGTTATTTTACAAGCTTCAGTGAAGGTTTGCCGCGGTTTATTTTATCCGGATCAGTAGAAGGGGGAGGTGGTGGCGGAGGTGCTTCTTCCTCATATGGAAATTCCATGCCGCGACCGTTTTCTTTGGCGTAAATTGCTATAACCGAATAGGGGGTTAAAAATATTTGTGTAGCTATACCTGAAAAACGCGCTGTAAAAAGAATCCGATCATTTTCCAAATGAAGACCACGACAAGCTTGAGGGGAAATATTAAGCACAATTTTCCCCCCATTTACATATTCCTGCGGAACTTGGACCCCAGGAGCCTCAGCATTAACTAAGAGATAGGGAGTCAATGCATTATCAACTATCCAATCATAGATTGCTCTTATTAGATACGGCTTATTCGAGGTCATCGTACTCATTAGGCAGCCCTTAGTTGTCTTTCAACATCCGATAAGCTAGCTTGGAAAGAATCACGCTTAAATACACGTTGCATGTAGGCATGGATGCCTTTGTTATTTGCGGGTATTTCAATTCCCAAACAAGGTAAACGCCATAATAACGGGGCTAAAGCGCAATCTAATAATGAAAACTCATCACTTAAGAAATAAGGTTTGTCGGCAAATACTGGCTCCAAGCTTAATAAGCTATCGAGTAATAATTGTCTTGCATTCTCTACATCATGGCCAACTTGAATATGTTGCATTAATGAATACCAATCTTGCTCAATGCGGAACATCATTTTTCTTGTTTCGGCGCGTGCCACGGGGTAAACAGGTAATAAGGGAGGATGAGGAAAACGCTCATCTAAATACTCCATGATGATACGCGCTTCATATAAGACTAAATCGCGATCAATCAAAGTAGGCACAGTTCCGTATGGGTTAACATTTAATAAGTCTTTGGAGGCTTCACCTTGTTTTGCATGAATTATTTCAACATTTACCCCTTTTTCTGCTAAAACGATACGTACTTGATGACTGTAAGCATTATCATTATCTGAAAATAAAGACATAATTGTACGTTTAGCAATAATAGCCATTCACAGCTCCTCTTTATAATATTTTGTGCAAAGGCCAGTATTTTACCATATTTTAATCCATCTTGCTGAAATTTAGATAAAAATGTTATAAAGCAAGGCGCGCATCGTAAAATATTAATTAACCCCCTTCTCCAGCTTGTTAGCAGCAAGCGACTAAAATACGAAAGATAACCGGCAGAAAGAAACTAATGAATTTTCCGCCAATATATTTTTTTAAGTCGATAAGCTAAAAAAGATAATATCAACAAAAAAACTATCACCCCTACACCAATTCGGTAACGAACCATTTGCGCAGGCTCACTAACGTAGACTAAAAAAGTCACTAAATCTTGAATTGTGCTATCAAATTGTTGCTGGGTCATGGAACCTTTTTGAATTAACAACAACCGCGTATTCTCTAGCAGAGCTAACTGGTTTTCAGGATGTACCGCAATAACCTCCCCTTGCAAAGGAGATAATACATTAGGCATAGCCACATCAGGTATTAAAAGGTTATTGGTGCCAAATGGACGTTTTGGATCCAGGTAAAAACTTTTTAAATAAGTATAAAGCCAAGATGCTCCTCTCGCTCTTGCTTCCAAAGATAAATCTGGAGGTAACTTACCAAACCATTCTCTTGCATCTACTTCAGGCATACTAATCCGAATAGGGTCATGCACTTTGGCTCGGGTAAAAATTAAATTATTTATTAATAAATCATTGTCTACGCTTCCATCAAAAGTCGTAAGTCCTAAATCCCTTGCCATCGCGTTATAGCGCATATATTTAAGTGAATGGCATCCTGAGCAGTAATTCATGTAAATTTTAGCGCCTCTTTGCAAACGCGCCTGATTATTTACATCAATATCAACATGGGCCAATGGGGGGTTATTCTCATCCGCAAAAAGCGGCAGGCTACAAAGAAAAGCGAAAATAAAAAATATATTTAAAATCTTTTTTTTCACACTGGTATCCTTTCCGGAACAGGCCTGGTTTGTTCAAAACGCGTATACAACGGCATCAATATAAAAAATGCAAAATATATTACTGTACAAATACGGGCCAAATTTTGTTTCATTGGCGTAATAATGACTGTTCCCAAATATCCTAAAAGAATAAAACATATTACAAAAATAATAAGAGCTGTTTTCGATAAATAACCCTTATAACGAATAGAACGAACGGGGCTGCGATCGAGCCAAGGTACAAAAAATAAAATAATTATTCCACTTAGCATGACAATAACCCCAAATAATTTATCAGGTATTGCTCGCAACATGGCATAGTAGGGCGTCATATACCAAACAGGCGCGATATGTTCAGGTGTGGTTAAAGGGTCGGCAGGAACAAAATTTGCATGTTCCAAGAAATACCCCCCTACTTCAGGAAAGAAAAATACCACACTAAAAAACAGTATTAAAAATACTGTTACTCCAAAAAAATCTTTCACTGTGTAATAAGGATGAAACGGTATTCCATCCATGGGATGTCCTTGTTCGTTCACCACCTTTTTGATGTCTATTCCTTCGGGATTATTCGATCCCACTTTATGTAAGGCAACAATGTGTAAAAACACTAATAATAAAAATAAAAGAGGTACACCAATAACGTGTAAAGCAAAAAATCGTTGTAAGGTAGCGTTAGCAATAGTGAAATCACCTCGTAACCATGTCATCAGGCTTTTCCCTACAAATGGTATAGCGCCAAAGAGGGAAGTTATCACTTGCGCACCCCAATACGACATTTGTCCCCATGGGAGTAAATACCCAAAAAAAGCTTCTGCTAACAGTAGCACAAATAAAAAGACGCCTATTATCCAAACGAGCTCTCGCGGCTTCTGATAAGAGCCATATAAGAGCCCGCGGAACATGTGTATATATACGACAATAAAAAAGGCGGAAGCGCCAGTAGAATGCAGATAGCGTAATAGCCAGCCATAATTTACATCTCGCATAATATATTCAACAGAGTTAAATGCCTCTGCAGAGGAGGGGGTATAAAACATAGTGAGCCAGAGGCCAGTAATAATTTGATTAAACAAAACTAAAATCGCTAGCGAACCAAAAAAATAATAAATATTAAAGTTTTTTGGCGCATAATATTCGCTAATATGGCTTTTCCAAGTACTAACTAAGGGAAAGCGATCATCTATCCATTTAACAAATGTATTCATCAGGCTTCCTTTTCATCTTCTCCAATAATGATTTCATGATCACTAATGAATCGATAAGGCGGTACTTCTAAATTTATAGGAGCAGGCACACTTTTATAAACCCTCCCGGCTAGGTCAAACATGGAGCCATGACACGGGCAATAAAATCCACCTGGCCAATCAGGGCCAAGCTCTTTTTCAAAAGGTTTATATTTGGGAGAACATCCTAAATGCGTACATATTCCGATAAGGACTAAATATTCTGGCTTTAAAGAGCGGTATTTATTTTTAGCGTACTCCGGTTGCTGTTCGACCAGCGAATCAGGGTCACGAAGCTGGTCATTATGACCTGCTAAATTTTTAAGCATTTCTTCCGTGCGTCGTACAATCCAAACCGGTCTGCCACGCCACTCCACAGTGATTTGTTGGCCAGGTTCAAGTTTACTAAGATCTACTTGTACCGGAGCTCCCGCCGCTTGCGCTTTCGCGCTGGGGGACCAAGAAGAAACAAAAGGCGTCAATGCGCAGAGTGCGCCTACACCACCCACAACAGAAGTAGTTTTCAACAAGAACCGCCGGCGTTCCTCGTCAATAATTTCTTCGGTATTTTCGGGTGGGGAGTTTAGCGGTTCCTTCACTATCCAATCTTCCTGACACAAAATGAAATTTATTTATATCAGAGATTTAGAGGTTTGGGAATGGGAATATGGGTTGGCGCCAAAGGCCACTATTCGTTATTTTTTTAAGATCGTTCATTGAGCCTGCGGCGCCAATCTACATAATTTGTCGATTACAAAAGAAAAAACCACCCGAAGGTGGTTTTTTATAGTGATTAATTTTAACGTTTTGAGTATTGGGTTGCCCGGCGTGCTTTGTGTAAACCCACTTTCTTTCTTTCTACTCGACGAGAATCACGAGTAAGTAAGTTACGAGCGCGTAATTTTCTTCGGTAAGAAGTAGGGCTTGGCTCTTCACCTTCCGGAAGGTCGCACTCATCGTATGAAACTAACGCTCTTGCAATACCTAGACGAATCGCACCAGCTTGACCGGAAATACCGCCACCAGTTACTGTTGCATAAATATCAAATTTATTTAAAACGTCTACAGTTTCAAGAGGCTGTCTAATAATCATACCAGCAGTTTCACGACCAAAATAATCTTCTAATGCACGATTATTAATTTTGATTTCACCCTTACCAGGACGTAAAAATACTCTTGCGGTTGAACTTTTTCTTCGGCCAGTGCCATAGTATTGCTGCATTTCAGCCATTTAGTTAATCCTCAATCTCAAGTTGCTTAGGTTGTTGCGCAGCATGTGGATGTTCTGTACCAGTGTAAATTTTAAGCTTACGGTACATTTCACGGCCTAAAGGATTCTTAGGAAGCATACCTTTCACTGCACGTTCAATAATTTGGGCAGGATTCTTCTTTTGTAATTTATCAAAAGAAATTTCCTTAATACCACCAGGGAAGCCGGTATGATGATAATACATTTTTTCTTTAAACTTGCGGCCGGTAACGGTTACTTTCTCCGCATTCGTTATAATAATGTAATCACCTGTATCAACATGTGGTGTATATTCTGCTTTATGTTTGCCACGCAAACGACGGGCAACTTCTGTAGCAAGGCGACCTAATGTTTTGTCGCTGGCATCTATCAAATACCAGTCTCTTTTGACTTCATGTGCCTTGGCGCTAAATGTTTTCATTAAACTAACTCCGTACCGCCTTTAATTGGTAATCTTTTCTTGGACGGGCGATTTTAAACTAAAAGTGGGTATATCTACAAGTGTTAATGGTAAAAAATGTTGGTTAAAAATCTTTTAACCAGAAATTACTAAATGCTCCACCATTTTGCCATTTAATAAATAGTTTTCAATAATTTCGTCAATATCAGAAAAGAACTATAAGTATACCAAAGGCCTTCAGGGTAAATAACAATACAGGGTCCTTCTGCGCAACGACCTAAACAACCAGACTTACTCACCCTTATTTTACCTGGACCATGTAAGCCGAGCTCTACCAATCTGCTTTTTATGTAACTAAAAAATGGTTCTCCGCCACTATTTGCACAGCATTTCTTACCAGGCGCTTTTTGGTTGGTACAAATAAACAGATGTTTTTCGTAGTGTGTAATAACTTATTTACTCCTACTCTCTATTTTGGTTTTTAATTTTAAACCTGGCTTAAAGGTTACAACCCTTCTTGCGGCAACAGGAATTTCCTGACCTGTTTTCGGATTTCTCCCCGGCCTGGTAGGCTTATCACGTAAAGTAAAATTCCCAAAGCCAGAGAGCTTTACATGCTTTCCATTTTCAAGCGCGTTTCTAATTTCTTCGAAAAATTCTTCAACTAATATTTTTGCATCGGGTTTACTTAGCGCGACATTAGAACATAAGGTATCAGCTATTAGTGCTTTACTCAGAGCATTCACGATTAATCCCTCAATATTATGCCAAACTCATCTTCCAGTTTTTTTATTATAGCACTGATTATGGGATTGATCTCAGTGTCCACTAAAGTTCGATTCTCGCTTTGTAATATTAATGCAAGTGCGATACTTTTTTTATCTTCAGGAATAGATGCGCCTTTATAAACATCAAAAACATGAATATCCTTTAACCAATCATTGCTCACTACGGAATAAATAGCTTTTTCAATAGCAGCCACACTCACTGTATTATCCAAAATAAAGGACAAATCTCTTCTTATGAGTGGATATTTAGAAATAGTTTTATAACGCCCTCGCTTCTTGCTCAATAACGATTCGACTTTTAATTCAAATAAGATGACTTCACCGCTAATATCCAAAGCATCTGCCAGTCGGGGATGGATAACGCCCAACAGACCAACGCTCTCCCCATTGATTATAACTTTTGCCGTTTGTCCTGGGTGAAGAGCAGGATGAGTGCCTTCCTCGAAACCTACATCTTCAAGATGGATGCTTTTAAATAAAGCTTCCATATCCCCTTTTAAATCATAAAAATCAAATTTACGACTGATTTCATTCCAACTAAATTGGCCATATTCACCCATAATAAGTCCAGCAACACTCGCTTCTTCAATCAGATTTTTGTCTTTTATGGTAAATGTAACACCTGACTCAAATAGCTTAATTGAAGTTTGTTGCCTATGGATATTGTGCATCAATGACGCAATGAGTCCCGGCCATAAACCCAAACGCATTTGGGATAGCTCTTGCGATATTGGATTTAATAAGGGTAAAGCGTGTTGCTCAGGGTAAATTTCTTCTTGCAATTGCGGGTCAACAAAACTGTAGCTAATCGTTTCCAAGTAGCCACGATTTTTAAAAAACTGACCTATTTTAAGAAGTACATTTTCTAATGGATTAATTTTACCAACTTTTGCTGCAGTAATCATAGGCTGCGGCATAATTTGATCATAACCGTACAAACGAATTATTTCCTCTACCAAATCAACTTCTTGCGCAACATCAAAACGATGAGTCGGCACAGAAACTAGCCAAACAGAGTCACGTTGAGCTATTTCAAAACCCAGTTTCTCTAAATAATTCCTCATTAAGGTTTCAGTAACTTCTACGCCAGTTAATTGTTGAACTCTTTGTGGATTAAAATGGATCGATTTATTTCCTGGTAAATACTGGCTTTCAAAAGTATGGGTAACGGGTCCCACATCTCCTCCCACAATTTCTACTAACAACTGCGTGGCTCTTTCTAAAGCTATCATTTGAATTGCAGGGTCCACACCTCTTTCAAAACGCTGGGAAGAATCAGTTGATAATCCATATTTTCTGGCAACGCCAGCAATCGCGGTGGGGATGAAAAAAGCACTTTCTAAAAATATATCCTTGGTATTTTCACTTACGGCACTCTGCAACCCACCCATTACTCCCGCTATAGCCAATGGTTTAATTTCATCAGCGATGATCGCTGTATTCTCTATTAAGTCAACTTGTTGCCCATCTAATAACTCCAGAGATTCTTGTTGTTTGCAAAGCCGAACTTTTATATCTCCCTCAATAGCCGCCAAATCAAATGCGTGCATAGGCTGGCCCAGCTCTAACATTACGTAATTGGTGACGTCAACCACTGGATGTATGCTGCGAATCCCGCCTCTACGCAAACGCTCACGCAACCACAAAGGGGTCTCTGCCCCTGCATTAATTCCACTGATAATACGGCCACAATATTGGGGACATAGTTGGTAATCTAATTGCACATTTTTATAGTTGTCATGCGTCGGTTGATTTTTACTTTGTGGCAATTCTTTTAATAACGTATTATTTAAAGCGGCCACTTCTCTAGCAATTCCCCGGATGCTAAAACAATCCGCACGGTTTGGTGTTAAATCGATTTCAAATACATGATCATCTAAAGAGAGATAATCCCGTAAATCTTTTCCTATAGGAGCATCTTGCGCAAGCTCCATAATACCTTCAGAACTTTCTTCTAATCCAAGCTCAGTTACGGAACAAAGCATCCCTTGTGAAAGTTGGCCTCGCAGCATAGTTTCTTTTATATGCATATCGCCAGGTAAATGGGCTCCTGGTAGTGCCAAAGCCACGACTAAATTACTCCGTACATTCGAAGCCCCACAAACCACTTTATAAATTTGGCCATTACCGGCATCTACTTCACATAGGGTTAACTTATTAGCTTCAGGATGCGGAACCGTTTTTAACACTTTGGCCACAACTACATTGGTAAAAGGACCAGCAACAGGATTGAAACTATCAACTTCCAACCCCGCCATGGTTAGCTGCTCAGCAAGTTTTTGTCCTTTAACGGGTGAATCTACCCATTCGTATAACCATGATTCACTGACTTTCATTGAAATACCTCAAAAAGATCTTGTTTTTAAAATTGCTTCAAAAATGTAATATCATTTTCAAAAAGCATTCTTAAATCATCTATACCAAAATAAAGCATGGCTAAGCGATCAATCCCCATACCAAAAGCCCACCCTTGATATTCCTGAGGAGAAATATTTACCGCCGAAAGAACATTAGGATGAACCATGCCACAACCAAGAACCTCTAGCCAGCCAGTATATTTGCAAGACCGGCATCCCTTTCCAGAACATTGCGTACACTCAATATCTACTTCTGCAGACGGCTCGGTAAATGGAAAATAGGAAGGTCTAAAACGAATAGCTAATGAACGGCCAAAAAACTCAGCAAAAAAATCTTGCAACAATCCTTTTAACCCGGCAAGTGTGGCTTGCTTATCAATAAAGAGACCTTCCACTTGATGAAACATAGGAGTATGGGTTAAATCAGAATCGCAGCGATAAACCCGACCCGGTGCAATCAGTCGTAACGGCGGTTCGCAATCTTCCATTACTCTAATTTGTACAGGAGACGTATGCGTGCGGAGCAAACGCCCATCGCCGAAGTAAAAGGTATCATGCATAGCCCGGGCAGGATGGTGCGAGGGAATATTAAGCGCTTCAAAATTATAAAAATCCGTTTCCACTTCGGGCCCTTCTACAATATCAAAACCAAGGCGAGTGAAAAATGAATTAATTTGATTTTTTACTTGGGTAACAGGATGAAGAGCCCCTGCATAATTGTTACGTCCTGCCAAAGTGACATCAATTTTTTCTTCAGCCAATTTTTTCTGCAATTGAAGTTCTTTTAACTCCAACATTTTTTTATCAATACGTTCGCTGACTTCTCTTTTGGCTTGATTAACTAATTGACCCGCTTTCGGTTTCTCCGCAGCGGGAAGTGATGCTAAACCTTTTAAAATTTCAGTCAATTTTCCCTTTTTACCGAGAAAATCCACGCGTATATTTTCTAAGGTATTGATTTCTTGCGCTTTATCAATTTCGGCAAAAGCTAATTTTTGTAATTCGTTAATATCTTGCATGATAGAACCTGGGGCTAGCAAATAAATTTAATTAAAAAAGGAGGCATATAGCCTCCCTTATAATGCTTGTCTATAAATTATGATGCAAGTGCTGATTTAGCCAACTCAGCTACAGCAGCGAAACCAACCTTATCGTGTACGGCCATATCAGCTAATACTTTACGATCCAGTTCTATTTGTGCTTTTTTCAAACCATCTATTAAACGGCTATAGGAGAGACCACACTCACGCGCTTGCGCATTAATACGAGTGATCCATAAAGCACGGAATTGACGCTTTTTCTGTCTACGGTCACGGTAAGCATATTGGCCTGCTTTGATGACCGCTTGTTTGGCTACGCGATAAACACGACTGCGTGCACCGTAATAACCTTTGGCTTGTTTTAAAACTTTTTTATGACGTGCTTTTGCCGTCACACCACGTTTAACTCTTGGCATTTCTCATTCTCCCCTTAACTACCGTGCAACATACGTTCTGCTAAGCGCGCATCACATGCTTTTAATGTGTTGCACTCAACTCGCAAAGAACGTTTCTGCTTTGTGGATTTTTTGGTGAGAATATGATTTCTATAAGCACCACGACGCTTAATAGCACCACTCGCCGTTTTACGGAAGCGCTTGTGGGCACCCCGATGGGATTTTAATTTTGGCATAACAATATACTCCGCATTTGCTATATCATCTGATAATAAAAATCAGACTACAATTGGCTACTTCGTTTTCTTCGGCGATAAAACCATCATGAGTTGGCGTCCTTCGCGTTTCGCTTGTTGCTCTATTACTGCAAATTCTGCAGTATCTGCTTGCAAACGCTCCAGGATCTTCATCCCCAACTCTTGGTGAGCCACTTCACGACCGCGAAATCGCAATGTGATTTTAACTTTATCCCCATGATTTAGGAAACGTACCAGGTTGCGTAGCTTGACCTGATAATCCCCATCTTCCGTCGTTGGACGGAATTTTAACTCTTTGACTTGGATTTGCTTCTGCTTTTTTCGAGCTTCAGCTTGCTTCTTGCTAATTTCAAAGAGATACTTACCATAATCCATTATACGACATACTGGTGGTTTGGCAGTTGGAGAAATTTCCACTAGATCAAGACCACTTTCTTCGGCAGCACGTAATGCTTCTCGGGTTGACATTATCCCAGCCTGATTGCCATCTACATCAATTAAACGTACTTCTGGTACATTAATTTGTTCGTTAATTCGCGCTCGATCACTCTCACGCTTTGTTGATGCACTAATGGTAAATCCTCCAGCTAGTTATATACGTTTTTTTGCTGCCACTTCTTTTAATAGGAAGTCACAAACAGTATCAATTGTCATTACACCCAAGTCAGTACCTTCGCGAGAACGCACAGTTACCTGGTTATTCTCAACTTCTTTATCTCCAATAATTAGCAGATAAGGTACTTTTTGCAAAGTGTGCTCGCGGATTTTAAAGCCTATCTTCTCATTTCTCAAGTCAAAATTCGCTCTAATGCCATTATTTTGTAAAAAAGTGAGGATTTTTTGACCAAATTCGTTTTGCTTCTCACTAATAGTGAGCACAGAAACTTGCATAGGGGCTAGCCATAAAGGGAAATTACCCGCAAAATGCTCAATCAAAATCCCCATGAATCTTTCAAAAGTTCCAATAATTGCTCTGTGTAACATAACCGGAACTTGTCGGCTTCCATCTTCCGCCACATATTGGGCACCCAGTAAATCGGGCATAGAAAAATCCACCTGGATAGTACCGCATTGCCAGATTCTACCGATGCTATCTGACAAAGAGCATTCAATCTTGGGACCATAGAAAGCACCTTCGCCTGGCGCGTCAATCCAAGTAATATTTTTATCGCTCATTGCCTGTCTTAAAGCGTTTTCAGCCTTGTTCCAGACCTCTTCAGAGCCCACTCTTTTTTCTGGGCGCAGGGCTAAACGATATATAATATCGGTAAAGCCAAAGTCCGAATACACGGATTGAACTAACTGCAACAAACTGGCTACTTCACTTTGAATTTGGTCTTCTGTACAAAAAATGTGAGCATCGTCTTGTACGAAATTCCTAACCCGCATTAATCCGTGTAAGGAGCCAGAAGGTTCACAACGGTGGCAATTGCCAAACTCTGCAAAACGTAGGGGCAAATCTCTATAACTCTTTAATCCTTGATTAAAAATTTGCACATGACAGGGGCAGTTCATGGGCTTTACAGCATAAAAGCGATTCTCGGTTTCTGTAAAAAACATATTATCGCGGAAATTTTCCCAATGCCCTGACTTTTCCCACAAAACACGATCCACTAATTGAGGAGTTTTAATTTCCTGGTAACCAAAATCTTTTAAGCGATTACGTATATATTGTTCCAATATCTGATAAATGGTCCAGCCTTTAGGATGCCAAAAAACCATGCCCGGAGCGATTTCCTGGAAATGAAATAATTCCAAGGCTTTCCCAATTTTACGGTGATCCCGTTTCTCAGCCTCTTCTAGACGTTGCAAATAGTCAGTTAAAGATTTTTTATCCGCCCAGGCAGTTCCATATATACGTTGTAACATTTCATTTTTGGAATCCCCTTTCCAGTAAGCACCAGCTAACTTGGTTAATTTAAAGGCTTTTAAAAATCCGGTAGAAGGGACATGGGGCCCACGGCATAAATCTTCAAAATCACCTTGTTTATAAAGTGATAAGGTTTCATTAGCAGGAATTTCTTCAATAATCCTGGCTTTATAATTTTCGCCCAAGCTTTTAAAATATGCTATCGCTTCATCACGAGGCAACGTGCGTCTTGACACAGGTAAATCCGCTTTTGCCAATTCTTTCATTTTTTCTTCAATCCGTTCCAAATCTTCTGGAGTGAATGATCGTTCAAATGAAAAATCGTAGTAAAAGCCATCTTCAATAACAGGGCCGATAGTAACTTGCGCGCTAGGGAACAATAGCTTGACAGCTTGCGCTAACAAATGCGCAGTAGAATGGCGAATCACCTCTAAACTTTCATTGTTTTTCTCAGTGAGAATGATCAATGAGCTATCTTTGGTAATTTCATAACCCACATCCACTAATTTGTCATCAACGCGAGCAGCAATGGCTGCTTTAGCTAAACTGGGGCTGATAGAGTAAGCAACTTCCCTCACTGTTAAGGGATTTTCAAAATGTTTACTGCTTCCATCAGGCAATTTAATATTTGGCATCTTGTTCTCTCTTCAATTCCCAAGTGAGATGAATTTAAAACCTGTCTTCCGAGTAAAAAAAAACCCTGATAGCAGGGTTAACTGGTAGGCACGAGTGGGATCGAACCACCGACCACCACCATGTCAAGGTGGTGCTCTACCACTGAGCTACGTGCCTATTATTCGTTCTAAAATAATAGCCGGTTATTATATACTCAAGATACTTCAAAATGCTAGGTTTTAAAGTATCTTGAGTATACAAGTCTTAATTAAAATTCAAAGGGGTTGCATAAGCGGTTCTTTACAAGCCATCTTTACGTCAAGTTAATTACACTTTGTATAGATGCTTTAGCTTTATTTATTTCTGTTAAGAAATTTTGCAAATGGCTTTTTTGACTGTTAGCTGATAAATCGGTGGCTTCAGCCAGTTTTTGGAGTTTACCTTGAATTTCTATATGTAAGCCTTCTAATTTCTGATTTAAAGCATGAATACTAGTAAAAAAATCTTCCTCTTCAATTTCAAGAAAAGAAGATAAGTCATTAGAATACATAACCCACCTTGATTATTGAAAAAATTTCATTTTACGCAGGATATAGTAAAAAAACCATTCATTTATTATAAAGCACATACACAGGGAACGACTAAAAGATTTTAATGAATGGTTGCCACGACAAAGCTGCTCTACCATTTAATTACTTTATCTTTATAATAACTGCCTTATAATTAGTGTACACTAATTATAATTAAAACAAGATGGCTATTAAAACAAATAATGTCGGCAGACCGAAGGGGTTAAATGCATATGGAGAGTCAACTAAACCAATGCGTATCCCTCTATCAAAAATACCTCAAGTTCTCGCACTAATTAAAAATAGCGCTGGTTATAAGCTTCCACTTTATTCAAGTAAAGTCAGCGCGGGTTTTCCCTCCCCTGCCGACGATTACATTGAAACGAAGTTAGATTTAAATGAGTTTCTCATACAACATCCTTCTTCTACTTTTATAGTAAAAGCCTCCGGCGATTCTATGATTGGAGCCTCCATACAATCAGGAGATCTGCTAATAGTAGATAAAAGCATCGAACCAACCCATGGGAAAATTGTTATTGCCTCCTTAAATGGTGAACTCACGGTTAAAAGATTGCAAAAACAAGGCGGCAAAACACAGTTAGTAGCTGAAAACACAAGTTACTCTCCTATTGATATAACGG
Source organism: Legionella adelaidensis (assembly GCF_900637865.1). Taxonomy (NCBI): domain Bacteria; kingdom Pseudomonadati; phylum Pseudomonadota; class Gammaproteobacteria; order Legionellales; family Legionellaceae; genus Legionella; species Legionella adelaidensis. The sequence goes on from NZ_LR134433.1 coordinate 74,119, forward strand.
AAAATATGGACATGGTTATTTGGGGTGTCGTCACACATATTATTCACGAGGCCAGATAATGTTCGCACTTATTGATTGCAATAACTTCTATGCTAACTGCGAACGTCTTTTTCGACCGGACTTGCGTGAGTCTCCTATTATTGTTTTATCCAATAATGACGGGTGCGTAGTTGCCCGCTCAAATGAAGCTAAAGCTTTAGGTATTAAAATGGGAGTCCCTTATTTTGAGGTAAAAGGGGTATGTAAAGAAAATAATGTGCATGTCTTTTCGTCTAATTACACACTATATGGAGATTTATCTGAACGAGTAATGTCTGTTATTCAAGATAATTGGAACGAAACAGAAATTTATTCTATCGACGAAGCTTTTTTAAATCTAAGTACCCTACCCTCTTTGGACCGTGAGTCCTTTTGTTGGGATCTTCAGAAAACGATTTTAAGATATACCGGAATTCCGACATCAATTGGGATTGGAAGCACAAAAACACTGGCAAAAGTCGCCAACCATCTGGCTAAGAAAAAATTTAAAATTCCTGTATTTCATTTACAAGAAAGCGTCCAATCAAAATGGTTATCACAGGTAAAAGTGGGTGACATTTGGGGCGTTGGTAGGAAATGGGAAAATAAACTTAATAATTTAGGTTTCTATACAGCCGAAGACTTACGAAACGCAAACCCTCATTTAATAAGAAAAATTTTTAATGTCCAGCTACTGCGAACCCTAATAGAATTAAAAGGTATCGTATGTTTTGAACGGGAGGAGCCTGATCCCAAAAAATCCATTATGTCATCTTGCTCCTTTGGTACTTTGCCCTCTGAATATAAAGAAATAAAAGAAGCAATTAGCCATCATTGCGCTACGGCTTGGAATAAAATGAGAAAGCAACACCTTGTTGCCCAACACTTATCAATTTTCATTCGCTCCAACCCTTTTCGTAAAGATTTAAGACAATATTCCAATGGAATAGGTTTTAGATTGGTGAATGCAACAGACGATATCAGAGCACTCACTAAAGCAGCTCTCTTTTGTTTAGATAAAATCTATAGAGCAGGTATTCGCTATTATAAGTCCGGCGTTCTTCTGTCTGATTTGATTGACAAACGCTTCGAGCAAAAAGATTTATTTCAGCAACCCTCAAATTCCCATTTACAACATGGTGATAAGCTTATGGCCTTGATAGATGGGATAAATAAAAAATATGGCCCACGTACTCTCCGCCTTGCTGCGGAAGGGCTTAATAAAGAATGGAGTATGAAGAGACAATTAAAGTCGCCTAATTACACTACCCAGTGGACTGAATTACCTATTGTCTATGCTCATTAATTTATGATCAAAACGTGGGGTTACCTGCTTTTTAAACTTTAACTTAGAATTCTAACTTCAGCAGATGGGCTACAACTCCGGCTTAACTCTTGGGAAGATTTTTGTCCCTTTGACATACCGAAGCCCCCATCTCACCATCTCCGTTAGTATCGATTCAAGAGACTTACCTTTTTCTGTTAGAAAATACTCAAATCGCACCGGGTTATTCTGATAAGGATTTTTTTTCAGCAAACCTAATTTTTCCATTCGTTTTAACCGTGCAGCAAGAATGTTTGTAGGTATTTTCTCCTCGGACTCTGCAAATTCAGCGAAACGTTTCTTACCAAGAAATAAGTCTCTAATAATTAGCAGCGTCCACTTGTCTCCAACGACATCCAAAAGGTTTGCTATAGGACAAACCGAGCGATTTTCTTTATCAGTGTTCATTTATACTCCAATTAACCTTGCATAACTCAAACCACTTTGATATAAGTTTAGTTACTTGCAAAATAAAAGTCACTTACATAAAGAGGTTTCCTATGAAGAAAAATGGCAATAATTTCTCATTTGTTGATTTTGGCCCGTTTGAACAGTTGGACCAATATTTCTTTAAACACCCGATGCTGACAGATAATGTAGCTGGAAAACAGTTCCTTAAAGAAGAACTCGGTTTAACTAGTATGGAAGTATCATTGAATAAGTTTCCCGCGGGAACTGCCATGCCATTTAGTCATAAACACCGCGAAAATGAGGAGCTTTATATTTTTCTGAAAGGGAAAGGTGAGTTCTGTGTCGATGGCGAGTGGTTTGAAGTTAAAGAAGGAACTACAATCAGGGTAGCCCCTAATGGAATACGTACTTGGCGCAGTTCTTCTTCTGAAGAGCTTTTATTTATTGTAATCCAAGCAAAAGCGGGAACTCTCGAGGGGTACTCTATTCAGGATGGAGTTCCAGTAAATACATAGTTGAAAAGAGAATATCCCTCCTCGATACCATGGAATTCCTGGAAAATACCGGCTATTATTAAATTAACTTCTTAATAAATAAGGAAATTGTCATGCCTAGAAAGAAAGTGGAAGCTTTACCTATTGTTAGTAGAAATTGGGCCTGGTTGCTTACTTTGGGAATTTTATTTGTCGTCCTGGGTGCTATTGGACTAGGCATGGTAATTGGTTTAACGTTGGCCAGCATGATGTTCTTAGGGGTTTTATTATTGATTGCCGGGATAATACAAATTGTAGACGTGTTTAAAAGTCGGGGTTGGGAAGGGGTATTATGGCATGCTTTTGTCGCCGTTCTTTATCTTATTGCCGGCGGCTTGGTAATTTATGAGCCCTTCCTTGCCTCCAGTATTATTACTGCCATGCTTGCGGGGGTCCTCATAATAATTGGTATTACTCGCTTTTTTATGGCCATTGCATTACGCCACACGCGAGGATGGGTTTGGCTATTACTTGCGGGTCTTATTGCCTTTATTTTAGGTATTTTAATTTTAAGTCAATGGCCTTGGAGCGGGTTATGGTTTATTGGATTATTTATAGCAATTGAATTAATGATGGCGGGGTGGACCTATATTTTCTTAGCCCTGTCGTTACGTTAATATTCTCCCCATTTAAACCAGTTTTCTTTATTGCGCGCGGAGATAACCTCCGCGCCTTATAGCTCCGCTAAAAATATAAGCATATTAGTCATTAATGCACAATCTGGTCTTTATACAAATTATCCCCCTTATCGTCTGGGAAAAATTTTGTCAAAATTTTGGCAATATCTTGTATAGTTTCAGTACAAGCTAAAGCCAGTTTTTTATTTTTTAGCTTGTCAGCTAAATCATTAACAATTTTATCCCATAAAGAGTCATTAATTTTTGCTTTAATAATGGGATTTGGAAATAGATGGATGTAATGCTCAGCTTGGGAAACAAATAATAACAGCACAGGTGTTTCAGGAGGTACTTGTTGCATAACAGACAATAGTTCCTCTGCTCCTAAATGGGCTGCCCGGTGAAATAATAATTTTTTTGGTAAAAAATAAACAAATAAACGAGTCACTCCTATATAGGGAAAAACCAGACAAAAGAATAACTGGATTAAAAATAATTGGGGGAAATAAACAATCCAGCTCAATTTCCAAAGGATAAAAGCAATAATACTTCCCATCAGAAAACCAAAAAACATCATCTCAGGAACATACCTATCACTAATGGGGAGTACAACAGTAACTAGCTCAGCGCAGGTCTCTTTTTCTGCGGAGATAACGGCTGATTCAATTTGTTTTGCCTCAAACTCTGTAAATACTTTTACCATGATCCTGATGAACCTCCTCCACCAAAGCTTCCACCACCGCCGCTAAACCCTCCTCGGCTAGAACCGCCGAATCGCTGCCCGGAACCTGAAAATATTAGAAATGCAAGCCCGGGATTACGTACAAATAACAGGATGATCACTAAAATAAACAACCACTCCAACCAATTAATCGATTTATTTTTTGATTTAAATGCCTGTGGATTTTTTATTTTTCCACCTAAAACATCGAGAATTGCCTTAGTACCTTCGACAATCCCTTTCTGATAATCACCTTTTTTAAAAGGTGGTATAATAACGTCTTGAATAATAGTGCTGGATAATGCATCCGTTAGAATAGGTTCTAAACCATACCCTACCTCAATACGAACTTTTTTCTCTTTTGGGGCCACAATAAGCAGCACCCCGTTATTTTTATCCTTTTGTCCGATTTGCCAATACCTACCTAGCTGATAGCCGTATTCTTCTATGGGATAACCATCGAGACCAGGCAGGGTTACCACAACGACTTGATTCGTAGTAGAGGCCTCATAGTCCTGTAATTCTTTTTCCAAATTTGCAATGGTTTGCGGCGTTAAAAGATGGGCATCATCAACCACTCGGCCGGTTAATAAGGGGAAAGAAGGGGCGGCTGCCATTAAATGGCAGCAAAATAATGATAGTAAGATCCCTAGAGTAAAACGAGTATAAAAACGCATTAATTAAAAACTCACCTGAGGTGCTTGTTGAGCAGCCTCAGGAGCTGTAAAGGAGGGTTTAATTTGAGCGCCATAAATTTTTGCCCATATAATTCCTGGGAAAGTTCGAATATTCGTATTGTACTCTTGAACAGTATCAATATAGTCTTTTCTAGCTATTGCAATGCGATTTTCTGTTCCCTCCAGCTGCGATTGTAACGCTAAAAAGTTTTGATTAGCTTTCAAATCGGGATACCTTTCTACGACTACCATCAGGCGAGCAAGGCTTGAAGAAAGTTCTGATTGTGCTTGTTCGTATTTTTGTAAGGCTGCAGGGTCACTAAGCATGTCTGGAGTTATATTCACCTGTGTTGCTTTTGCCCTTGCATTAATCACATCCGTTAAAGTCGATTTTTCAAAATTAGCATATCCTTTCACGGTATTTACTAAGTTTGGTACTAAATCCATCCGGCGCTGATATTGGTTTTGAACTTGCATCCAGGAAGCTTTTACTTTCTCATCCATGCGCGGGATTTTATTAATGCCGGTTATAGCGAAAGCTGCAATTAAAATAAGAATTACAATAATTATTAAGCCAAGACGTCTCATAAAAATCCATTTAAGAATGAAAGAAATTTTTATTGTAATAGAGGCAGATTTGCAATGCTAGTGGATTGAGGCCAACCAGGATATTGGTGAATGGTAGCCTTTACGCTTCGCTGCATAAAAGGCTACAAATTACTATAGTTCCATCGCCCGAATCAATTACGCACTTTGATACCGTTCGACGCTGCTAAGGATTTCTTGCTGTGCAGCTTCTGGCCCTTCCCAGCCATCTACTTTTACCCATTTACCTTCTTCAAGATCTTTGTAATGTCTGAAAAAGTGTTCAATAGATAATAACAACGGTTGAGGGAGGTCCTTATAGGTTTCTATGGAGGCATACATCTTGCTTGTTTTATTAATAGGAACCGCTAATAGTTTTGCGTCTATACCCGATTCGTCTGTCATTTTTAAAAGTCCAACAACACGACAACGAATTACTGCGCCACTAATTAATGGCATAGGGGTAACTACCAGAACATCCACCGGGTCGCCATCTTCCGATAAGGTGTGAGGAATGTATCCATAGTTGGTGGGATAATACATCGCTGTGGTCATAAAGCGATCAACAAACAATGCTCCGGTCTCCTTATCAACCTCATACTTTACTGGCTCACCATGCATTGGGATTTCAATAATGACGTTAATTTCATTAGGCACATCGCGCCCACTGTTTATTTCCATTAGACCCATATGAATTACCTGCTACTAATTTATAAGACCGCGTATTATCCTCAATTTAAAGTTAAAACGCAAAGTGAGTAAGTAGAACAGTAATGAATACATGCTATACTTCTTTCCTGGAATATTTTAGGAAAAATAGTATGGATTGCTTATTTTGCAAAATTGGTAATGGGGGTATCCCAGCCACTATTGTGTTTGAAGATTCAGAAATTGTGGCTTTTAGGGATATAAAACCCCAAGCACCTAAGCATATTCTTGTGGTTCCTAAAAAACATATTACAACAATAAATGAGACGGACACTACAGATGAATTGCTACTGGGAAGAATGATCTTAGTAGCAAAGAAGATAGCTTTACAAGAAGGCTTAGAAAAAGGTTATCGTTTAGTATTTAATGTTGAATCGCAGGGGGGGCAAGAAGTCCCTCATATTCATCTCCATATTCTCGGTGGACGCCAAATGACCTGGCCCCCCGGTTAAGGGAAAAAAATGCAACAGCTATATAGAGAACTACTTATACAATTAGGTGAAGATATTAATAGGGAAGGCCTTAAAGGTACTCCCGAGAGAGCAGCGACCGCCATGCAGTATTTAACTAAGGGGTATAATGAAAACATAGAAGATATTATTAACAATGCCCTCTTTGAATCTGACATGAGTGAAATGGTTATCGTTAAAGATATTGAAATGTACTCTTTATGCGAGCACCATCTTCTCCCTTTCTTAGGTAAGTGCCATGTGGGCTATTTGCCTAATGGTAAAGTTTTAGGTTTGTCTAAAATTGCACGAATTGTCGATTTTTATGCAAGGCGTCTACAAATTCAAGAACGCTTAACCACCGAAATCGCTAACTGCATTGCAGAAATTACAAACGCTCGCGGAGTTGGGGTTATTATAGAAGCGCAACATTTATGTATGATGATGCGAGGCGTAGAAAAACAGAACTCTGTTTTAACTACCTCAGTAATGCTTGGGGACATGCGTACCAACCCAAGTAGCCGCTCTGAGCTTTTGAATTTGGTTAAAAAATAGAGAAAATAAAAAATACTTTTATTAGAGGCCTTTAATCTCCCCTTTTGTCATTCCCGCGCCTTCGCGGGGGATGACAGTTTTGCATATTTTTAAAAATTGTCTTGTTTTTATAATTTTTAAAGCATTTTGTAGAAGTTTTTCTAGTACATTGACATAAATTGGGGTGTCATTCCCGCGAAAGTGTTTAGACCGAGGACATAGGTAACACCTGTCCGAGAACATAGGTAACACTTATTATCTTTAAATATTTTAAGGTAATAAGGTTAATTTTATGTCTTGGCAGGAGAAAAATACGTTGGATTTAAGAAAAGAGTTTGTGCTTCTTGCCTCTCAAGAAGGAGCTAATATTGCTGAGTTATGTCGTCGTTACGAAGTAAGCCGTAAAACTGGTTATAAGTGGCTTAAACGCTACAATGAGCAAGGATTTTCGGCATTAAACGACCATTCTAAAAGGCCAAAGAGAAGTCCTTTACGTACTGGTAACCAATTTGTAAACGAGATAATAAAAGTCCGAAATGAACACCCATATTGGGGGGCTAGAAAGATAAAAGTAATATTAGAACGAGAAAAAAATATATCGATAGCATCTAGCACAATTCATAGTGTGCTTGAGAAATATGGTTTTATCCATAAAGAGAAATCTGCTAATAACCATTTTCATCGTTTTGAACATGAAGCACCTAATCATTTATGGCAAATGGATTTTAAAGGCCATTTCGCCTACGAACGAGGACGTTGTTTTCCGTTAACTGTTTTAGATGACCATTCTCGTTATTCTATTGTATTAGAAGCGTGTACGAATGAACGCGGAGAAACGGTCAAGCCTATATTAATTGAAGCCTTTAGACGATATGGCTTACCGGAACGCATTAATGTTGATAATGGTAATCCTTGGGGCTCATTATATGATTCCGCACGTTATACTACATTTAGCTTATGGTTAATTCGTATTGGCGTTAAGGTAAGTTATTCTCGTCCAGCTCATCCACAAACCAACGGAAAAGATGAACGTTTTCATAGAACATTAAAAGTAGAATTACTTAATTCGAAATATTTTAAAAATTTAACGCATATTCAAGACGAGTTTAGACAATGGCGAGAAGTATATAATTTAAAGCGACCCCATGAAGGGATTGGGATGAAAGTACCTGCTCAACGTTATCATCCAAGCTATAGGAAATATCCGGAAATACTTCCTCAAATTGAATACTCCCCAGATTACGATATTAAAAAAACTGATTGCAGAGGACGATTACATTTTCAAGGAAGACAAGTTTTTATTGGCATGCCCTTCAGTAACCAGCCTATAGGAATTAGACAAAACGCACACTCAGACATTTTAGAGGTTTATTTCTCCCATCAAAAGCTTGGAGAGGTAAATTTAAATCAATTAAGAAAAAACTCAATTGTTAATTTATATAGTGGACGGGTAACATATTTTAGTTAAAATGTGTTACCCATGTGTTCGGACATGTGTAACCTATCTGTCCGGGCTAAACACGAAAGCGGGAATGACAGAGCTTATTCTTCTTCTGCAGAAGTATCTCGATCTTCCGATATTTCTAATGCTTCTTCACTTTCTTGTGCTTGCTCATTCTTTTCAGGCACAGGCTTATCTTTCCACTCCAGCTTTACTCTTCCTTGTTTATCCACACCGGCAACAAATACCTCAATTTCTTGTCCTTCCTGCAAAACATCCTCTACTTTTTGCGAGCGATCGGCGGTGATTTGAGAAATATGTAGTAAACCATCTTTTCCGGGTAATAAATTAATAAAGGCACCAAAGTCAACGATCTTACTTACTTTTCCACGGTAAGTCTGTCCCACTTCAACTTCCGCAACGAGCGCTTTAATTTGTTTTTGTGCTTCTTCCAGGGCATCAGAATTGGGTGAAAAGAGTTGCACAACACCCGTGTCGTCAATGTCAATTGACACACCTGTACTTTCAATAAGACCTTTGATAGTAGCTCCACCCTTACCAATAACCGTGCGAATTTTATCTTCGGCCACTTTCATAGTAACAATACGTGGTGCATGTTTAGATAACTCATCTCTATGTTCAGAAAGCGCATTATTCATAACACCCAGGATATGACGCCGACCCTCTAAAGCTTGCTCTAAAGCCTGCTCCATAATTTCTTTAGTGATACCGGTAATTTTGATATCCATTTGTAATGCAGTTACTCCTTTTTCAGTTCCTGCCACTTTAAAATCCATATCACCGAGATGATCTTCATCGCCTAAAATATCAGTTAAAACCGCAAAACGATCGCCTTCTTTAATGAGTCCCATAGCAACCCCGGCAACTGGAGCTTTTAAGGGCACGCCTGCATCCATTAATGCCAAGCTTGTGCCACACACAGTAGCCATGGAGCTTGAACCATTGGATTCGGTAATTTCGGATACAACGCGTAAAACATAAGGAAATTCATTTGATTTCGGTAACACAGCCATTAAACTGCGTCTTGCCAAACGGCCATGCCCAATTTCGCGTCTTTTAGGACTACCTACCATTCCAGTCTCCCCAACAGAATAAGGAGGGAAATTGTAATGCAGCATGAAGCGATCTCTCACTTCACCTTCTAATTTATCAAGAATTTGAGCATCTCTATCATTACCCAATGTAGCAGCAACAATCGCTTGAGTTTCCCCTCGAGTAAAGAGGGCAGAACCATGCGCTCTATCTAAAAGACCAGTACGAATAACAATTGGACGTACAGTTCTTAAATCACGTCCATCAATTCGAGGTTCACCATCTAAGATTTTGTTTCTTACAATATCCTTTTCTAATGAGCCTAACATCGCAGTTATCAGCTCTGGCTTGATAGTGTCGTCTTCCATCACTAAAGCGTCAGTTATTTTTTGTCTAATTTCCGCCAACAAGGCTCTTCTTTGTTGCTTATCTTTCAGTAAATAAGCCTGGGTAATTTCTTGTCTTCCCAATGAATCAATTTTCGCTTCCAATTCAGCGTCAACTTCTGCTCGCTTCCATTCAAACTTGGATTTACCTGCTTCCTGAGCTAATTCATTTATACCCTTAATAACTCCTTTCATCATTTCATGACCGTAGAGTACAGCACCCAACATAATTTCTTCGTTGAGCTCATTTGCTTCTGACTCTACCATTAAGATGGCGTCTTGTGTTCCAGCAACAATTAAATCCAAGTCCGATTCACCCAAGGCTTTATACCCAGGATTGAGTAAATAAACTCCGTCTTTATATCCAACACGTGCAGCACCTATTGGTCCATTAAATGGCAGCCCGGAAATCGCCAATGCAGCAGAAGCTCCTATCATGGAAATGATATCGGCAGATACTTCTGGGTTTAATGACATTACTGTGGCAATAATTTGCACTTCATAGGTAAATTCATCAGGGAATAAAGGTCGTAGAGGCCGATCAATTAATCGTGAGGTAAGTGTCTCATGTTCGCTAGGACGGCCTTCACGTTTATTAAATCCGCCTGGAATTTTCCCAGCAGCATAGCTTTTTTCTTGATAGTTCACGGTTAAGGGAAAGAAATTATTTTTTTCAGCACCTTCCCGGTTAAAAACGACAGTTACCAACACTTGCGTACCGTTCATGCTTGCAAATACCGCACCATCTGCTTGCCTTGCTATCTCCCCTGTTTCTAATACCAGAGTATGTTCACCGAATTGTATTTCTTTAGTTATTTTAGCCACGTGAGCCACCTCATTATAAATGTAATTTTTGCGGTTTTTATTAACCGCTTAATATATGCTTTAATTTCAATGCATAAGAATAAACTATCTTTCACTTGAATAAAAATGCTGATTAAATTTTTGTAAAACAAAAATATGAAAAAAAAGCGCATGATAGCGCTTTTTTCATTATATTTCTTTTTTCTGAGACACTTAGTAAGAATCTCTTAACCCAAGACTTTTAATTAAAGAAGAATAACGCTCTGCATTCGTTTTCTTTAAATATCTTAAGAGTTTACGACGCTTGTTAACTAATTCTTGTAGACCACGACGAGAATGGAAATCTTTATTGTGTTTTTTAAAGTGATCTGTAAGATAATTAATACGGCTGGTCATTAAAGAAACTTGTACTTCTGGGGAACCAGTATCTTTGTCAGCACGTCTAAATTCACTAATAATTTCTGTTTTTTGTGCGCTAGTAAGCGACATTCTAAACTCCCAAATAACTGAGTAAACTTTTTTAAAGGGGTGAATTCTAACAAGAGTACGCTTTTGACACAAGGGATATTTCAATTTTTTATTAATGTTCTCTTAAGAATCAATTTATATACTTTGGCTTCATCTTGATTTTTGAGGTTCACTCATGACTCTTAGGATAATTTCAGGTAATTATATTCAAGTAGCAGATGCAATCGGTTTGCATCGAAATAATTATAAGGCGCAAACGAAACAAGAATATTTAGGTAGTATTATTGAATTACAAAACCTGCATTATTTTTCCGAACACACCACAGTTCCTACCATTCAATACCGCCTTACTGAGTTGTCTTCCTATCGAGATGATTATTATTTTTCTCATTCCGAGGGAGATTTTGATGGTTCTATTTTCCCTGCAGCATTTTTAGCTGCAATAAAAGATAAAGCCACTTTTAATAGTATCCAACTAACCTACGTTAACGATCAAGGTGAGTTATGCGGCTTTACCCTTATTTGTTCCGAGGGTAAATCGGGTTTACAAGTAGAAGCGGCGGCTTTAATAAGAAATATTGATAAATCTCCTGAAGAAAGAAAAGTAACCTTCATTGCCAATAATGCGCATTTTGATAAAACGTTTACAAAAGGGCGATTAAGCAGCAATAGATACTTACTTGATGAGTTAAGTATCGTTTTAAATTCAAAAACTTTAGAAGAGCAATTGGTAAAATTTATACAGCCAGAAGGAATTAACAAAGAAGCATTTACTGCCTTCCAAAAACGATTACAACCCAATCAAAATATTGATGATCGCGATGTAAAAATTGATCTCTTATTAAGAATTCAACTAACTACAGGCTTTATTCAATCCCGTAATAAAGACACGTTAGAAAAAATATGCTTATTTAAAGAATTCTTTCAGAGTGCAGCCACCGATTTCAATTTGTTGCAAGAGATATCGGTCTCTCAGTTAGCATCCCTACTTGATGAATTTAAGCAATTAGCTGGAAATGACCACGAAGCGCATTCTTATTTTAATACTCTGTTTTCTCAATTAAGAAATGCTTTCTTTACTAAACAAATAAAGCTAACTGAGGCGCAGCGCGAATTAACCGAAGAAAAAAGTAAGTTTCGTAATACTGAGCAGGAAGTGAGTTTAACACTTCTAAACCAAACCTTAAGAGGCTTTTTCTCCTGGGGTGGGGTTGCTGTAGGTGTTTTATTAGTTGGAGCCAGCATTACTAGCCCATTTTTAATTCCTGCGTTAGCCTATGTGGCGGCTATTACAGTGGGATCTTTTATATTAGGCTCCACACTGTTATTTGCCTCCTCCAAAGCAGTTAATAAACATTTTGAGCTAAGAGCTTATGTTGACAGGGTAGCCGCACTAGATGAAGGACAAGAAAGTGTTTTTGCTGAAAAAGTAAACGCAATAAATACACAATATGATAGCGTACTTAACGAAGTAATAAGAACGCTGACACCAATTTCATCTCCCTCTTATACTGTTACGCCTGAACAGAGTTTATCTGCTTATTATTCATTTCTAGCTGCTCCCCGAAGAGTTCAGCCATCAGCACCTCCCTATAATCCAGAGGCCATAAAACTGGGAGAAAATCGTAATACAATATTTGGGGCGGGCGATAAATATGAATTTGAGGTTGAACCAGCGAATAGATTGGGTTATCGCTAGGAGAGTTCTGGCGAGGTAGACAAGAGTCTTTTGGATACTAATTTACCAGTATCGCCTACTTCGCCAATACCAATAAACTCAAGGGAAGTAGCATTATACAACCTTACCAAGCCTTTCAATTGCACCTCTTTGAGTTGAACGGGGACTCCTTTTTGCAAGGTAATGACTTGCTCAGGAGATATCTTGATTTCAGGCAAATGGCGCACAGCTCTATCAATAGGTAATAGATAGGTGTTTAACTTTTCAAAAGCTTGGGTGGAGAGCTCTTCCACAGTATACATTTTTTCATCTTCGAACCCTGCCGTATACACCCGATGTAATTGCGAAACATGCGCACCGACCCCGAGATTATTTCCTATGTCTTCTATTAGGTTACGTACATATGTGCCTTTGCTGCAACGGATTAACACCCGAAATTCTTTTCCATGAAACTCTATTAATTCCAGCTTGTGGATAATAATTTTACGTGCTTCTCGCTCTATCTCTATTCCTTGTCGAGCATAGGTATACAAAGGTTTTCCTTTGTGTTTTAAGGCAGAAAACATCGAAGGAGTTTGCCTGGTTTCTCCTTTAAACTGATTAAGGGCGTTTAATAAATCTTCTTTAGTCACTTGAAAGTCCGTGACTTCGTTTACTAACTCACCCATCGCATCGCCAGTATTGGTTGTTTTACCTAGTACGCCTGTGGCTTCATAGCATTTATCAGCGTCTAACAAAAATTGGGAAAACTTAGTAGCTTCACCGAAGCAGATAGGCAACATTCCTGTAGCCATAGGGTCCAAGCTACCAGTATGGCCTGCTTTTTTAGCGTGGTAGAGCCACTTAACTTGTTGAAGAATTGCGTTGGAAGATTTTCCATAAGACTTATTAACAAGCAGGATGCCATTTATTGCTAACTTCTCATTCTTGCTCATCGTCTTTTTTTTCTGGATTGGCTTCTTCAATTAATTTACTTAATCGTTTTCCATATTCGATGGATTCATCGTAAATGAAGTGCAATTGGGGTACCGTGCGCAAAGTAATACTTTTTGCCAATTGCGAGCGTAGATAACTTGCCGCGGTATTTAAAATAGTAGCCGTTTGCTCAGGATCATCATTTAAAACCGTAAAATAAACTTTGGCATGGCTTAAGTCTTTAGCCACATTTACCGCCGAGAGTGTGACGAATTTGGATAATCGGGGGTCAGTTATTTCTTGCTGAATTAATAGTGCTAGTTTACGCAATATCGTTTCTGCAATTCTATCCGTGCGTTTGAAATTATTGCTCATGGTATTCTCAGAGTGAAATTTGTTGGGCCTTTCGGCCCAAATTACATGGCTTCCCGTTTTATTTCTACGGTTTCATAGACTTCGATTAAGTCGCCTGCTTTTACATCATTGTAGTTTTTAACGCCAATACCACACTCAAATCCTTGTCGAACCTCTACCACATCGTCTTTAAATCGACGCAATGACTCCAAAGTTCCTTCATAAATAACCACATTGTCGCGTAAAACACGAATGGGGTTATTACGCTTGATGGTTCCTTCCACCACCATACATCCTGCAATTGAGCCCAATTTGGGTGAGCGGAATACATCTCGTACTTCTGCAACTCCGACGATTTCTTCTTTAAATTTAGGCTCAAGCATACCCGTAAGAGCACCTTTTACTTGATCGACTATATCGTAAATAACGCTATAGTAATGAATAGGGATGTTTTCTACTTCTGCAAGACGCTTAGCACCGCCATCCGCACGCACGTTAAATCCAATTATCAGCGCATTTGAAGCAATACCTAAGTGAACATCTGACTCAGTTATACCTCCCACTCCACTAGCAATAACTTTTACAGCTACTTCTTCAGTAGATAACTTCTCTAAAGCATCGGCAATGGCTTCTACCGAACCTTGTACGTCCGCTTTGAGTACAATGTTTAATACTTTCACTTCCGCTGCGGTCATATTATCAAGAATACCTTCCAGCGAAGTTTTCTGCCGTCTTGCTAATTTAACATCGCGATACTTTCCTTGACGGAAAAGAGCAACTTCTCTTGCCCTTTTTTCGTCAGGTACAACGATAGCTTCGTCACCTGCGTGAGGAATGGCAGATAAGCCCAATATCTCCACGGGAATGGAAGGACCTGCGTGGTCTACTAAAGAACCATTATCACTTACAAGGGCACGGACCTTACCATATTGTAACCCGGCTAGTAGTACGTCTCCTTTGTGTAAGGTGCCGTTTTGGACGAGCACAGTAGCCACCGGGCCTCTGCCTTTATCAAGACGTGACTCAATAACGACCCCTTTTGCTGCACCATCAGTATGTGCTGTTAGCTCCAACACCTCAGACTGCAATAAAATAGCATCCAGTAATTCGTCTATACCCAATCCAGTTTTAGCGGAGATATTAACAAACATGGTATCCCCACCCCAAGGTTCAGGAATAACTTCATAGTTAGATAATTCATTCATAACTCTTTCAGGATCAACACCCGGTTTATCCATCTTATTAACCGCCACAATAATAGGCACTTTAGCGGCTTTCGCATGTTGTACGGCTTCTATTGTTTGCGGCTTTACACCATCATCCGCTGCCACTATCAATACCACAATATCGGTTACTTGAGCGCCGCGAGCACGCATTGCAGTAAATGCAGCGTGACCGGGAGTGTCTAAAAAGGTAATGCTCCCTTTCGGAGTATGTACGTGATACGCACCAATATGCTGCGTAATACCGCCTGCTTCACCTGCTGCTACCTTAGCTCGGCGTATATAATCAAGCAACGATGTTTTACCATGATCAACGTGGCCCATTATGGTAACCACCGGAGCGCGAGATTCCGTAAGGCTTCCTTTTGATACGACATTCTCTAAGATATCTTCAATAGCATCTTCACTAATGGGCTTGGGGGTATGTCCCATTTCTTCCACAACAATTATCGCGGTTTCTTGGTCAATTACCTGGTTAATAGTAGCCATAGCACCGAGACTAATCATAGTCTTAATTACTTCTGCAGCTTTCACCGACATTCTTTTGGCGAGATCCGCTACGGTAATAGTTTCCGGAATAGCAACTTCGTGCTTTACAGGAGCTGTAGGCATAGCAAAACCATGTGTTAACGCTTCCTCAGCTTCTTTATATTTTTCTGACTTTTCATTTTTACGCTTTTTCCCTTTCACGCGACGATGCATTGCCCCTTCATTTTCATCATTAATGCTGGGTTGATATTTCGTGCGTTGTGCCTTTTTACCACGTCTGAAATCTTCATCTGACTCGGAGCGGGTAGCGGGTTTTTTCTTGCTTTTTTCATGCTTGTGCTTATCAGCAGGCGTTTGTTCTGACACGGCTTTCTTAGCGACTGGCTCAGCAGTAACATTATCCGCTTGCTCGGGAGTTGCTTCGATAGGAAGCGCTTCTTGTGACTCTTTTATTTCTTCAGTAGCTTCAGAAACAGTTTGTGTTTCTTCTGTTGTTTTTGCTTCTTCTGTTTCCACCTCTTCTACGATAGATTCTTCATGTAATTCAGGCTCAGGAAGCGTTTCTACTTCTTGTTCAGGAGCTTCTACCAATGATCTTTTTACATAGGTGCGTTTTTTACGAACTTCGATATTTACAGTTTTTCCACTATGTACATCACTACCTAAAGTTACTTGTGAAACACTTTTACGGCGCAAAGTAATACGTTCAGGCGTATTACGGGTAAGGCCGCTACCACCTTTCAAATGATTTAGTAAAATTCGTTTCTGTTCTTCATTTACAGACTGTTGCTCGTCAGTAAATTCTAAACCAGCTTCCTGCAACTGGTTCAATAAACGCTCGACCGGAATACCGACAACTTGAGCTAATTGTTTAACCGTCACATCCGCCATAGTATTAATCCTCATTCAGCGTTAAACTGAAAATGCTTATTAAATATATAAAATATTTTGCAAATTATGCTTTATCTGACTGAAACCAAGGTTCACGTGCTTTCATAATAAGAGCACCCGCTTTATCCGCAGTCATTCCTTCAATCTCTAATAACTCGTCAATTGATTGTTCAGCCAAATCGTCTAATGTTACGATACCTTTTGCACCTAACTTTCTAGCCAGTTCTGGAGTCATGCCTTCCATGTTCATTAACTCTTCGGTAGGGGTTCCACCTTGTTCCGAAGTAAGTGCCTGTGTCAATAAAGTATCATTTGCTCGATTTCGTAATTCTTCGACTATATCTTCATCAAACTCTTCTATCGCCATTAACTCATCTTTAGGCACATAGGCAATTTCCTCCAGAGAAGAAAAACCGTTTGCTACTAATAATTGGGCAATCTCCTCATCAATTTCTAATGCAGAAGTAAATAACTTTATGGTTTTAGTTGATTCTTCCTGGCTTTTGCCCTCAAAATCTTCAATAGTCATTACATTGAGAGTCCATCCAGTAAGCTGGCTGGCTAAACGAACGTTTTGGCCGTTTCTTCCAATAGCTTGCGACAATTGCTCTTTTTGCACTGCCAAATCCATAGTATGTGAATCTTCATCAACCACGATAGATGAAATTTCTGCAGGAGCCATGGCATTAATTACTAATTGCGCTGGATTGTCATCCCAAAGAATAATGTCTACGCGTTCGCCGCCCAACTCGTTAGAGACTGCTTGTACGCGAGCACCACGCATTCCCACGCAAGCGCCAATAGGATCAATGCGGCCGTCATTCGTTTTAACAGCAATTTTTGCACGGTTTCCAGGTTCGCGCGCAGCTGCCTTTATTTCAATAACGTTTTCACCAATTTCAGGCACCTCTATGCGAAATAGCTCAATTAGCATTTCTTTTCGCACACGACTTACTAACATTTGTGGACCACGCGGTTGTTCAGAAATTTCATATAGATAAGCTTTAACTCTATCATTCGGTCGAAACATCTCTTGTGGGAGCATTTCCGTACGCGGTAAAAATGCTTCTGCCTTTCCACCCAAATCAATAATGATATTATCTTTCGTTACTTTCTTTACCGTACCATAAATAATTTGACCAAATTTATTCTTGTATTGATCAATAACTTGTCTGCGCTCCGCTTCACGGACTTTTTGCATTATCACCTGGCGTGCAGTTTGGGCAGCAATACGGCCAAATCCGATAGAAGGCATTGGCTCTTCAACGCGATCGCCGACTTCAACATCTGCCTTTTTAGTTTTTGCATCTTCTAATCGTATTTGCCGATCTGGAAACTCCAACTCTTCGTCATCGCCAATAACATCCCAATAGCGAAAAGTTTCATATTCTCCAGTACGGTGACTTAATTTAACTCGTACTCCTAAATCTATACCGGATAATTTACGTGTAGCTGACTCCAATGCTGCTTGAATTGCATCTAATACTACTTCTTTGCTTACACCTTTTTCGTTTGATAATGCCTCAGCAACTAATAACAATTCTTTGCTCATCGTTCGCCTCACTAGCCAGTCAAATTAGCTTTTACAATATTAGAAAATAAAAATTCTTGCTGCTCATTGTTTACTTTCAAGGTTAGTTTATCCTCATCAGCTGCAGCAATGAGCCCGGTTATCTTTCTTTTACCGCCTACAGGTTTATACAATTTAATATTAACTTCTTGCCCCAGGTACTCACGAAATTGCCAATTATAAAATAAAGGTTTAGGGATCCCTGGTGAAGATACTTCAAGACTATAATTCCCTGGAATAGGATCTTCTACATCCAATATCGCACTTACTTGTTTACTAACCTTTTCACAATCTTCTAACTGGATACCTTCAGGTTTATCAATATAAATTCTTAGCAGAGAATGCTTACCCTGAGCAAGATATTCACAACCCCAAAGGGTATATCCCATATTTTCAATGGTAGGTTCTATAAGTGCTTCAATTTCGTCTTGTATCATTGCCTACTCACCACAATCTAAAATTTTGGGAAAAAGTCAGACTTGAGTGCGCCAAATATGGCTCTTCCGCATATTTTACATAATAAAAAACCCCATAAATGGGGTTTTAAATAAATAATTGGTAGCGGGGGCAGGATTTGAACCTACGACCTTCGGGTTATGAGCCCGACGAGCTACCAGGCTGCTCCACCCCGCATCAACTGAGGGCAATTATACGCATGCGCTTTCTATATAGCAAGCTATTTACAAAATTTAGTATATGACAGCTTTTTATCTAAAAGCATTCATACAGGCAGCAATTAATGCCCCTGGAAATATCCCTAATAATAATAGTGAAAGCGAGTTAAGTGAGAAAATAACTTTAGCAGGACCTGTTAAATTAACAGCAGTATTATCCACGGGCTCCTCAAAATACATCACTTTGATTATACGAATATAATAAAAAGCCCCTATAACTGCAAAGAACAGGCCTAAAACAGCGACCCAAGTCATTTGTACATCCACGAGTGCTTTTAAAACTAATAATTTAGTGAAAAACCCTACTGTAGGAGGAACACCGGCCATTGAAAATAATACAATCATCATTAAAAATGCTAGCCAAGGACTACGCTTATTTAATCCTCTTAAATCTTCTATAAATTCAACTTCATATCCGGATTTTGACATCAATACGATGAGACCAAAAGCACAAGTAGTCATTACTGCATATACCAGCACATAATATAATGCAGCGCCGTACCCTGCGGCATTAGCAGCCAAAATACCAAAGAGTGCGTATCCCATGTGCGAGATGGCTGAGTATGCGAATAAGCGCTTGAGGTTAGTCTGTACTATAGCTAATAAATTACCAATAGCTGTGGACAATAGCGCCATAACTAATAGTAATTGCTGCCATTGCGCAGTAACATCGACCAAGCCCAAAGTCAGTAATCGAAACGCCATTCCTACAGCCGCAATTTTTGGTGCGGTACTTAACAAAAGCGTTACGGAAGTAGGCGCCCCTTCGTATACGTCGGGTGCCCACATATGAAAAGGTATAGTGGCCATTTTAAAACCGATTCCAGCCACAACAAAAACCAAGGCAAAAGACAGCATGCCTTTGTTAGAGTTTGTACTGTTTATCGCCGTTGCAACTGCTTGGAGATCTAACTTGCCCGTAGCACCATAAACTAATGAAAGACCATATAACAATAAACCAGATGCGATAGCTCCCATAACAAAGTATTTGAGTGCAGCTTCTGTAGAGTCACTGTTGGTCCGCCGAATTGCAGCCATTGCATATAGTGGTAAGGAAAGTAATTCCAAGCCTAAATAAATAGTTAACAAGGAGTGCGCAGAAACTAGAACCATCATCCCTAACGTAGAAAATAACCCTAAAACGTAATAATCCCCGGTGGCCATTTGTCTTTCTTCAATATAGTCTCGGGAATAATAAAAGCTGAGTAACACTGAGATATAAATAAAAATTTTCATTAAATGGCCCATATCATCACTAATAAATAAGCCATTAAAAAGTAAAACATTAAATTGGTTTAAATATAAAAAGCTGACTGAACCAGCTAGAATCAATCCTATTGCCGCACAATAAAAAGTAATCGAATTAATGCGATGTCGCAGAAATAGCTCCGCCAGGAGCGCAACGCAGGCAGTCACCAAAATAATTATTTCAGGCAGCGCGAGGTGTATATTTTCAATTAATCCAGTCATAGTAGTTAACCTAAAGAAGATGTTCTAATTTACAATTTGGACTTATCAGCCTGAGTTAATGTGTAACTCACTGTATGATGCACATAATCGAGCATGGGCTTAGGATAAACTCCCATTGCAATTACCATAATAGCCAGCAATGCATACGCGCTAATTTCAAAACCCGTAATATCTCTTAGTTTGGCAACTTTTTCATTTGCAACAGGCCCGAAGATAACCCTTTTATACATCCACAACGTATAAGCGGCGCCAATAATTAAAGTGGTTGCAGCCCAAAAGGCTATCCAAAAGCCAGCTTTTATACTTCCTAAAATTACCATAAACTCCCCAACAAATCCGGAAGTACCAGGAAGTCCAGCATTTGCCATAGCGAAAAGCATGAAGAATGAGGCAAATATAGGCATCGTATTTACCAAGCCCCCAAAGTCCTTAATTTGTCTGGTATGCATACGATCATAAATAAAACCCACCCCCGCAAACATAGCGCTTGAGACAAAGGCATGTGAAATCATTACTACAATAGCGCCTTCCAGTACCAATCCAGCACTGCGAAGATTGGAGTAATCAGCAATTGCAAAAATGGCAAAACAGCCCAGGGTGACAAAGCCCATGTGTGAAATAGAAGAATAGGCAATTAATTTTTTCATGTCCTGCTGAATGATTGCAATAAGACCTATATATACAACTGCAATTAATGAAAGAGCTATCATGAGGGGAGCATAGTGATTACAAGCATCGGGAACGATAGGCAAAGCAAACCGGATAAAACCATAAGCACCTAACTTTAACAAAATAGCAGCTAGTACAATAGACCCACCTGCTGGTGCTTCAGTATGCGCGTCGGGCAACCAGGTATGGACAGGAAACATAGGAATTTTAATTGCAAATCCCAGGAAGAATGCAACAAAAATCAAGGATTGTGCCGTCATGCCCAATTTTACCGCATATAAATTTTCAATATTAAATGAGCCTGCGTGATACCCAAGGTACAGAAAAGAGGCAAGCATTAATACGGATCCTAAAAAGGTATACAAGAAAAATTTAATTGCAGCATATATACGATTATCAGACCCCCAAATCCCTATGATTAAATACATAGGAATAAGTGTGGCCTCCCAGAATATATAAAAAACAATGGCATCTAATGAAGAGAAGACCCCAACCAGCAAGCCTTGCATGATTAAAAAAGCGGACATATATTGTCCCACTCTTTTAGTAATGCTATTCCAAGTCGCCAGAATCACAATTAAATTGGTAAATACAGATAGCACAATTAGCAATAATGCCAAGCCATCAACTCCCAACGTATAGTGAATGCCCAAACTTGGCAACCAGGAGGCGTCTTCGATAAACTGCATGCTCACCGTGTTAAGATCAAAGTTTGCCAACAGAGGAATACAAAGTAAAAGGGTTAATATAACCGTAAATAACGAAAGGTAGCGTGAGATATTTGGATTGCTATCATCGCCTGTTAGAAAAACAAATATGCCACTGATGATTGGCAACCAAATCAATATATTAAGTAAATGATACATACCTTCACCCTACCATCAATGGTCTACTAGGATTCATCATCCAATCAACCTAACAATAACCAGAAGAGAAACGCTAACAAGCCAAAAACCATAACTGTTATGTAATGGTACAAATATCCGCTTTGGAGATAGCGTCCTTTTTGCGCAAACCACCTAACGGTGTGCGCAGATCCATTAACAATTAGACCATCTATCAACTTGCGATCGCCTACATTATAGAAGAGTCGACCCAAGGCTTTAGAACCTCTAACGAAAACCCGATCATAAAAGCCGTCAAATCCGAATTTATCTCTTAAAATCCGATAAATGAGAGAAAAGCGGGCAGCCAGTTTTCCTGGAAGCGTGGGAACTGCTAAATAGGCTACCCATGCGAGCAAAATACCGCCTAAAGATATCCAAAAAACTGGTGAAACGAAAGCTTCAACGATGCTATGTAATGGCGAAGATATCTCTCTCCCTAATTCAGCCAAAACATTATGCTGTGGCAATACAAATACTGATTGGTTCAGCAAAGTAGGCTGATTAAATAACATAGGCATATAAAGAATATAACCAATGATTACTGATGGGATGGCCAATAGAACTAATGGTAACCAAACCACCCAGGGTGATTCATGCACATGGTCCCAGGTATGCTCGTCCATACGTGGAGTACCATGAAATGTCATAAAGAATGCCCGGAATGTATATAGTGCGGTAACGAATGCTCCAGCAGCCACACAAAAATACGCATATGCGCTACCAGGAATTTGTGACAAGCTCGCTGCCTCAATAATAGTGTCTTTTGAGAAGAATCCGGCAAAAGGAGGGATTGCACACAAAGCCAAGGAGCCAATTAAAAAAGTAATATAGGTAATTGGCATTTTTCTCCATAAACCGCCCATTTGACGCATGTCTTGTTCGTGATGCATACCGATTATTACTGAACCAGCAGCTAAAAATAACAATGCCTTAAAGCAAGCGTGAGTGAGTAGATGGAAAATTCCCGCATCATATGCGGAGGCTCCCATCGCAACCATCATATAACCTAATTGCGATAACGTGGAGTATGCAACTACCCGTTTAATGTCATTCATGACAATTGCTAATATTCCGGTAAACAAGGCACCTGTTGCCCCAATGACTAACACCACACTCAATGCAGTGGTAGAAAACTCAATGAGCGGAGAAATTCGGGCCACCATAAATACCCCTGCGGTCACCATGGTCGCCGCATGAATAAGTGCGGAAATGGGCGTTGGGCCTTCCATGGACTCTGGCAACCAAACGTGTAAAGGTACTTGTGCTGATTTACCCATTGCGCCAATGAATAGCAAAATGCAAGTGACAGTTACAACGGACCAACTGTGACCGCGAAATAATTCTATTGTGGAATTACTAAAGTTATCTACGTTATTAAATACTGTAGAGTAATCTAACGTGCCGGCGTATGCTAAAACTAAACCAATCCCTAAAACAAAGCCAAAGTCACCTACACGATTCACAAGAAATGCTTTAAGGCTCCCTTGCAAAGCCGATTCTTTTTGATACCAAAAACCGATAAGTAGATATGAAACCAGGCCAACTCCTTCCCAGCCAAAGAATAGTTGCAAAAAGTTGTTAGCTGTTACCAACATTAACATCATGAATGTGAATAAAGAAATATAGCTAAAGAACCTTTGGTAGCCATCATCATCAGCCATATAACCAATACTATAGATATGCACTAATAACGATACAAAAGTAACTATCACCATCATGACAACAGTTAACTGATCAATCATAAACCCAATATGAAAAGCAAAGGGAAAAATCTCATTACCGCTAGCCCAGGTATATAAATTGGTATTCAGTATGGGGGCTGATCCTGAGAGAATTTGATAGGCAACCAGAAGCGCTAAAATGAATGAAATACCAACGCCAATAATAGTAACCGAGTGTGCTCCAACCCTACCAATTTGTTTTCGGAAAAAACCAGCAATCACTGAACCTACGAGTGGTGCAAGGACTATTATTAAGCAACTAATTAAGACGCTCACCATGTTACCCTTTTAAATGATTCATTTTATTAACGTCAATGTTACCTCTATTTCGATAAAGCAACATAACGATAGCCAATCCAATAGCAGCTTCAGCCGCAGCTACCGTGAGGATGAAAAATACAAAAACTTGACCGGCATTGTCTCCATAGTAATGAGAGAATGCTACAAAATTGGTATTTACTGCCAGAAGCATTAATTCAACGCAGATTAATAATAAAATAACATTTCTGCGGTTAATAATAATGCCGACAAGGCTTAAGCCAAATAATATGGCACTTAATACCATATAATGTGTTACTGGTACCATTTGTAACCTCAAAAGAGTAAGAGTTATTTATCCGATTCCATTTTTACTAATGTAATTCTTTCATCGCGCCTGGTCATTATTTGCTGCACAATATTCTGACGTTTAGAGCGTATTGGTGCTCTATGCACGAGTGTAATCGCTGCAATAATAGCAACTAATAACACCACTGCTGCAATTTCAAAAGCAAAAACATAATTCGTATAAAGAACCAAACCTAAGTTTTCTGTATTGGAGACAGGTCTATATAATTTGCCAGAAATATCCGCTTCCACTGTAGTCCCAGCAATCTGGTTAGCTTCAACAATAGTTTCCACATCCGTTTGGAAAGATTCTTTCGGAATAACATATACCAGTAAACCTACTAATAGTGCGACTATAACCAAGCCCAAAGGCAAATGTCGAATAAAATGTTTTTTCATGGATTCAATGTCAATATTGAGCATCATAACTACGAATAAGAACAATGTCATAACCGCGCCGACATATACTAAAACGAGTATTAACGCTAAAAATTCTGCTCCCACCAAGATCCACAGTACGGAACTTGCGAAAAATGTGACTACTAAAAATAAAACGCAACGTACCGGATTATTTTGAGTAATAACCAAGATAGCGGATAATGTTGCTAACGCTGCGAAAACATAAAAAATTATTTGTGGTATCGACTCACTCATCTTAAACCCCGTTAGCGATATTTAGCATCTTTGGTACGATCAGCAGCCAAGCGTTTTTCCATTAGATCGCCCACAGCTAATAGTTTTTGCTTGGTCATAATATTCTGGCCACGCTCACTGATATGATAGTGATGAATAGGTGTTACAACGATTGAGTCAACCGGGCAAGATTCTTCACATAATCCACAATTGATGCATTTAAACATATCAATATCATAACGCGTCGTGCGTCTTGTTCCATCTGCGCGCTCATCCGATTCAATCGTTATTGCCAATGCCGGGCAAACGGCTTCACAAAGTTTACAAGCAATACAACGCTCTTCACCATTTGGATAACGACGTAGAGCGAGTAACCCTCTGAAACGGGGAGAGAGCGGTGTTTTTTCTTCAGGAAATTGCACAGTAAATTTCTTTTTGAAAAAGTACTTTAAAGTAACACTTAAACCCTGAAACAATTCTATTAGCAAGAAGCTACGAAGGTAATGTCTAAAATAACTATATGCTTTCTTCATTAATGGCTCTTTAATTAATTAAACCATGGTTTCACATGACCTAGCACCATTATTCCGGTAACTATAATCCACACTATGGTTACAGGGATAAGGACCTTCCAACCTAATCGCATCAATTGATCATAACGGTATCTTGGAAACGTAGCGCGAATCCACAAATAAACAAATAGAAAGAAGGAAACTTTTATAAATAACCACACAAATCCTGGGACGAAAAAGAAAATATCATTTAAAAAGGGAATCCCTTCAAAAGGTGATAGCCAGCCGCCTAAAAATAGTAAGGTAATAATCGTAGAAATTAATACCATACTTGCGTATTCAGCAAGGAAAAATAAGGCAAAACCTATGGCAGAGTACTCCACATGAAAACCAGCGACAATTTCTGATTCTCCTTCAGCCAAGTCAAAAGGAGCACGATTAGTCTCGGCAATACCTGCAATCCAAAATACAAAAAACAAAGGTAGTAATGGAAGGAACCACCAGTGTGTTACTCCACCATGTTGTGAATTAACAATTTCAGTTAAATTCATGGTTCCGGCTGCCAGAAGCACGCCTACTAAAGAAAAACCCATGGCAATTTCATAGGAAACTGTTTGGGCGGCACTTCGTAAAGCGCCCAACATTGCGTATTTTGAGTTGGAAGCCCAACCAGCAATAAGAACCCCATATACTGCCAGCGAACTCATCGCAAATAAAAATAATACCCCAGCATTAATATTGGAAAGCACTATCCATTGGTCAAAAGGAATTACTGCCCAACTGGCTAAAGCAGGGGCTAATGCAAACAGTGGCGCAATAATAAATAAATATCGGTTAGAACGAGTAGGGATAATAATTTCTTTATGAATTAATTTAATTAAGTCGGCAAAAGGTTGCAACAAACCCTTAAAGCCCACGCGATTGGGACCAATTCGAACCTGAATATATCCAATCACTTTACGCTCTGCATAAGTAAGGTATGCCACCACCAAAAGTAGTGGAATTACAATGACAACAATTTTTATTACAATCCATAACAAAATAGCAATATCTTGCAGCATGGTTTTTACCTTAACGCTTTATAGTGATTGCAGCAAACGAATGACCCAAGTCGGCTGTTTCAGGCATAGCATTAGCTACCCATACCACATCGGGGGCGATACGCTCATCTCTTTTAAGGGGCAATGTTATCTCAATATCTCCTTGAGATACAGTAGCATTCTCTCCTAATTGCAAACGATCTGCAGTGCTTGGGTGTATACGAATACAAGCTGACTCCGCAGCAGCACTTTCCTGTAGGGGAATTGCATGCCGTACAATAGAATCAATACGATATAAAGGCCATTCACCTACACGAACTAACTGTTGGTTGGACACAGGCAATGCTTCGGGATAAAAAGGTGAATATTTTCTTGAAGCAGCTACTTCCGCTTGGGTCTGAATTTCCCTAACGATTTCTTCTGTAGAAGTATATTCAAAACCAGGCCGTTGTAAAAGATTGGCTAATACACGCAAAATTTTCCATGCGGGTCTAGCCTCACCAAAAGGTTGCAAAGCCCCTTTTGCCATCTGCCAAGTTCCATCCACATTAATATAAGTACCTGATGTTTCTCCAAAAGGCCCAATAGGCAAAATGACATCCGCATAGTCTTGGATCGATTCATTTTGAAAAGCAGAGAGTACAACTACAAATTCTGCAGCTAACATGGATTGTCTAGCTAAATACGGGTTGGCAAAATCATATCCAGGTTCAGCCGCTAATAATAAATACCCTTTCAGTTTAGCTTCAATAGCCTCTTGTACGTTTAACCCTTTTGCTTCTATAGATTTTCCGGCAACTGTTCGGTGAGGGATCATGCCGGCCATCCAGGCCCCTGCACTATTTGCACCCACAGTTAAATGTAACCACTTAGCTCCGCTATTCTTTGTGACCAGATGAAGCAAAGTACGAATCAGTGACGCATCCGGGTGATTTTCGCAAATCGCACCGGTAACAATCACGGCATTGGTTTTTTGTAACTCACGAGCCATCGTCTTTAAGTGCTTATCAACTTTTAGCCCTACTAATAATTTCTGCACTTCTTGGGGTAGGTTCGTTATATCTTTTGTAAGTGCTAACACCAAACTTGCTAATTGATGAGTCAATTCCTGGGGGTTAACAATTAATTTTTCGGTAACATCAAAATGATAGTTATAATCAACAGGATTAATAGCAAAAATTTTCGCACCATTACGGAAAGCTTTACGTACACGAATTCCT
This sequence comes from Legionella adelaidensis, assembly GCF_900637865.1. Taxonomy (NCBI): domain Bacteria; kingdom Pseudomonadati; phylum Pseudomonadota; class Gammaproteobacteria; order Legionellales; family Legionellaceae; genus Legionella; species Legionella adelaidensis. The sequence goes on from NZ_LR134433.1 coordinate 101,400, forward strand.
GCTAAAGGCACTTCTCTGTGAATATTACATCCTAGCAATAAAATAGTTTCTTTACCTTCGATTTGCGCAAAAGGAAGAGAGTTCTCGGGAGTAGTTGGCAAGCCTTCCTGATCCCTAAAATCAACTTGCTGCAACCGGTGATCGAGGCTGTGAACACCTAATTCCCTCATTAGCTTTTGTAACAAATAAAACTCTTCAAGTGTAGAAGAAGGTGAAGCAAAAGCTGCGAATTGTTCGGGCCCATGGTGTTTCAGGATGCGGCTTAAACCTTCGGCAGTAAATTTTAAGGCCGTTTCCCAATCTACCACTTCCCACTGACCATCACGCTTAATCATTGGTTGACTGGCACGTTCGGGGCTATTTAAGCCTAAATAGCTAAACCGATCGCGGTCGGATAGCCAAGTTTCATTAATCGCTTCATTCTCTTTGGGCACTGCACGCATTAACATATTGCGACGCACGTGCAAATGAACATTCGAACCTAAACAGTCATGAGGTGCGACACTATCGTGTTGAGAGAGCTCCCAGGGTCTTGCAGTAAAGCGATAGGGTTTAGAGGTCAATGCACCCACAGGGCAAAGATCAATAATATTACCTGATACTTCCGAACTTAGGCTTTTTTCTACGTAAGTCTCAATTTCCATATTTTCGCCGCGGTAAGTAGCACCTAACTCACGAACTCCCGCTACTTCCTCGCCAAACCGCACACAACGTGTACAGTGAATACATCGCGTCATTTCCGTAGAGATCAACGAGCCCAAATTTTCATTACGAACTGAACGTTTATCATCCTCATAAATTGAGGCGTCATCGCCAAATCCCATAGAAATATCTTGCAACTCACACTCGCCGCCCTGATCGCATACCGGACAATCCAGCGGATGATTTATTAGCAAAAATTCCATAACGGCTTTTTGTGAGCGTATGGCTTCTTCTGATTTGGTAAAAACTTTCATACCACCTGTGATAGGTGTTGCACAGGCCGGAACGGGTTTTCTTCCATTCTCAATTTGCACTAAACACATGCGGCAGTTAGCCGCTACTGATAATTTTTTATGGTAACAAAAGCGCGGAATATAGATGCCGGCTTCATCGGCCACCTCAATAATCATTTTGCCATTTTCGGCGCTTCCAAGGTTTTTCCATCGATTTCAATCGTAGCCATAAATTAAACCTTCTCAACTATTTTGGATGGGTTAGCAATACTAGACTTTTTGTGCTTAATAAAGTAATCAAATTCGTGATAAAAATGTTTAACAAAGCTTTGTACTGGCCACGCAGCGGCCTCCCCAAGCGCACAAATAGTTCTACCCTCAATTTTATTTGCCACATTTACTAACTTTTCAATATCTCCCGGCTCACCATGGCCGTCTTTAATACGGTGTAGGAGACGAACCATCCAACCCGTACCTTCGCGACAAGGCGTACATTGCCCACAAGACTCATCCATATAAAACTCAGAGATCCGATATAAGGCATCAACCATGCAAGTATTTTCATCCATAATAATAACGGCGCCTGACCCTAACCCGGAGCCCGCTTTTTGAACGCTGTCAAAATCCATATCCAGGGTCATCATTATTTCACCCGGCAACACAGGCATAGAAGTTCCACCAGGAATAACGGCCTTTATTTTTCTTCCATGATGTACGCCACCGGCTAGCTCTAATAGAGTTTTAAACGGTGTACCTAAGGGAATTTCAAAATTTCCAGGCTTATTGACATGCCCACTTACGCTGAAACACTTAGTACCGCCATTGTTTGGTTTCCCTAACTCTAAAAACCATTGTCCGCCTTTTTCAAGAATGACGGGTACAGATGCGAAGGTTTCCGTATTATTAATCGTAGTGGGTTTACCAAATAATCCAAAGTTTGCAGGGAATGGAGGTTTAAAACGTGGCATTCCTCGCTTTCCTTCCAGAGAATTAAGCAGGGCTGTTTCTTCACCACAAATATACGCGCCAGCTCCCAGGTGATTATATAAGTCAAAATCCAACCCGGAATTTAAAATATTTTTACCCAATAGACCGGCTGCATAGGCTTCTTTTAAAGCATTTTCGGTACGCTCAAAAGGTTCCCAAAATTCTCCACGAATATAGTTATAACCTACGGTAGCACCCATTACATAACCAGCAATCGCCATGCCTTCAATTAATTGATGGGGATTGTAACGAAGAATATCGCGATCTTTACAGGTTCCTGGTTCCCCTTCGTCTGAGTTACAGACTACATATTTTTGACCGGGAGTGTTTCGATTCATGAAACTCCACTTAAGGCCAGTTGGGAAGCCTGCACCCCCACGACCTCTCAGTGCTGACGTTTTAATTTCTTCAATGATTTCTTGCGGTGGAGTTTGTTCTTTAAGAATGCGTCGCCATACACTATATCCACCTACGCTTTCATAGGCAGCCATTGACCAAGGCTCTGGCAAATGCAAAGTGCGGTAACATACTTGATTCATTTCAATCATTTTGGCATTTACCTCGGCTATCTATACTGTTCCAGAATAGCATCAACTTTTTCTGGGGTTAAATTTTCATGATAATCTTTATTTATTTGCATCATGGGTGCATTAACACAGGCACCCAGACACTCTACTGAACGTAAGGTAAAACGCCCGTCATCGGTAGTTTCACCCAATTTAACGCCTAATGTTTTCTCTAAATGATGCACAATTTCCGCAGAATCGCGCAGTTTACAAGAAATATTGGTACACACGTTTACTAAATTACGTCCTGCAGGCTTTAACTCATACATAGTATAAAAGGTAGCTACCTCATATACAGCAATAGGGGGCATGTTTAAATATTCAGCCACAGCATTCATATATTCAGTGGTTAAATTTCCATACACTTCTTGAACAATACGAAGTGCGGCCATTACCGCTGATTGTCTTTGTTCTACAGGGTATTTAGCAATCCAGTGATCCACTTCCTCTAGTTTTTCTGGAGGTAAAATGTTTGTTAGCAATTTAACCGTTTTTTCCGACATTTATTTACCTTACTGTATTAATCTTTATCTTTTAGCCTGCTACCGGTCGATTTCACCAAAAACAATATCTTGGCTGGCAAGTATAGCTACCCCATCTGCTAGCATATGACCTTTAACCATCGCGTCAAAACTAGATAAATGAGAGAAACCAGGTGCACGAATTTTTAAGCGATAGGGTTTGTTAGCTCCATCTGAAACCAAGTAGACTCCAAACTCACCTTTAGGAGCTTCTACAGATGCATATACTTCACCTTCTGGTAAACAAAAACCTTCTGTAAATAGCTTGAAGTGGTGGATCATCGCTTCCATATCGTGCTTCATAACTACCCGACGGGGGGGTGTTATTTTATGATCATCAATCCTTACCGGGCCCGGGTTATTTTTTAACCATTCAATACATTGACGGACAATACGATTAGACTGTCGCATCTCTTCTACTCTCACGAGATATCGATCGTAACAGTCGCCGGTTTTGCCTACGGGTATATCGAAATCTACTTGATCATAAACACCATAAGGTTGCTTCTTACGCAAGTCCCAGGCAACCCCTGATCCTCGTAGCATAGGGCCGGTGAATCCCCACTGTATCGCTTCTTCGGGTGAAACAACGCCAATGTCTACTGTCCGTTGTTTCCAAATTCGATTTTCGGTCAGCAGAGCCTCGTATTCATCAACCCGTCCCGGAAAGCGGTCAGTGAAAGCCCAAAGAAAATCAAGAAGGGTGCCCTCACGATCAGCGTTCATCTTTTCCACTTCGCGATCGTTATGCCAACGAGAAGCCTTATACTTCGGCATAGAATCAGGTAAATCGCGGGCCACACCGCCTGGCCGATAATATGTAGCATGCATACGGGCACCCGATACTGCCTCATAAGCATCAAACAAATCTTCACGCTCGCGGAAACAATAGAGAAATACGGTCATGGCACCAATATCTAACGCACTCGCACCTAACCATAAAAGATGATTGAGTATTCGGGTAATTTCATCAAACATTGTGCGAATGTAACGCGCTCGAATAGGCGCCTCTATCCCTAATAGTTTTTCTATAGCTAAAATATAGCCATGTTCATTACACATCATAGAGACATAATCGAGTCTATCCATGTAACCAATATTTTGAATATAAGGCTTCGTTTCTACTAATTTTTCCGTAGCTCTATGCAAAAGACCGATATGCGGATCGGCGCGAACGATTGTTTCGCCTTCCAGTTCGAGAACAAGACGTAACACACCGTGCGCCGCAGGGTGTTGCGGACCAAAATTGAGGGTATAATTTTGCAGTTCAATCATTTTTCACCCTCTTGTAAATCACTATATCGATTATCATGGCGAATCACTTTGGGAACCAAGGTTCTGGGAACAATGTCCACCGGCTCATAAATAACTTGTTGTAAATGCGCATCATATCTCATTTCTACATGACCACTCAGTGGGAAGTCTTTTCTAAAAGGATGCCCAATAAAACCATAGTCAGTTAAAATGCGACGCAGATCAGGATGGCCATCAAATAAGACACCATACAAATCGTAGGCTTCTCTTTCAAACCAATTTGCCGCTTTCCAAATTTCACAGGCAGAAGGAATAATCAGGTTTTTCTCTTCCAAAAATACTTTTACGCGTAATCTTTGATTTTTCTTCAATGAGAGCAAATGATAAACAACAGCAAAACGAGGTTTATCAATGGTATAAGCCAGCGTCTCTTGCGGTTCCACTCCCCGAGAAAACCCGGTTTCCGTTGCGGACTCTGTTTGCCAATCATAATGTCCATAATACAAATAGTCGACCGCACAAATATCAATTAACTGATCAAAACCAAATTCAGCACGATCCCTTAGCTGTAAAAGAATATGTTTAATGTTCGAAACAGGAACTTCAATCGTTATTTCTTCTTGCGCGAGACTTATTGCACTAAGCGACCCAGCAAATGTTTCTTTTATCAATTCAGCTAGCTTATTTAATTTCTTCATAAATTTAGCCTTTAGGTAATTAGGTTGCTGGAAATTAAGCTTCTAAAATTGGCTTTCGCCGAATTTTATTTTGTAATTGGATTATCCCATATAGCAATGCTTCAGCAGTAGGCGGGCAACCGGGTACATATATATCAACAGGAACAATTCGATCACAACCTCGCACTACCGAATAGGAGTAGTGGTAATAACCACCACCATTCGCACAAGAACCCATAGAAATAACCCAACGGGGCTCGGGCATTTGATCATAAACTTTACGTAAAGCCGGGGCCATTTTATTACAGAGAGTACCAGCTACAATCATTACGTCAGATTGGCGAGGGCTGGGGCGAAAAATAATACCGAATCGATCCAAATCATAACGGGCCGCACCCACATGCATCATTTCTACAGCGCAACAAGCAAGGCCGAAAGTCATAGGCCACATAGACCCACTCTGTGCCCAGCCTACTAATTTTTCAATAGTAGTTGTGGTGTAACCATTTTTTTTCAATTCGTTACCAGCCATAACTTGCCTCAATCTTAACCTTTCAAATTGAATGTTGAGCCGAAAGACTCATCAACCCTACCTTAATTTTTCAAACTATTCCCACTCCAAAGCACCACGCTTCCACTCATAGATAAAACCGATTACCAAGAGTGTGAGGAAAATCATCATGGCGGTGAAACCAAACCATCCAATTTTGCGTAATACTACAGCCCATGGAAAGAAAAATGCGGTTTCCAAATCAAAAATAATAAATAGAATAGCGACCAAATAAAATCGTACGTCAAAAGGGATACGAGAACTTTCGAAAGCGGGGAAACCGCATTCATAAGGTGAGTTTTTTTCAGGATCAGGTCGGTGTTTAGAGAGCAGCGACCCAGCACCTAACATAGCCAAGCCTAAGGCTAAGCCAATTATAATAAAAACAAGTACAGGTAAATAGTCCGATAGAATCATTCTAATTGCTCATATGGTGCCGAAGGCCGGACTCGAACCGGCACGGCTTTCGCCACCGCCCCCTCAAGACGGCGTGTCTACCAATTCCACCACTTCGGCAAAACCTTGTTTTTTTAATTTCCAGCAAGTCTCTATGCATAGCGTTAATAGAAATTGCTAGAAATTAAAGCCTATATATTATTGCTTCCCACTATCCACTGGAACCGGAATCTTAGTAACGGGTGATTTAGTTTGTTGTGGAATAGCCTGACTAGAAGCCTTCTGATATTGTGTCGAAACCATATAAGAAAGCGACAGGCTTGTAATGAAAAACGCTAAAGCAAGACCACCGGTTAACTTAAATAAAAAGCTCCCAGTGCCCTGACTTCCAAAAACTGTGTTAGAGGCGCCGGAGCCAAATGCTGCCCCAATATCTGCACCTTTACCATGCTGAATTAATACTAACCCAATGATAGCAATCGCTACCAACACATGAATCATTAAAACTAATTGATACATTTTACTATTTCCACAAATTGGTGTGCATTTAACGATGCACCGCCTACTAAGCCCCCATCTACATCTGGCATGGCAAAAAGTGAAGAGGCATTTTTCTCATTAACACTGCCACCATATAAAATGGGTAAAGTAGTAGCTTCTACTTTATTTGATTCCCCAATAAGTGTTCTTATAAAGACGTGAACTTCTTGCACTTGCTCGGGAGAGGCGGTTTTACCTGTACCTATAGCCCAAACAGGCTCATAAGCAATAATACAATCTTTAAAATCTTCGTCTACTTCTTTAATAGCAAGCAATTGCTTGCTCAACACTTCTTCGGTTAATCCTTTTTCGCGCTGTTCCAGAGTTTCCCCCACGCAAAGAACGGGTATCATATCATGAAGTTTTACGTGGTGGAATTTTTCTGCTACAAATTTTTCATCTTCATGAAATAGATGCCTGCGTTCTGAATGGCCCACTAAAACATAACTACATCGGTAATCGTTTAACATTGGACCCGATAATTCCCCGGTAAATGCCCCCTTTTCCTGTGGGTATACATTTTGCGCACCCCAACAAATAGGAGTATTGGTTAGTTTTTCTGTAACTAGTGGTAAATAAATAGCAGGCGGAAAGATTACACAGTGAGAACCATTCCCGGGAAGTTGGGTAACCAGCTCCTCAAGCAAAGTATGGATACTTTGCAAGCTGCCGTTCATTTTCCAATTTCCCATTATAAAGTTTTTTCTCATTATCAATTCCATATAGGTTGGGCCGCAAGGCCTAACAATTTAAACCGGCTAATAATTCTACTATATTTCATCGCCTATTTTTTTGCGCCCGCAAACGGGGAACCTTGATGTAGCATAGCGCAATCAAGGCTATTTTTGCTTGTTTGGCCTTTTGGCCCACCTACATTCGTTCCTCTATATACTTAATTTCGTCGCTTAATTTTTGCGCCTGCATTTGCACTTTTTGCAAATCTGCGCCTTCGACCATAACACGTAGTACCGGTTCAGTACCTGAAGGCCGTAGTAACACTCTTCCTTCGCCATTCAACTCATTGTTTAAGTGATCAACGGCATTAATAACTGTGCTGTTTTTTGCCAACTCTCTCGCATTTTGCGTTTTTAAATTTACCAGGGCTTGCGGTAATAACTGAATACCCTCAATTAATTCATGCAGCGTTTTTTCTTGTTTTACCATTATCGCTAAAATTTGAAGAGCAGCGACAATGCCATCTCCTGTTGTTGTTTTATCCAGACAAACTACATGGCCGGAAGACTCCCCTCCAATGCGCCAGTCTCTTTCTTTTAAGGTTTCTAATACGTAGCGATCGCCTACATTGGCTCTAACGAAAGGAATACCCATGGACATTATGGCTTTTTCCAAGCCGTAATTGCTCATCAGCGTTCCAACCACTCCGCCGTGTAATAACCCTTTTTGTTGCCTATCTTTGGCAATCATATAAATAATTTGATCGCCATTTATCAAGTTCCCCTTTCCATCGATTAAGATAACGCGATCACCATCACCGTCAAGCGCGACCCCTATATCGGCCCCCGACTCTAATACACATCTTCTCAACAATTCAGGAGAAGTGGACCCACACTTGTCATTAATATTGAACCCATCTGGTTTATTACCAATAGCAATTACCTCAGCTCCCAATTCGAGAAAAACATTCGGCGCAATATGATAAGTGGCACCATTGGCGCAGTCTACTGCGATTTTGAGTCCTGACAAACGAGTAAGTGAAGGGATAGTCGATTTGCAAAACTCAATATAACGGCCCGCCGCATCATTTACTCGCAGTGCTTTCCCTAATTGTTTGGAAGGGACAATCGTTAATTTTTTTTCAATTTCTGCTTCAATTTCCAGCTCAACACTATCAGGCAATTTGCTACCATCAGCAGTAAAAAATTTTATTCCATTATCTTCAAATAGATTATGGGAGGCACTAATAACAATGCCGGCATTAGCACGTAATGTCTGTGTCAGGTACGCAATAGCCGGGGTAGGCATAGGGCCTACTAAACGCACGTCCACTCCTGCAGCCGAAAGGCCCGCCTCCAGGGCGGACTCAAGCATATAACCTGAAACCCGCGTATCTTTACCTATTAAGACTTTCTTACGCTCACCATTTGCCAAAACTTGCCCAACAGCCCAGCCTAGCTTTAACATAAACTCTGGGTTTATATTAGACAAACCAACCTGCCCACGAATTCCGTCAGTTCCAAAGTACTTTCGTTGATTCATCCACTAGTTCCTCGCGTTTTCATGCTTTTTTTACCGCCGTTATCATCTCTATCGTTTCTTTAGTTTCAGCGACATCATGCGTTCTAATTATATTTGCCCCATTCAAAATGGCATACGTAGTAAGCGCTAAACCGCCTACTAATCTATCTTTTACTTCTTTACCTAATACAGTTCCTATCGTACTTTTTCGAGATACACCAATGAGAATAGGTCTATTAAAGCCTGTAAAATCATTTAAATTCTTTATTAATCCTAAATTATGATTAACTGTTTTTCCAAATCCAAATCCTGGATCTAGTATTAGATTAGGCCCTTTTATACCGTTATTAATACAAATTTCAATTCTTTTTTTAAAAAAAGCAGATATTTCCACTTGAATGCTTTCCTCATAGTGAGGGGCATTTTGCATAAACTGTGGAATTCCCTGCATATGCATGAGCACCACAGGACTGTCCCATTGGGCAGCTAGTCTTATTGCTCCTGGACTTTGTAAAGCGTTAATATCATTAATAATAGAAGCCCCGGCTTCTAATGCCTCCTGCATTACTTCCGGTTTAATAGTATCAATGGAAATAGCTATATCACTGAATTTTCTTATGGATTTAATAACCGGAATCACCCGAGCTAGCTCTTCTTCTATTGAAACACTCAGAGCTCCCGGACGAGATGATTCGCCACCAATATCAATAAGATCCGCACCGGCTTCAATCATTTTTTTCGCTTGCTCAACCGCGTTACATGCATTTAAATATCTACCCCCGTCTGAAAAAGAATCCGGAGTGACATTTAAAATACCCATAATTAAGGGTTGAGTGAAAACCTTATTTTCAAATTGAAATAGCCATTGTTTAAATTGGGAAGTGTTCACGGATAATCTTTTTATTTTGCAGGTTAATGTAGCCTGTATTATGGGCTAATACAGGCTATGTCTTGAATTAATTTACTTAACAGGATCATCAGCCGATTTAATTGGTTTCGCCGTTTTTGATTTTTCTTGCTCTTCAACACGACTTCGAGCTACTGTTTTAACGGGTTCCCAATCATCCGGGGGAGAGGGCTCCTTTCCAGACATAATTTCGCTAATCTGTTTTACATCAATAGTTTCGTATTTAATAAGCCCCTCTGCCATAAGGTGGAGTTTGTCCAGATTATTAGTGAGAATCTCTTTTGCCTTTTTGTAGTTTACATCAATAATATTATGAACTTCTTCATCAATTTTTTGCGCCGTTTTGTCTGAAATTTCTTTATTTTGATTTACTGTCCTTCCTAAGAAAACTTCTCCCTCTTCTTGACCAAAGGTTAATGGTCCAAGGGTTGATAATCCCCAACTGGTAACCATTTTTCTTGCAATTTCAGTAGCGCGCATAATGTCATTGGATGCACCGGTAGTAACGCTATCGGTACCAAAAATTAATTCTTCTGCAACTCTACCGCCAAATAAGCTGGCTAATTGGCTTTCGAGCCGGCGTTTACTATGACTGTACCGGTCTTGTTCCGGCAAGAACATCGTTACGCCAAGCGCTCGCCCACGTGGGATAATTGTGACTTTATATACTGGATCGTGTTCAGGAACGGATAAGCCGACAATCGCATGACCCGCTTCATGATAGGCGGTCAATTTTTTCTCGTTTTCATCCATGACCATAGAGCGTCTTTCAGCCCCCATCATAATTTTATCTTTTGCTTTATCTAATTCGAGCATGGTGACTTTCTTTTTATTAGCCCGAGCAGCAAAAAGTGCGGCTTCATTGACCAAGTTGGCGAGGTCGGCTCCTGAAAAGCCTGGGGTTCCTCGCGCTATGGGCAATACTTCAACGCTGGAATCAAGTGGTACTTTACTGAGATGAACACGTAAAATTTGTTCCCTACCTCTAATGTCAGGAAGAGGAACAACGACTTGACGATCAAATCGGCCTGGTCGCAGCAGCGCTGGATCAAGAACATCAGGACGATTGGTTGCCGCTATTACTATTACCCCTTCATTTCCTTCAAACCCATCCATTTCAACCAATAATTGGTTTAAGGTTTGCTCACGTTCATCATGGCCACCGCCTAAACCTGCACCACGATGGCGGCCAACAGCATCAATTTCATCAATAAAAATGATACAAGGAGCCTGTTTTTTTGCTTGCTCAAACATGTCACGGACGCGTGAAGCACCCACCCCCACGAACATTTCTACGAAATCTGAACCAGAAATCGTAAAAAATGGTACTTTTGCTTCGCCAGCGACAGCTCTTGCCAAAAGAGTTTTGCCCGTCCCAGGAGAACCAACCAAAAGCACGCCTCTGGGTATGCGCCCTCCCAAGTTTTGAAATTTTGTGGGATCCCGTAAGAAATCTACTAATTCTTTAACTTCTTCTTTCGCTTCATCTACACCAGCAACATCAGCAAAAGTCACTTTAACTTGATCTTCCCCCAGAAGCCTGGCGCGTGAACGTCCAAATGACATGGCCCCGCGACCACCGCCCCCTTGCATTTGGCGCATAAAGAAAATCCACACACCAATAAGTAGCAACATAGGAAACCAATTAATAAAGAGATGAAGTAAAAAGCTTTCTTGTTGTTTTTCTTGCCCACTCACATCTACATTATTTTTCAGTAACTCGCCTAATAAGGCGTTATCTTGCATAGGCATATACGTAACAAAACGATGATTGTTTTTAGTTATTCCACGAATAACTTTATTATCCTCAACGATAACGGAGTTAATCATCCCTTGATCAATTTCTTTAAGAAACTGGCTATAAGAAACTTTTTCTGTGGCCGATCCTCGTGGACCGAAATTACTAAATACCGAGACCAAAACAATGGCTATTATTAGCCATAAAAAAAGATTTTTTACCATGTCGTTCAAAGCATTAACCTCATTTTTGCGTATTTCTACGTCTTAGAGTGATTACGTTACTATAAATTATAGCCCTTAGCTAGCAAATACGTTTCTCGAGACCGGGAACGTGATGCTTGGGGTTTTTTAATAGTAACATGGGAAAAATGATTACGAATATCCTTTACTAAAGCATCAAACCCTTCGCCATGAAAAATTTTCATCAGTAAAATTCCACCTGGTTTGAGCATTTGCTTACTAAAATCAACAGCTAACTCAGCTAAGTACATCGCTCTTGGTATATCAACCGCATAATTGCCACTCATATTGGGAGCCATATCTGATAATACGATATCCACTGTTTGTGGCGGAATCTTATCAACTAGCTGTTGAAATACGGACTCTTCCTGAAAATCACCTTGTATAAATTCAACGTCTGCTAAAGAGTCCATGGGCAAAATATCCAGCGCTACGATTCTTCCCTGATGTTTCAATTTTTGACTTAAATATTGTGTCCATCCCCCTGGTGCTGCCCCTAAATCAACAATCGTCATTCCAGGTTTTATCAGATTCTCTTTCTGATCAATTTCCTGCAACTTGTAAACTGCACGACTTCGATATCCTTCTTTTTGCGCTTTTTTAACGAAGGGATCGTCAAAATGTTCTTGTAGCCAACGCTTACTACTCTTTGATTGTGCCATTAGAATTAAATTTTTATAATAATCTACTAATAATAACTGAAACTTGCTACCTTTTCCTAGCAAAACGTGCAATAATTTACCATTTTTTATCATTTAGGTAATTCAATGGATAGTTCATTAAAACAAGCATTAAAAGCCAAAGCACATCATCTAAAACCCGTTATATTACTTGGTTCAAAAGGTCTCACTCCCGCAGTTTTAAATGAAACCGACATCGCCCTCAATGCCCACGAATTAATCAAGGTTAAATTAACCGGTGTGGAAAAAGAGGAGCAATTGCAGTTAGCACAAGAAATTTGTACTAATTTACACGCAGAACTGGTTCAGCTTATTGGAAATATTGCTGTTATTTATAGAGAAAATTTGGAAAAATAGTTAACGTTGTAGAAGGAATAACTTTGAAAACCAGGATTTCACTTGACCGGATTACCTTCTTCTTCTCGGAGTCCACAATTAACTGATAAAGCTAATGATGATTTACAACCTGTACTTTTTTTGTTAAGATTGCCCAGTTTGTTTAGACATCGAAAAACCATGCCGTCATTAGAACCCACTCAAGAAGAAGAACTCAAGTCCATAGTTTTTGCTTTCCTAACTGGAAGAGACATCGCAGAAATTAAAGTTCGTTTGACTATCCAGTGTCATGAATCACACATTAATTGCAAAGAGTTATATCAAGCAATTTCATTGCCAGGCCCATCGGATGATACGCTCTTAAAACTCATTATACGCTCTCTAAACTTATCCGCGGACTCCATTCAGACCCAACAAATTCTGAGTCAATCAAAAAATCTCTATGAGTTGTTAAAATATTTTGCATACGATGGTAACCACCAAGTCAAATATTTGTTAAATTTAATTGAAAATGCCAAGGTTGCTAAAGATTGGTCTGAAGTGTTTTTATTTGGGACATTATTTACTGCCCTTTCTGGTATTTTACTTTATTTTAATAAAGAAGCCGTTAAAGCTAATTTCGATAAATTTTGTCAATGGTTAAAAATAGCCTGTCCGACTATCCTTGATTGGCTAAGCAGAACCTTTGCTATCTTGCGCAATTTCCAGTTGCTAGGCATTATCAACACGAGCTTGCGTCTGCTTTGGAATTGGTATTCTACCTTCTCCAATCCAACCAACTCCACCTCGCATAAAGTTAGTTTACTTTTTTTTAAAACGATTACTGCCGGCTTAACTATTGCAGGATATTGTGTATCTTTTTTTGCTGGTGGAGTCATGACATTCCCCGCTGCATCATTATTTGTTCTGAGTGCTAGTATAGAACTCTTTAAAAGCTTATTTATCAAATTAAAAACGCAGCAAATGTTTAACTCTTTACCGGAACCTACTCGTGACGATCCCTGGGAAATTTGGTCACAATACATACGACTAAAAAATCTTTATAATCGCTCTTCTGAAACTTTTTGGATTTGGGGGGCATCAGCATTTTTAACCACTGTGGTGGTCGCGATTTCAAATTTCTTTCCTCCTAACTTAATTATCACCATAACCTCTCTGGTCATTATTCCGTTAATAGCTTGGACAAAAAATTCCTTGGTTAATTCCATTAATGAACGCTATGCACGAGAATTGCAAAGTGATTTACGTCGTATTCCCAAAGAGAAAAGACCGAGTGATTTCATTGAAGAAAAACAGAAACTATTACAACAACGCCGCGACTTAGAATCTGAATTTGGAAAACTTGAAGAAAGTCGTGTGGCTCTTGAAACGGAGCAAACACGTCTTGAGCAAGAAAAACTTTCTTTACAACAAGAACGTGAGCAATTTGAACAAGATAAAGAACGGCAACTACGAGAGATTAAAAGAAAAGAGGAGGATGCTAAAAGAGAAAATGACGATGCTCGTCTTGCTTTGCATATGGTTTCCCAAACTCTAACAGCGCTTACAACCGGAACGCCCCCCAGTAAAGCATTAGAAAACATACAGAAGACACCCCAATCAGCGCATAGACCGAGAAATGCACACTCCACTCCCCCTTCATTTGACTATACCCCTTTGCAACAGTTTTCCCTTTTTAATTCACCTACTCAAGTAGGGGACTCCCCAGACAGCGAAGAAATAATTAGATCTGGTGCAGTGCCTCCTCCTTCGGATAGCCCCATGGGTCTTCCGAACGAACCGGGTCAAACAACTTCAATAAGTCCCCAGTAAGGTGACAGAGGCTTTAGTATTGTATACACTTAATATCTCGCATCTTTCAAATGTAGTATTAGGACTTTAGTTGTTTACGTATGATTATACGCCACTTACCAAACATACTTACCTTTTCGCGCCTAGTGCTTATTGCACCTTTTCTCTATTTTCTTTATCAAAAAGAATATATTTTTTCTTTTTACATTTTTTTAAGTGCGGGGATTACCGATGGCCTTGATGGATGGCTTGCCAGACATTTTCATTGGCAGAGTTGGTTAGGATCTTTTCTTGACCCTCTGGCGGATAAGCTATTAATTGCCTCCAGTTTTATCTCTTTGGCGCTTATAGGGAAATTACCTTGGTGGCTGGTTCTTTTGGTTTTTTTACGCGATTTAACTATATCACTGGGCGTCCTGGCATGGTATTGGTTGGTACAACGTTCCCTGGATTTTGTACCCACGGCATTAAGCAAATTAAATACTTGTTTGCAATTAGTTCTTGTTACCCTCTGTTTATTCGAGTTAGCTTATACTCAATTTCCTAGTTTCATAATTAACACTTTAATACTATTGACTGCGTTTACGACCGCAGGAACATACATTGACTACGTCTGGACCTGGGGGCGGAAAGCATGTTCAAGGCCTCCTGTTAACAAATGAATAAACAATTAGCTTTAGCCATTCAACTTAATGAAGAAGCTCGCCTTGCTGATTTTTGCTGGGGAGATAACACTATTTTGCGTGAACACTTGCTCCAGTCACTAGCTAAACAAGGGGAACGGCTAATTTATATTTGGGGAAGTTCTGGGATGGGGAAGTCCTATTTATTACAATCCTATTGCCAGGCAGTTAGCGCCACCCACTCAGCAATTTATCTACCCCTGCGTATATTGAAAGAATTTGGACCAAGCATTATTGAGGGGATTAGTGACCAAGATTTTATCTGTATAGATGATATTGATTGCATTGTACAAGATAAAGCTTGGGAAGAAGCGCTGTTTCATTTTTTTAATCAAGCAAATGATCAAGAAAAAATCATTCTATTTTCTGCTACTTATTCGCCCAATTACCTTAATTTTTTCTTACCTGATTTGCAATCCCGTTTAAGTTGGGGTTTGGTCTTTCAGCTTTTAGAATTAAGTGATGAAGATAAAATGAAAACCATGAAAATCCAGGCTTTGAAAAGAGGATTTAACTTGCCCACCAGTGTCGCACACTATTTAATAACAAGGACAACACGCAATATGCATGATCTACAAAGTTTAATTAACCGCCTGGATGAAGCCTCGCTACGCGAGCAGCGCAAAATCACCATTCCATTCGCCAAAGAAACGCTCGGTCTATAAACCTAAAATTCTCTCCCTTCTATTTACTAGCAGCATTAAATCGTCAGCCGAACGAGAAGGTCTCAAAAAACAATGCGGGTTTCTTCCTATGGCAAGCGAAGGTGCGGGGTCTCTTTCTAATAAAGGACTGGGGAAATGTATAACATTTGCATTCTTGGTTGACGTTTCCCTTTGTTTTAAATGCTTTATTTCCCTACAGTCCTCTAATCTAGATTCTAATTTTTTTTGTAATAAATTAAGGTAATTTGTCTGCTTTTCTACAACCTCTTCACTCGCCAATTCATCAATCTTGTCTTTATCTAGCCCAAACCATCTGCCTAGTAAATTTTCCAAGCCTGGACGCTCAACAAACCAATACAGGCTAAAAGCACCTACTCCTGTGATTATACTAGTCAAAACAACTGGAAACATCGCAGCTGTGACGGAAGCAGAAAATAAGCCGGCAAAAACAAGGGCCAATGATTGGCCTGAAAAAAAACCGCCTGCGAAAAACAAGATACCCGCAATTAATGCAGTTACTAACTTAGCAATATTTAAATAGGGATTTTGCAATCTATTTTTATAATGCTCACGAGAACTTTCTAATGCATCAAAGCGAAATTTCAGCATAGAAACAATACTTAATAACTCTAGTAAGATTTTTTCATCCTTACAACTTAGCTTGCTATCAATTTCTTTGCGTAAATTTTTAATTTGTTTTGTTTGTTCCAACAGGACATCAATAAGCCTCGGAGATTGTGAAATTTGAATACCCAGGTTGTTAGAGAGCGCTATAAAATCAAAACCATAAAAAACAATAACTGAAAGTAGCGAGAATACGGCCCCTGCCGCCAATATCATACTTGCAGGAATCATCGCAACGGTTGTGAGAACGGACACCACTCCATCAAAACCATTGCAAATAGCTAGTATTGTTCCCGCAAGGGTTAAAAATCCAAATAATAATCGGGTAGTTAACGAGGGCGATTTTTTCTTTCTTGCTTCTTTTTCTTTCTCTGTTAAAAAAGAATAGAAGACATCCTCCAAGAGGGCAGCACGCAAACATTCAATAAGAAAGTAATGCTTTAATTCACTTTCCTCAAGAGCTATATCCTCTTTTAGCCAATCAATTAATGTTGTTCGACTCATAGAATCTTGACCCACCCAATTTCCCAATGGAAGATGAGGAAGTACGCTATATAACTTTTCAATTAATTTTTTTGAAGAAGCGCTTAATTTTACAGCCATAATAATATCGCTCATTGTTTTTGGACTGCACCAGATGATTTTTAGATTTACATATTGTATTTAAAATTTATTAACATAACCTTATGGCAAGTATTTTAAATTTAAAAGGCTTCCCTGAGTAGCAAACGAGTTAAGAAAGGAGATGTAATCCACATTAGCAATGCAATTAATAAAGTAACCCCGCCAATATAAGCAAATACCTGAGTATATACAAATAAGCCTTCAAATCCTCCCGTTAAATCCTTGGGTAATGCCGTAAAAGATGCCACTTGGGCGCCCAAAAACCCGGAAATAGCGGATGAAAGGAACCACATTCCCATTACAAATCCTGTAATTTGAAGAGGCACTAATTCAGCCACCATAGCTACTCCTAAAGCCGAAATGAGAATTTCACTTATACTTTGAAAAAAATAACTAGCTACAAGCCAACCACAGGAAATCATTCCGTGCGCATCATGAAAATAACGGGAAAAATATAAGACCAAAAAGCTTACCGCACAAAAAGTCATGCCTATTGAAAATTTATAAGGCAAAGAAATCACTTTACCCTTACGGTATAGCTTTTGATAAAAACTAGCGATAACCGGGCTCATAATAATAATCCAAATTGGATTTAAGGCCTGAAAGCTTTGGGGGTCTAAAGAAATACCAAAAAAAGAAGAACGCACATTATTTACGGCAAATAAATTTAGCGAAGTAGGCATCTGTTGATACAAAGTAAAAAAAGTTACGCCTTCTATCATTAAAATGATAGCAACCAACATCCGTAGTCGTGCCAATCTATTTTCTTTGCGCATATAAGCCAGATAAATCGTCACTACTACTAACACAATAAACCAGACTAAATTTTTAGCAATCATTACATGTTGTAAAAGATAAGCCGCCCCCATTACCGTGGCTATAATTCCAGCAATAACCATACTCCATTGCCAAAATGAAATAGGACGATTGTCTGCAGGAAGCTGAATATGCGCTATACTACTCCGCTGCCAAAAATAATTGACTATTCCCAACAAAATACCGATAAAGCTAGTAAAAAAAGCATAAGAATAGCCAAATTTACTTGAGAGTGCGGGACCTATAAATAATGCGAATATAGAGCCTAAGTTAATGGCCATATAGTACAGAGTAAACCCTCCATGCAATCGTGGATCCTTTTCTTCATAACACTTGGCAAGAAGACTGGAAGGATTGGCTTTAAATAATCCATTGCCCACACAAACTAAACCTAAAGCCAGAAAGATATATTCCTTACCGACTAAACTTAAAGATAAATAACCTGCGGCCAGGGTAACGAGCCCTAATAAAATAGTTCTTTTAGTTCCCAACACCTTGTCGCCAAGAAAACCACCTACAGAAATTAAGCCATAAACCAAGGCAGAAAAAGCGCCAAAAGTAAAATAAGCAGTTTCTTGATCAAAACCTAATGAACGTATAAAAAAAAGAGTTAAAATACCCTGAACGGTGTAATATCCAAACCGCTCCCATACTTCGAGCAAGAAAATCATGTAAAAAGGACGGGGTTGGTTATGAAAAAGGTTAAGCACTAATTTTCCTAAAGGATTTATTTAATAATACGAGCAAATTTTTAATAACTGCAAGCGTTTATTCAAAGCAAAATAATACGCTTTCATGGTGCTATCTCATTCTCGTCATTCTCGGCATCTGTTTCCGTTTCAGTTTCTACCAGGGAAGAAGCCAAAGTCTCACTGTTTGACAAGCGCGTGGAGGTAGAACTTGGAGAAGGCTCTGGTAAAGGTTCATGTAATTCTTCAACTAAAGTCTCCAACGGTAAATGACGCGGATTTAATTCCTTCAAAACATCAGCGGTTGATTCGTGGACTTCCACCTCAGCTAATTGGTCTTGTTGGCTTAGAGAATCTTTTTTAGTATCGTCTAACCCCTTTATTAAGGTTTCACCAGGCTTTGGCTCGTCTCCTGGTTCTTTCACTGCAGGAGTTTCCTTTGTGCCGCTAATTTTAGAGCCTACCCAATTAAAGAAATTTTTTATTTGTGGTATCACTAATCTACCACCAAGGTAAGCAAGCCCCCCTATAGTTGCGGCAGCGACAAGGGCTAATCCTACGGGTGGGAAAAAGAGACTTAAAGCAACCCCAGCCAAGCCCAAGGAGGATAAACCGACCCCCACTGCTCTATCTACAAGCCGCAGGGAGCCATATTTTTTAACTTTTTCTTCCAGCTTGTTTTTGCGTGCGGTAGTTTCCTGCAATTCTTTACAAATTGTTTGGTAACGTTGTTGTAGTGTCGGAATTTCTTGTTTTAATTGAGTAATAGCCTGTTGATTATTATCGGTTAACGCATTTTGTAGCAGCAACTGTTTGGCTTTAACTTCCTCTTGCAATATCTGTAAAGCATTCTCCTTTTCTATCAATGCTTCAGTTACCTGCTTTAATTCTTTATTATATTTTGCTTTTTGTACAAAATGGCGGCCCAAATGAAAGACACTGGCCGCAAAACCTAACGAAGCGGTTACTATGGCAATTGCAGGGGCTGTGACCGGAGCAGCTAAGGCAGTAATTGCCAGGCCTAACAAAACACTTGCATAGGCGAAGCGCGTATTTTTGGCATGAGAAACGGGTACTTTTTCTCCATTTATCCAGGTAGACAAATAAAGAGCGGGAATTCTAATAAAATCCAGCGCCGAGAAAGCAACCGCTGCAAAATGGAAACCTTGGGAAACAGAGTTTTTTCCAGAAGCCAATGTCCCTAGCGTATCACCCGTATCGCTTGCTCTTCCACCTAAAGCACTGGCCAAAGGCATTTTACCTTTTATAAATGAAGTCATTGCCGAGACTTTTACCTCTTCTTTTTTAAAAGCAAAAGGTTTAAGCAAGTCTTGTAAATCCTGTTCTAATTGCTCGGGCAAAATAACCGTGTCGGTTTTTTGTTGGTCTAGCGACTCGCTCGTTTGTTCCTCTAAAGTTTCTGTTTGTTGAACCAAGTCTTTATCGCCAGTCATCAAAGGATTATCTTTTATATCTTTTTGTTGCTCTTCTTGAGAAAGAGGTTTTATCGTCTCTTCAGTGGCATCCAGAACGAGATTACTATTTTTCATGTTGGAACCTATACATTTCAATTAATTCTTATTTTATCTATTATAGCTTAACGAAAGCTGAATTAAGTTAACAAATCTTGCCATGACCCATAAAGGTCAACTATATTCTCAACATATTGAACCAACTAAAGTAATACCAAAATGGTTAAAAAAGCGTTATATCTAGCAGGTGGGGGTGCCAGAGGTGCCTACCAGGCTGGTGTTTTAAAAGCTATATCACAAATTTTACAAACAAAAACCATTCCTTTTGCCATGATAAGCGGCGTCAGTGTCGGGAGCATTAACGCAGCCATTCTAGCCCAGCATGCCGATGATTTCCCAGCTGGTATTGATAAATTAGAAACATTGTGGCGTGAAATTAGCTGCCAACAAATTTTTAATTCCAGTAATTATGAATTAGGTAAGTCAGTTGTTCGTAACCTCACACACTTCATGATCAAACACCGTCAATCGGGACATTTGTTAGATACCGCTCCATTACACCAATTTATAACCGATCATATAAATTTCGAGCGGATAAAAGAAAATATTGCTAATCATTTTTTGGAGACGATGGAGGTAATTAGCAATTGTTATGAAACGCAACAAACTATTTCTTTTTATCAACACCATTTGCCTGATTTTGAAGATTGGCAGTACCCTCGCCATGTAAGTCAGCGTGTAGATATGGATATGAACCATATCCTGGCTTCTAGTGCGCTGCCTCTATTCTTTCCCACCGTGAAAATAAATGGTTTACACTATGGTGATGGGAGTATGGGATTGGTATCTCCTTTACGTGGTGCGGTACGTTTTGATGTGGAAAAAATTCTCATTGTTGGTACGCGCCAATTGCCAATATTTAGTGACCCAGAGGTCCTAAAAAACGGCGATATTGGCTTTGCGCACATTTTAGGAAATATGCTCAATGGCTTGTTTTTAGATAACTTGGACCGTGATATTGAAATGGTTAACCGCATGAATGATATAGCAGGACTCTTATCAATGTGGAAAAAAAGACGCTCCCCATGGCGACCTATTGAGACTTTACATTTGCGACCTAGCGTTGATATCTCTGAAATGGCGCAAGCAAAATATCAAACCATGCCCGCTTTACTACGCTATATGCTCAATGTCTTAGGGGCTCAAAAACACTCCGGCGACTTATTAAGCTTTTTATTATTTGAAAAAGAGTTCACTTGCGAGGTTTTTGAACTAGGCTATAAAGACACGCTAGCCGAAGAATCGGTTGTTACGACATTCTTTTCGTAGGTGAAACATAGATATAGTGCAGTGCTAGCGCAATCAAGGTTTTTTCTCTTATTCAAAATTACATCCGCATCCCTTGATACGCTTCGCTGCATCACGGCTACTTTCCCTCAGGCAAAAGGCCCGATTTTATTCAGTTCACGCAACACTTTATTTGTATCAGGCCTGATCCCATTCCAAATGAAAAACGATTCCGCAGCTTGCTCAACTAACATCCCTAAACCATCTCTAACCTCACAACCCGAACTTTTTGCTAACGCAACAAAAGGCGTAGGTCTTTCCAGGTTATAAGATAAGTCATAACACAAAGAGGAGTCTTTAAATAAATTTTTAGAAAACAGAGCATGAGAAAAATCAAAGCGCATGGAAATAGCATTTAAAATGAGGTCGTATTCACCCTCTAATTGCTCCATCGGGGAAATATGTATGAAGGGGAATTCCTTTTGTAATTCTTCTGCCTTTGCCCAGGTTCGGTTAGCTACCGTAATAGTTTTAGGTGATTTTAAAAATAAAGGAGTCAATATTCCGCGCGTGGCACCCCCTGCGCCTAGAATTAATATTTTTTTGTTTTCAATGGCAGTATAGCGTTCAAGATCCGTAATCAATCCAACCCCATCCGTGTTATCGGCATAGAGTTTGCTTTCTTTGATCCATAGAGTGTTTGCAGCACCAGCTGTATGGCATCTATCTGTTTTGACTGCACTCATTACAAAGGCGCGCTGTTTAAAAGGTAACGTGATATTCAATCCCTGCCCGCCCTGCAAGAAAAATTGATGAACTGCACTTTCAAACCTTTGCTCTTCAATTAAAAGTTTTTCATAAATAAGCGCAACATTTGTTTGCTTGGCAAATAGGCTATGTATGTGAGGCGACAAACTATGGGCAATTGGATTGCCCATAACTGCAAAGTATTTTTTTTTCATTTTATGCTTCTAAACTTTTAGAAACCAATTCTCGCAAATCTTTGGATAAATCACACCCATATAAATAATTAAGCTCTTTTTTTATTAAAGCTTGTCTTTCCTTATTTAATTTTTGCCACCGGGTAAAAGGTGTTGCTAAACGTGCTGCAATTTGTGGATTTAATGCGTCTATTTTTACTAACATTTGGGTTAAGAAAGCATAACCACTGCCATCTTCAGCATGAAAATTTCGTGGGTTTGCCTGACAAAAACTAGCAATAACAGCTCTTACTTTATTAGGGTTTTTAAACGTAAAATCTTTATGATTTAATAATTCTTTTACCCTTTCTAAAGTATGAGGCAATTCACTGGTTGCTTGAATACCAAACCATTTTTCAATTACCAAATCTTCGTTTTGCCATTGCTGATAAAATTGAGCTAAAGCACTTTTACGTGGTACTTCACTGTGCGAATTAGCTATTAAACCTACGCCTGCAATTTGATCTGTCATCGTTTTTGCTTGAGCAAATTGCGTTTGACAAAGGGAAATGGCTCTTTCTTCGTCTGCTTTCATCATAAACCATAAGCACATATTGCGTAGCTTACGTCGCCCGTATGCTTTATTATTCATCAAGTGATCTTCTGCTTGCCATAATTTTTCATAAAGCTGATGAGCACTCTCAAATAGGGCTGACCCCAATTGCGAACGGAAAAAATCACGCGCCTTTTCCACCTTAATTACATCTACTTCCTCAAGACAAGAAGCAACATCCTCATAGCTAGGTAAGGTAATCAACTCCGCACGTAAGGCGTAATCTAAACCTTCATCACGCAGGACATGGGCGTAAGTATTTATTAAACTTTCCGGCAACTCCCACTCTTCTTCATTAGTATTATAGAAATGCGTCAAACAATTAAGCGTTAGCCGTTGTGCGGCATCCCATTTGGCATAGCCATTGCTTTCGAAACGTAATAAGCGAATTAAATCTTCTTGTGATTGTTTGAAATGCAAGGTAATGGGAGCAGAGAAGTCTCTTAAAAGAGAAATAATTGGTTTTTCAGCAATGTTTTCAAAAGTAAAAATTTGTTTTTTCTCTTTTAATTCAATTAATTCTTGCTTTAGAGTGATAGACTCCCCTTGATTTGTATAAAGAGCTATACGCAGCGGGATATGAAACGGTAATTTTTCTTTAGAATCTGCAGTAGGTCGACAGTGTTGTTCTAGGGTAAGCGTCAATTTGTTATTAGCAAATTCTTCGATTACCGTAACTTCAGGTGTGCCTGCTTGGCTATACCAGCGTTTAAATTGAGTAAAATCCACGTTATTGGCATCTTCCATCGCCGCAACGAAATCATCAATAGTAACCGCCTGGCCATCATGGCGTTCAAAATAGAGATCCATCCCTTTACGAAAGCCCTCTTTTCCTAAAATCGTTTGTTGCATACGAATAACTTCCGCTCCTTTATTATAAATTGTCGCGGTATAGAAATTATTTATTTCTTGATAAGAATCAGGGCGAACGGGGTGTGCCATGGCCCCCGCGTCTTCAGGAAATTGCGAATTTCTTAACACTCTTACATCAGCGATTCGGAATACATCACGCGAATTCATGTCACGAGAAAACTCTTGGTCCCTAAAAACGGTCAGACCTTCCTTAAGGCTTAATTGAAACCAGTCACGGCAAGTAACACGATCGCCTGTCCAATTGTGAAAATATTCATGACCCACTACACCTTCAATATCTATATAGTCTTGATCGGTGGCTGTATCAGGTCTGGCTAAAATATATTTTGAATTAAATATATTTAACCCCTTATTCTCCATTGCCCCCATATTAAAGTTACTTACGGCTACAATCATGAAAATATCCAGGTCATACTCTCGACCAAAGGATTCTTCATCCCAACGCATTGCATTTTTTACAGAAGCCATGGCATGGTCACATTTATCCTCGTTCCCCGGCTCTACATAAATTCGAATATCAACTGTTCTACCTGACATAGTCGTATATTCGTCACGCACACAAGCCAAATCGCCCGCAACTAAAGCAAACAAATAAGAGGGTTTCTTGAAAGGATCTTGCCAGATTACCCAATGACGCCCCTCTTCCAGTTCTCCTGATTCAATTAAATTACCATTAGAGAGCAATACCGGATATTTTTTCTTATCAGCAGTAATACGCGTGGTAAAAGACGTTAACACATCCGGTCTGTCTGGGAAAAAAGTAATGCGGCGAAACCCTTCTGCTTCGCATTGTGTACAAAACATATCATCTGAACGATATAAACCAGAAAGCTTCGTATTTTCTTGCGGTCTTATACGTGTAGTTATTGTTAGGGAAAAATGCTCCGGACATTCTGTAAGTAGAAGGTTATCATTTTCAAGTCGATAAGCCCGTTCATCCAGCTTTTCATTATTCATTTCAATATTTACTAACTCAAGCTCATCACCATATAAACAAAGCGGGCCAGGATGTTGTCGGGTAAAAGAAAGTTCGCTTTTAACTAAAGCATGATCATCAAATAAATCGAAATTAAGATGAATATTATTTACTATAAAATTAGGGGGTTGATAATCATTTCGATATATAGTGACATTTGACATCTTTTAAGCTCCTCGTTATACATGGATACTGCAATCTTTTTGAAAATAATAATAATTTCAGTAAAAAAAATATTTGTAGCTTTAAATTTTAAACTATACTCAAAGTAGTAAAAGGAGTTTCTCGCGTTTATAAGCTAAATGCAAAGGGGATTATCATGAATACGCAAGAATTTTTAGCTGGGTACACTAGGAGGTTTGTAGACAATCAGGAAGAAGAATTATCCTTAGACGAATATCTAGAGCTTTGCCGCAATGATCCCTCAGCTTATGCAAACCCTGCACAACGCTTATTAATGGCTATCGGAGAGCCCGAATTAGTAGACACTCGCCATGATCCTGTTTTATCGCGTATTTTCTCCAATAAAGTTATCCCACGTTATAAAGTTTTTAATGATTTTTATGGGTTGGAAGAACCCATCGAACAAATTGTCGGATTTTTAAAACACGCCGCGCAGGGCTTGGAAGAAACTAAACAGGTGCTTTATTTACTAGGTCCTGTAGGGGGCGGAAAATCCTCCATCGCTGAAAAATTAAAAGAGCTCATGCAAAAAGTCCCTTTTTACGCTATTAAAGGGTCTCCTGTTTTTGATTCACCCTTATCTTTATTTGATCGTGAAGAGGACGGGCAGCTTTTATTCGAAAAATTTGGCATTCCCGATCGTCATCTTCGTTATGTGATGTCACCTTGGGCAATTAAACGGTTGCATGAATTTAATGGCGATATAAACCAATTCCGCGTAGTTAAATTAAAACCTTCCCGTATGCGCCAAATTGCTATAGCCAAAACAGAACCCGGTGATGAAAACAACCAGGATATTTCCTCTTTAGTAGGTAAAGTGGATATTCGAAAACTTGAGGAATTTTCTCAAAATGACCCGGATGCCTATAGTTACTCAGGAGGCTTGTGCCGTGCTAATCGAGGGTTATTAGAATTCGTTGAAATGTTTAAAGCACCGATTAAAGTACTTCATCCTTTATTAACCGCCACCCAGGAAGGCAACTACAATCCCACGGAAGGGCTTTCTGCTATTCCTTTTGAGGGAATTATTCTTGCGCACTCTAATGAAGCGGAATGGCAATCATTTCGAAATAATAAAAACAATGAAGCTTTTATCGATCGCATTAATATAGTTAAAGTACCTTACTGCTTAAGAGTTTCGGAAGAAATAAAAATTTATCGAAAATTGATAGAGCATAGTTCCTTGGTTAATGAACCTTGTGCTCCAGGCACGTTGGATATGTTAGCTCAATTTTCTGTTCTTACCCGCTTAAAAGAACCACAAAACTCCAGCATATATTCCAAATTACGCGTCTATAATGGTGAAAGCCTTAAAGATACAGATCCCAAAGCCAAGTCATACCAGGAATACCGTGATTTTGCAGGTGTTGATGAAGGAATGAGTGGTATCTCTACCCGGTTCGCTTTTAAAATTTTGTCAAAAGTATTTAACTTTGATCATTCGGAAATTGCGGCAAACCCTGTTCATTTATTATATGTTCTGGAGCGCCAAATTGATCAAGAGCAATTACCACAAGAGTTACATGAGAAATATTTAACCTTCATTAAAGAATATTTATCACCAAAATATGTAGAATTCATCGGTAAAGAAATTCAAACGGCCTATTTAGAGTCTTATTCTGAATATGGACAAAATATTTTTGACCGCTATGTGACCTACGCCGATTTTTGGATACAAGACCAAGACTACCGCGATCCCGATACGGGAGAAATTCTCGACCGAGCTGCCTTGAATGTAGACCTTGAAAAAATTGAAAAACCCGCAGGTATTTCTAATCCTAAAGACTTTCGTAACGAAGTAGTAAACTTTGTTTTACGTGCTCGCGCGAATAATGCCGGTAAAAATCCTCGATGGAATACCTATGAAAAATTAAAAACGGTTATTGAAAAGAAAATGTTTACTAACACAGAGGATCTGCTTCCTGTTATTTCTTTTAATGCGAAAGCTTCCGAAGAGGATAAAAAGAAACACGAGGAATTCATTTCTCGAATGGTGGAAAAAGGATATACACCAAAACAAGTGCGACTTTTATGTGAATGGTACTTGCGCGTTCGCAAATCACAATAATGCATTCCCTTTTGGGAGCCTATCAGGCAAAGTTTAGGGGGAATAATGACCCAACTTATTGACCGTCGTCAGAATGCGGGGAAAAAAAGCACTGTCAACCGACAACGATTTTTACGACGGTATAAAAACCAGATTAAAAAAGCAGTTTCTGACGCCGTTGGTAGACGCAGTATTACTGAAATTGATAAAGGCGAACAAGTAACAATTCCCGCTAAAGATATTTCTGAACCGCGTTTCCAACCTGGCCCTGGAGGCATTGTAGAGCGCATCCTACCTGGTAACGATGAGTTTATGGCAGGCGATCGTATAAAACGCCATTCTTCGGGTGGTTCAGGTAGTGGATCACAAGCGAGTAATAATGGCGAAGGCGAAGATGATTTTGTCTTTCAGTTAACGCGGGAAGAATTTCTCGAATTATATTTTGAAGATTTAGAACTCCCCGATCTGGTTAAAAAAGAATTGGCTAGAATTAACACGTATAAAACGGTACGTGCCGGTGTAACCACAAGCGGTACACCTACTAACATCAATATATTACGCTCTATGCGTCAAGCAACGGGCAGAAGGGTTGCGCTAGCTTCCCCTTATAAACGCCGTTTAAAGGAAGCAGAGGAAGAGCTAAAAGCGTTAGAAAACCAAAAAAAACCGGATGAAATAGAAATAGCTCGTCTCAAAAGAGACATTGAATTTTATGGCAAAAAAATTCAGTCTGTTCCTTTTGTTGATACGATTGACTTACGCTATAACAACCGTGTGCGTATACCTTCTCCCTCTACTCAAGCAGTTATGTTTTGTATTATGGACGTTTCAGGCTCCATGGACGAGCCCAAAAAAGATATAGCTAAACGTTTCTTTATTTTGCTGTATCTTTTTTTAACCAAAAACTATGAGAAAATAGAGTTAGTATTTATTCGCCACCATACTTCGGCACGCGAAGTAAGTGAAGAAGATTTCTTCTACTCCCGTGAAACGGGAGGTACTGTTGTTTCCAGTGCTTTAGAATTATTAAGTAATATTATTGAGGCCCGTTATAGCCCGCAGTCCTGGAATATATATGTTGCCCAAGCTTCTGATGGCGACAATTGGAATGCCGACTCACCCTATTGCCTGGAGTTACTGCAAGAAAAAATCATGCCCTTGCTACAATATTTTGCATACATAGAAATTATGCCTCGCCACCACCAAAGCTTATGGGAAGTTTACCAGCAGGTCAGAGAACACTATTCAAATTTTGCCATGGAAAATATTGATAACGTCGCTGATATTTATCCTGTATTTCGCGAATTATTTAAAAGGAAAACGGTATGAAAAAGAAAAAACCGTTATCAACCGGAGCAGAATGGACTTTTGAATTAATACAAGCGTATGAACGCGAGATAGGGCGTTTGGCAAAAGATTTTCGTTTGGATACTTATCCAAATCAAATTGAAGTGATTAATGCCGAACAAATGATGGATTCTTATGCCTCAGTAGGTATGCCTATTGGCTACCATCATTGGTCTTTCGGGAAACATTTCGTTGGCGTAGAAAAAAGTTATCAGCGCGGTGAAATGGGGTTAGCTTACGAATTAGTTATAAATTCCAACCCCTGTATTTCGTATTTAATGGAAGAAAACACAATGGCTATGCAGGCATTGGTAATAGCCCATGCTTGTTATGGTCATAACTCTTTTTTCAAAAGTAACTATTTATTCAAAATGTGGACCTCTGCTGATGCCATTATTGATTATTTAGTATTTGCAAAAAATTACGTGAGTGAATGCGAAGAGAAATATGGGATTGATGAAGTAGAAGCCATCTTGGATGCCTGCCATGCCTTGATGAGTTATGGTGTGGACCGGTATAAACATCCTATGCCTTTATCCATTCAAGAGGAAAAAATTCGTCAATTAAATAGAGAAGTATATTTGCAATCGCAAATAAATGAATTATGGCGGACTATCCCACAAAACAAAGAAAATCTTCATCGTCATGAAAAACAAAAATTTCCCGTAGAACCACAAGAAAACATTCTCTACTTTATTGAAAAAAATGCTCCCTTATTGAAACCTTGGCAACGTGAAATCGTGCGTATTGTTCGTAAAATAGCCCAGTATTTTTACCCGCAAGGGCAAACAAAAGTCATGAATGAAGGCTGGGCGTGTTTTTGGCATTATACGCTTATACATGCATTATATGACGAAGGACTTGTAACAGATGAATTTATGTTGGAGGTGTTACAAAACCACACGAATGTAATTTATCAGCCACCTTATAATAGTCCTTATTATACCGGTATAAATCCTTATACTTTGGGTTACCACATGATGCAGGATATTAAACGCATTTGTGAAAATCCCACAGAGGAAGACAAACATTGGTTTGGAGGTTTGGCGAACAGTGATTGGTTAACTAGCTTAGACAGTGCCATGCGTAACTTTAAAGATGAAAGTTTTATCTCACAATATTTATCTCCGCGTATTATTCGCGAGTTTAGGTTATTCCATGTAATTGATGATGACCGACAGCCTGAACTCTTTGTCAATGCCATCCATAATGATCAAGGTTATCAAGCAATCCGAGAGGCTTTATCCAAGCAATATAACTTAAGCTATCAAGAGCCGGATATACAAATTTATTCAGTAGATTTAGAAGGCGATCGCGCACTGACCTTGCATTATACTCAGCAAAACCGGGTGCCTTTAGACGCTTCAACACAAGACGTGTTAAAGCATTTATATACCTTGTGGAAATTCCCTGTGGCTATAAAAACCATTGATAATACAGGCCAAGTTATTGGCGAAACCCATTGTCCGCCCCTTGCTGCCAAAAATAAAGATGTAAGGAATTAACCCAAAGCTAATTCAAGCGCAAAAGCAATTCCAAGTTTTGAAAAATTGGTCATATGTTCCAAATCTAAAGGGTCTATTTTGTCTGAAGCGGAATGAATATAAGGGTTGTGATCCTCGAACGAGGTTTCACACGGGAAAGCAGCGGGAAATCCCGCTTCATGCCAAGAAAAATGATCACTGCAACCATAGCCGCATTTGGAATAACCTATGGGCACATTAATATAGTTTTTTATCAGTTTACTGACAAAATTACTGAGGCTTAAATCAGTATAATCTCTAAAAATCCAAATGGTTTTATCCATTGAATTTTCATCTTTTTTGTACCCTGTCATATCTAATTGCAAAACAGCATAAACGGGAAGATGATTTTGTTTAAAATGTTGCACGACTCGCTGCGATCCCACTAATCCCATTTCTTCCGCTGCATACCAAACAATATAAATAGGCCTTTTAAATTCTAACTGAGAAGACAGCAAAACCCGCGCCGCTTCCATGCTACTTGCGAGACCGCTGGCATCATCATCTGCCCCTGGCATGCGCACTGAATCTAAACTGCCTAAGGTATCCATATGCGCACCAATAATAACTGCCGGTGCTTTATTGTTTTTACCAATAACAGTAACTAAGGAGGGCTGTATATAGCGCCCAAGCGTTGGCACAAAAAAACTACTGACATCATTACGACCCGACTCTTTGACCATTTTTTCAATTTTTTCTTGTAACCAAAAAGCCGTGTTTTTGCCATTATTTTGCGTTGAAGAACGATTAGTAAACTGCGTCAACTCACTAACCGTTACCCAAATATTATCAGGAACTACGTGGGATAAAGCTTCCCGTACTTCTTTAGGGTGCAATAAAACATAGTTGTTTTCACTAAACTTGGGAGAAATATTATTTTTCAAAAATGCTTGAGCATGCGCTTTTTTTTCTGACAGGGAAACTTCAGGAATTTTTGTGCTTGCATTTACAAAAAGACCGCAATGCTCTTTTTCAGCTAACTCTTTAATTTTTGGAATATCTTCAACAGGTACATCAACAATAGAATAATCACTATCTTTGGCAAGAAGCATATAATTTGATAGTTTATCCGCCAAGCAATTTGGCATTTTTAAAGGCTCAGACAATACAGCAGATGTTGCAACAGAGGAAAATAATAAGAAAAATGCCCCCAAAAGCCTTCTTATTTTTATTCTATTCATTGATTTACCTTGTGATTTTATATTTTATAAAAGAAATCCATTTTTCAAGCGGGCTTCGGCATAATACCTCTTAACGCCAAAGAGAGCACTTTCTCGTCATGTTACTCACCTTATCCCAATCACCGAATAATACAATACCGTAATAAATTAAATTTTCGTCTTTGACCTGGGCTGTTCTTTCAATTTGTTCTTGATAAGTTCCTATAGTCATTGTGTCGGTAAAATCATTAAAAAGTATTCCTTGACTCAGGGCTTCTTGACGTAATTTCCTTATTTTATTTGAATTTTCCGAAAGAATTATAAAAGGTATCTCAGAAATACAAGGATGAGAGCCCCCATCGGCATCGCGATAATCAGTTAAACGTAAATCCTCTTTACCAATTTCCGCCCCCAGGCCAATGCACATATGGGCCAGTGCGTTCATCACTTTACCGGGCTCAATACTTTTATTTAAAACAGCGACTAATTTGTTTTTAAAAGGTATTATTTCTGCCATTATATATTCCTATTTCAAGACGTGCGTTATAACGCATAAAATATCATTATATCTACGTGCGCTAAAACGCACAAGTAGCTTTTAAAAATTATGCAAAGTATTAGTAAACGAATTTCGACTACATTAAAAAATTTAAGGCGTGAGCGCGGCTGGAGTTTAGATAAAGCCGCTCTGGAAACAGGAGTTTCCAAAGCCATGTTGGGGCAAATCGAGCGCGAGGAATCAAGCCCAACCATTGCTACTTTATGGAAGATAGCCACCGGCTTTCGCACCTCTTTTTCTTCTTTTATTGAAGACATTTCTGAAGAAACAAACAACCCTTTATACCGGGCAGGCGATACTAAAGTCCTGCATCCACAAGATAAAAAAATACGGGTACACCCCTTATTTCCCTTTGATAAAGAATTACGCTTCGAGCTATTTATTATTGAATTGTTACCAGGATGCGAGCATTTATCTCCACCGCATAAACATGGGGTTATAGAACATATAGTGGTGGTAGAGGGGAACATGGAGGTATTCATCCATGGCACATGGCAACCCCTAAAAAAAGGGGAAGGACTTCGCTTCAACGCGAATCAACCCCATGGATACCGTAACCTCACCGAAGAGCTAGCTCGGATTCATGACATTATTCATTATGAATAAATCTTTAGAATACCATTTTCAAAAAAACATTGAATCGAAGGTAATCTAAAGTGCAGCCGTAATAATTTTATCCAGATGGTTCGAGAAATTTTGCACTTCTTTTGCGCTTAAGACATCTAAACCGCTACGTATGAGGCGGTTTTCCCTGAGCGATTCATTCAAATTACGCATAGCTAAAATCTGCTTCATATTGTTAGAGGTATACAACATTCCTCGCGGACTTAGAGCAAGCGCTTTTTTAGTAATTATTTCATCGGCCAAAATAATATCAGCGGTAATCACTAAATCGGAAGGTTCAACTTGCGAAGCTATATATTTATCTGCTTTATCAAATCCAGACTCTACTTGTACTCGCTTAATGAAAGCTGACGGGGGGATCGCTGGTAAATGATTGGCAACAATGATTACCATTACCCGGCGCTTTACCGCTGCACGGAATAAAATTTGTTTAATCGCCTTAGGACAGGCGTCACCATCAATCCAAATCTTCATTATTTAATGTGAGAGACATAAAACCTGATTATACCGCTTTAATTACAGGATTATCATTTACCTGTGTAGATAAATGAGCTTTCGTTCAGCATCTAATTTTTCAATAGAATACCGCAACATTGTTCTTGGAATTTGATTGGCATATTTTTCAAGAAATTCAATGAGCAATTTCTCATCCCGTTTTCCCATTTCACGCAACATCCACCCTAAATTGTTAAATATTGATCGGATTAAATTAACTATGCATAAATAATCAGTAATCATTGTGCGCCAGTCAATCCCTATCTTTTCTTTATTGATGGAGGTAGTGAACATTTTTCCCTTTTCCGATTATTTTTAACAACCCAATGATCGGTGATTTTGCAAACAAAATGATCTTTTAATTGACAAAAAATTTGCTTGTTGAGAAAATGCGGCCTAACTATAAATTTTCATCTCGGAAGCAAATATGCCCCTTACAATTGTACTCGGTTATAAAAAGATAAATTTACTTGATATCCAAAATATTGCCCAATTAGATGATCTATCCAAACAAGATCGTGCACTGATTGCACAGAAGATGGTAGAAACCTTCACTTTAAAAGAAATGTTAAAGGTGATTGAGCACTTAGTAAAATTAAATTTTTCCAGTAATAAACAGAATCCTATTGAAAATTTTTTAGCTGACTTGCTTGTAGCATATATCGGCAAATACGATGGCACTAATCTCCTTATAAGATTTTCAAACTTTTTCTCTTATTCTAAATCTACTCTAGAGACAGAGTTTCCCAGCTTTATACCTGATCCTATGCAGAATTTGCAGTTTAGTCTTCAAACTACAGCAGTACTGCACACGCTTAAAGAACTTGCCAAAAAAAGGGCCCAGAATACAGACACTAGATTTGATTGCACATTGGCAGAAAGTATTGCTCAAAAAGTTTTAGTCCCAATCCTTCGAGCTAAGTGTTCGCTGCGTGTAACTGAAGAATCTTTTTCCCGATTTATTGATAACCAAGAATTACATCGTAAATTATTAGAGAATAACTTGAACATTGAACGTGCTGAATATGTATGGGAAATTAATAATGAGATAAGTACCTTGCAAGAATTATTAACAGCTCAAAATGATGAAAAGATTAAAATGAGAGTCCAAGCAGTAATGAATCAAATTATAAAGCTTAGAGAAGAAGGAAAAGAGCATTTAAGTGATTTATTATATGCTATTAAGGATACGACAGCACTTTTAAGCAATAGGATGACTCCAGAAAAATATAAAGAAAGAGCCTTATCATATCAAGGCAAAGGATCCGAAAACTTGCGTTGGGTAGGTAAGCTCATGATGGGATTAGGAGCATATATTATAGCTCTTTCCGCTGTAATTGTTTTTACTGGTGGTGTAGGCGTTACCATGGGCGTAGCGAGTGGTGCACTATTAGCAGCCGGTGGACTTGGTTTTTTTGCAGCCAGTGGCCATAAAGGGCTTGCAAAGGAGATGATTACAGTTGCTAATGCCAAAATAGCGTCTATTGCTCCTTAGACTTGCCAGCAAGTATAACCTGGTTGCCGCTAACCAGGTTTTCTTTCAAAAGAACTGTGCTTTTCTTTCCTGCGGCGGGATGGCAAATTGTTATAACTCTTCGCGTAGACGTTGTAACATTACCTCTCCTTGAGAATATTTCATATACAGCCGGTTTTCGTCCTGTCAAATCAATATCGAGTTGTTTTTAGCATGGCCTGATAAGTACCCGTTTACTCTCTTCCTTCAAATTTAGAATGAGAGTAAATCGCTCACCATAAAATAAAGTACTATGGCTCCCTTAATTTAAAAATAATGTAACACCCCGAGTACCACTTCAAAAAATATCAGCACAATAACTGCTATCTCCATCAACCCTGCACGAGCACTGGCAGCCTCGTCATAGAGAGCTGAGTAGGTATCCCTTATAATTGATAATTTGCGATCTACAGCATTACTTACCGCTTTAACCCGGAATAAATCTAGCGCTGCGGTATAAATACGCGCAAGATAAACATCTTCAGTAACTTGCAAAGCATTGTCGACCTTTTCAGTAAGTTCGGTTGTTTCGGCCACTAATGTATATAAACGACGAGCAAGGTTAGCAAAACGGCGCGATCCTAAGCTGCGATGACGGGTAGCCTCTTCCACCAAATCGTACATTTTTGGTAGTTCCGCATCTAGTAATTCATCGTAATAACGCATTTGTAAGAATTGAGCATTGGCAACTTCAAGCACCTCAGCAACATCTGTTCCGTGATGCGGTTCATAAATGAAAACGCGATCCCAGGTAAGGACAACTAAATCATCAGTAAAATAACTGAAGCGACGACTCAGCAAATCAGCTTTTGCCCCTTCACTCAAGGGACGTGTTTCACCACTAAGTAAAGGAACCAGATCAATTTCTCGACCCAAGGTTGCCGCAGGGACGGGTGTAGAAAAATGATGAACAGTCGCCACTAGATAATCTTCCACAAGCTCCGAGCGATGAGGGCGGGTAAACGCCTCACCAATCTGTTCACGCACCATTTCGAGTAAATTGGACCAGATAATAGCATCCGTTCTTGGACCAATAGCCTGTTCTATCGCATTAACCCGAGTAGTGTAATCATCCCAGGAAAGGTTATCTGCTTGGATTTGCAATGCCAATGTAACAACACCAAAAGCATAGAGCCGCGCGGTGACATTCGCTTCCATTTCAACATAGCCTTGAGGCTTTTCTAAACTGACATGGATCGTTGGTAATGCAAGACTAAGAGGGGCTTCGCCAAAATCAATCGCTTTTTTTGGCGTATTCGCCAATTTAATACGTCCACCCTGGCGAGCTTGGCTAGTCCACAAAGCTTCTGCCTTAACGAGATCGATTGCAAAAGCAAGATCAAATAAACGAAGAACAGTGATATGACCTGAGGTCACCGTAGGACAATTCGCCATATTCTCAGTCATTTTTTGTTAATCCATTAAACTATCAATAAATAGGCACCGTTATCTGTAAAAAACCTTGGGTTCTAGGGCTTATTGGCGCTGATCCTGATAATACACCATTTAAATTAAAATAGGACACTATTCATTTCTTAATCCTTCTCACCTATGCTAATTCTATCGCTAGTAGAATAAGGCGTTCCAATTAAGTCAATGTCCATGGCTCGACGAAACTTATTAAACTGTAAATTCAATAAAAAATTGTTTTCGAAATTGTTATTCAAATGAATATAAAAAGAATGGTTTACCTTCATACCATTTGAAACAATAAAACTATTTTTGTTTGAGGGATCTTGATTGATCTAATTTATGTGCAAAATATATCCAGGCGTTTATATGTCTTTTGGTTGTGGTTTTCCACAACCAAACTTTTAAAAAATCCCCACAGGGACTAGTCGATTGTTTCCTGAGGCCTTGCAAAACTACTAGATTTTTTTGTATCAACAGAAGGGATACCACTTACCTTGCCAATAATTCCTCTTTGAATCGCTTTATAAATAGCAATGGTCAAAGAATCACAACTAAAAATCTCCCGGATATTTTTAAAGTGTTTTTCCACGGTAAAAAAACTAATTTCTAAAGTTTTAGCAATTTCTTTAACGGACTTACCTTGCATGGCAAGCCAAAGACACTCCAATTGACGGGAGGTTAACTGAAGGTCTTCCTCGTACCCTCTTTTAATGACCGCATCGCGCAATGCTTTATCGTTTAATATAAAAGAGAACTGATAGTGCGGATTAAAATTCACAATAATATCCAGGCACCCATCAACAAATTCGGTGCAAAATGTTTCAAATTTGGAAAGGGTCTTTTGATAAAAAGAATGGGGGGTTTCACAAGGCGTATTGCGTATGGCACTAAAAACAAAAGTACATTCGGAATGATGTCTTACGATATTAAAGACAGGGTATAGGGAATAATTATTTTCAAGAATCTTTTTTAGCCGTTCAGAGCCTGAGAAATTCTCAGAACATAAATAATACCCCTGCTCACGAAAATTTAAGAAATGCGGGGTAACAGTATAGTCCTCTTTATAAAGCTCCTCTTGATAGTAGGATTTAAGAAAGGGGAAGACATTTGATAAAGCAAACGTACTTTTGTCATTAAAAATGATATACATCGCAAAATGGGTTAAGTCCATTTTACCCAGGGACTTACAAAGTTCTGTAATCTTTTCCCTGTAAATAAGACTTAAAATATACGGCGATTTTTGAGACATCTTTTTTGCTCCTTGCTGTTAGTAAATCCTTTAAAGTTTTCATAATATGTTAATTTAAAATTAAAGTAAACTTTGAGTTAACTTAATTATGGGATAATTGAAAACGTTGAACTTAAAAGGTATATTTATTGTTCTTGTTAAGGAGATTTAATGAAAAGAGAGTATTTCGTTAATAACTTTTCACATCGGTTGAAAAAATTGATGATCAATAAAGGATTATCTTCTACTAAATCTCTAGCAGGAGTGAAAATTAGCGCTATAGCTAAGGTCTGTGGTTGCTCAATTCAAATGGCTAGAAGATATGTGTTGGGAGAAGCATTACCAGAAATCGACACAATCTATAAAATTGCAAAGTGGCTTAACGTCCCCCCCGGGTGGTTGTTATTTGGGGAGGAGCCAGAAAGCCCAGTAAATTTAGACTACAGTCAACTTATACAGATTGATCCCGAAATCCTAGAATATATCTTATTAAAAAGTGCCCCACTATACAGTTTATCGGGAAATGAAAAAGAGTTAGTAAACTTTATAATGGACATAATCAGCGACGTAACCCACATCAAAGCTGATAATGAATCTATCCTAAAAATTATTAATATTTCGATAAATTCTGCTATTCGTTTTAATGGAATAAAAAATGAAAAAAAGGCAAATGCTTGAGAAAATAAATACTCTGTCTGTTAAGCCGATACTTCATTCAAAGCTATTGGAAATCTTATTTGAAAATAGAAGATTAGTTAAAAATATTTTTTTTGAAATACAGGGACTCTTCGATATAGACTATATAGGGCTTAAAATAATTAATTCAAATAAGGAAATAATCGCTTTTTCAACCATTCCAAGTATTGAATTTAATTTGATTCACCAAAATTTATGGGAGAATGATGTATGTTTCATACCTCCCAATGAAGTTAGAAATGAAATCATTTGGTGGGAATTTGAAAATGAATATAGTTATGAATTAAGAGAAAAAAAACAAATAAAGTTACTAAATAATAAACTCACAAGTGGTTTCACAATATGCAGAGATTTAAATAATTTTTGTTTATTATTTTCATATGCTACTAAATCTAAAAATAAATTATTAAAGGAATATTATACAGCCAACATTTATAAAATAATGGACTTAGGTGATTATTTTTTAAATTCTATAATCCCAATGTACAACTCTTATCACTTTAAAGATAAATTAATTACCTCAAGTAATTTTAAATCTAAAAAATCTACACATTCTAATCAGAGTTCTCTTAAACTGGTAATAAATAATAAATGAGTATATATGAGTAATTATGATATATTACAAATTGGTAATCCAATTTTAAGAAAAATATCTACCCCCATACAAACACATGAGTTTGGCACAGAAGAATTAAAAAAACTTTCTGATCTTTTATTTAAAATATTAATTGAACACAAAGGCGTAGGATTGGCCTCTCCTCAAATTGGCATAAATAAAAGAGCCATTGTATTCGGAATGAAACAGCATCCCATTCATAAGCATTTACCAAGCATACCCTACACAGTTTTATTTAACCCCTCTTATACTCCTATTTCGGACACTATAATTGAGAATTATGAAGGTTGTTTTAGTGTGGGTGAGCTAAGAGGGAAAGTTCCTCGCTTCAAATCAATTTGTTATAGGGGATATGACTTTGAAGGAAATTTTGTTGAAAGAGAAGTTTCCGATTTACATGCACGAGTAGTGCAGCATGAATACGACCACTTAGAAGGTATACTTTTTATAGATAAAATTCAGAATTTTGCTTCTCTAGGCTTCAAAGACGAGCTCCTTAAATCCGGAGAGCTTTTACAAAGGCCGAAGGAATAATGTTTAAAGTTTCCAAAAAAATTCTCGTTAGTGGAGCTATCGGCAATGCTCTAGAAATGTA
The DNA here is from genome assembly GCF_900637865.1 of Legionella adelaidensis. Taxonomy (NCBI): domain Bacteria; kingdom Pseudomonadati; phylum Pseudomonadota; class Gammaproteobacteria; order Legionellales; family Legionellaceae; genus Legionella; species Legionella adelaidensis. The sequence continues at coordinate 139,957 of NZ_LR134433.1, forward strand.
TGAGTTTGGGATTTGGGGCCTTTTTTCAATATACTTATCAAGCGAATTTTTACCCCCAGGCTCCAATCTTTCTGATATTTTTTTCCTCTTTTTTATTAGTTATATTTTAAGACCTATAGGCAGTTTAATTTTTGGAATTTTAGCAGATCAAATTGGAAGAAAAAAAGTTCTAATCGTTGGCATTCTATTAATGGGCTTGTGTACTTCCCTAGTAGGGATTTTGCCTTCCTATACTCACATTGGAGCATTCGCTATATTATTCTTAGTCCTTTTCAGATTAGTACAAATTGTGGCAATAGGAGGAGAATATATAAGTTCAATTTCACTATTAATTGAAAGCTGTGCACCTAATAAAAAAGGATTCTATGGGTCGTGGGCTGCTTTTGGAGTTAATAGTGGGATGCTTTTGGCATCGTTAGTTGGAACAAGCATCGTACATATGATTAATTCAGGTGCTATTCCAGATTACAGCTGGAGATTTGCCTTTTTAGTATCTCTTTTAACCATGTTTTTTGGTCTGTGGGTACGAAGAAGTATCCCCGAGAGTTTTGAATTTATCATGCAAAACTCCCGGTTCCCCAAAAGAAGTTTTCAAGCAATCTTTATAGAGATGAAAACAACCATCCGATCTAGACTATTTGATTCTTTTTTAATTTGTTCCTTAGTTGCATTTGGGGTATCGGTCACTATATTAGTGTTTATTTATGCACCCATTCACATTTTTAATTTTAGTAAAATCTCAACTGGTGATGCATTTTTGATAAACTCCATAGGTTTAGCAGTATTAATTTGCTTTTTGCCATTTTTTGGATATTTGTCAGATATCTATGGCCGCACTAGCATTCTTTTTTTGGGTACGCTCTCCATTATCTTTTTAATTATTCCTTACTTTATATTCTTGTGTACGGGGAGTTTTTATCTAACTTTATTTCTACATATACTTATCGGAATTCCCTGCTCGTGTGTTTTCGCTGTTACTCCGGTACTTATTACAGAAATTTTTCCTCCATCATTAAGATGCTCCGCAACAGGTATATTATATTCACTTGCGGGCAGCATAAGTGGCGGCATCACACCCCTACTTGCATTTAAGCTAGCCAATCTTTCTGGTTTTGGATTTCTACCCAGCATAATTTTAATCTTTTTTGGATCCATCAGCTTGATATCTTTATCATACTTTGTGAAAGGCAACTCGCAAGATCCAAAATTAATTTTAGTTAAGATTTAATAGATCATTTTACTTAATTCCTTAAAAGAAATTATTCCTTTTTAAAGGTATCGCACTCAAATAAATTTTGCTCTTTCATGTATATGGATTGCAAACTAACGTAGATTCTCCTACCTCATTTAATGTGAGCCACCCTATTATTATGAACTTTTTTCTATGTCCAAATTAATTTTTTGACAAATTTATATACAAAATGTATTATGCGAAACAAAAAATATTGTCCACGTAATTCATTATATTTATCAATACGGAGAGTGCATGTTTACTCCTGAAGGTTGTCCTGCAAATAAAATTGAAAAAAATATGCTTTTAGTAATGTGGGCTCAATATTTACGAGAAAACCATCTTGCAAGCTCTAAAAAAAAAATGATCTTTGCTGGTATTGGTAAACCAACTTTGTCCTTGCATAAGTATACGAAAGACTTTCTGGTAAATTATTGGTTAAATCATTCCGGTGAGGCGATTACTTATGATCACCCGCAAGGAAATCTTCAAGCCAGAAAAACTATGGCTGCCGCAATGCAAAGTTGGTATCAAACTGAAATTAATGAACAGAATGTTTTATTTAATATAGGTGGCGCTGGGGCGCTTAAAGCAATTTTTTCCGCAATTATGGACGGCTCCACTGGATGCCGAATAGTTACCCCTTTTCCCTACTATTCTTTGTATGCTGAATCTTCAGCGACTCTTCATCCTGTAGATGTCATGCAAAATCCTAAATGCCGATTAACAGCTGAAAGTTTGCAGGAAGCTATAACCTCGGCTTATGAGCTAGCAAAATTGGACGGCATTTACCCAAAAGCATTTTTATTATGTGACCCCAATAATCCTTTAGGTACTGTCTTAGATAAAATTGAACTTCTTGCGATAGCAGCTGTTTTAAGGAAGTTTCCCGAAATGGTTATTATTTTGGATGAAGCCTACGCAGAAATGGTATTTGTAGGAAAGCATACTTCTTTGCTGTCTGTTGCACCTGACTTAAAAAAAAGAATAATACTCATGCGCTCGGCAACAAAAGGTTTGTCCGCCGCAGGAGAAAGGATGGCTATAACACTGGCTTTTGATTCCTGTATTATGTCAAAACTTGTACAATTTAATATAATTAACTGCGGCCATTCACCTGTCTCACTACAACTTGCTTATGCTGAAACAATGGCCCATTTTAAGAAATCTGATATCCAAACGATTATTAATTTTTATCAACCCAAAGTAGAGTACGTACAAAAACGTCTTGCCAATATTGGCGCAAACGTACCTCACCAAAATAAAATTGAAGGCACTTTTTACAGTTTAGCGGATTTTAGTGATCTTATCGGCGAGCCCATTTCTGAAGCAACTTACCCTGCTATAAAAACTAATGGAATAATTTGCACTGATGAACAAATAGCTTACTCTTTATTATTTGAAGATTTTGTGATGATTTCACCACTTTCCTATTACGGTCTTAATGCAGAACTTGGGCTAATAAGGCTAACATGCAGCGAAAGTTTAAATGATCTAAAAGATTTATTAGATCGTCTCGAAAGTAGATTGCGAACAGCAAGAAAAAATAAAAATAATAAATTACGCCTTCAACTTGAAGAAACCTTAATAACTTTGGCAGAATTGGATGTTGAAAAACACCATACAATTAAAAATAAACTACCTTCGTTTAGTGATTCTTTCTCTTGTTTAGACCTCAAAACCCAGAATGAAATATTAAATAATTTATTAATAGAGGCACGGGCAATACTAATTACTATTCCTACGGAATTACAATCAAAATCAAATAAACTCAATCCCCCAATAACAGGATGCCATCCAAAAGAGTTTTCACTATACAGTGAATAGGATTTTACACATTTTCACAATTTATTATTAAAATAATAGAGAACCCCAAAGGAAAATAAATGGCAAAGGATGGTAAAAAAAAATTATCCCTGGAAGATATAGGAATCTTTTTAGAAAAACTCGCTGACAAGAGTGAAAATGTCTATTGGCTAAGTAGTCCTGATTTTAAAAAAATCGAATACATTAGTCCTGCTTATGAAAAAATATGGGGGCGTTCTCGAAAAGAACTTTATAAAAACCCTGAAACTTGGATAAATTTCCTCCACCCTGATGATGCCTTACAAAAAAATCCTATTCATGAAATGGCAGAAAAAATTGCCATTCAAGGGGAGGAAGCACGTTTTTCTGAAAAATACCGAATAATTAGGCCAGATGGGACTATTCGTTGGATTTTGGATAATGGATTTCCTATATACGACTCGAATGGAAATTGTTGTGGAGTCACTGGGGTGGCCGTAGATGTTACAAAAGAGAAGGAATATGAGACACAACTGAAAAAAGCTATAGAAAACGCAGAAGCGGCCAGTAAGGCCAAAACGGCATTTTTGGAAAATATGCGACATGATATCCGTACACCCTTGACTGGAATTGTGGGTTTCTCAGAAATACTTAAAAATGAATCCACAGAGAAGAAAATTAAAGAGTATGCAGATAATCTAATCGTCTCGAGCCATGCGTTGCTTGAGTTACTTGATGAAGTCCTAGAGTCTATTAGGGTCAGTTCTGGTGAGATACCCAAGTTAAAAAGAAAATTTAACCTAAAAAAGAGCTTAGAAAATATTATTAACCTTAATCTTTCTAAAGCGGCTGAAAAGAACCTTACCTTATCCCTTGATTTTGATTCAAAAATCCCACTTTACTTCCTCGGAGATAAAATCAGGCTACATCGTATATTTCTTGAATTAGTAGGAAATGCACTTAATTTCACCGATTACGGTTTTGTAAAATTAACTGCTAATTTCGTACAACCCAAGAATAACAAAGTAATTTTAAGATTCTGTGTGGAAGATTCAGGTGTAGGCATACCAAAAGAAAAACAACAAGATATTTATCTTCAATTTAGACGTCTCACCCCCTCCTACCAAGGCATATATAAAGGTGCTGGTCTAGGTCTTTCAGTTGTAAAACAGTTTGTTGATGAATTGGAAGGAGAAATTTACGTTGAAAGTGAGCAACGTAAGGGTACAAAATTTACTATTATTTTGCCATTGCAAGAATCTTTATTAGACGATGATTTTGGGATTGATGAAAATGCTGATCATCAATTAGAACAACAGTACCAAGCTACTTATGCTCAACAAATAAAAAAAGATGAACCGTCCAAGAACCAACATATACAATTTAATATTTTGGTAGTGGAAGACAATTTAATTGCCCAAAAAGTAGCGAAATCCATGCTAGAGTCCTTTGAATGCAAAGTTGACATAGCCGAAAGTGGAGAGAAGGCTCTTGAGCTTTGGAAAGAGAAATCCTATGACTTAATTTTTATGGACATCGGATTACCCGATATGGATGGTAACGAAGTAGCGCGAAAAATTCGACTGGAAGAAGCTTCTAAAAATACTCACATCCCCATCATCGCGCTAACTGCGCACGCAGGTGATGAGAATAAGAAAAGATGCATTGATGCTGGCATGAATGCTGTACTCACCAAGCCTTTAACTGCTAAAAACTGTTCGGATATTCTTAATACTTTTGCTGTTAAATCACTAAATGCCGATGTTTCGAATTCTGGCCAATATGCAAAAGATCTTCCTCAATTGGAGGAAGAGTTTTTTAATCTAGAGCCCTTTCCAATTTTAGATGTTGAAGAAGGAATAAAAACTACCGGTGATAAAGCAATGCTCGCTTCCATGCTCAGGTTATTGATTAATGAGTCGCTTACACAAGATGTAGAAAAAATGATAGCTTTTCACGAGCAAGGCGACTGGGAGAAAGTGCAACAAATTGCACATAAGATTAAAGGAGGAGCAGTCTACGTAGGTACCATGAAGATCAAAATGGCTTGTCAATATTTAGAACGCTATTGGAAAGTGGGGGGGCGGGATTTATTGGAGAGATTATATGAACAGGCTATTACTACTTTGAAAGAGAGTACGATAGAAATTCAAAAATGGGTAAACGAAAACTCGTAATAATCTTTATGATTAGAGTTATGCGTTAAACCCGGATGGGCGCAAAAGGAAGTTACAACATAATTTTTAGCAAATAAATTACAACATTATTATTTTATGAAGATCTAGGCAAAGTGCGGTTATTGAATTGAGCTGTTTAACAAATTCTTTTTGTGCATATTTTCTGAAGGAGCGATATTACTTAAGATAATAATAGCCGACTTATTGATACTTTATTAATTTCAGATAATCGTGATAGTTCGCTAATTTTTATTTGAGATGTTTCCATAGTCAACTCCGCAAATGAAACAAATTATGATTCGATAATAAATGTTTCACTCAATGCAAATTATTTCAGCAACAATTTTTATGGTTTAAATTACTATCATTTAAAGAAGTTTTTTATAAAAGGGGTTTATGAATAGGTTTATAGTAAGGACAAAGGGTAAATTTTAAATTACTTAAGCCTCTTTATTGCTGCCTCATAGGCTTTGCTTTTATCTCTTTGGCCAACTGCTACAACCATAACGGTTACGGAGTTTTCATTTACTTGATATACTAGGCGGTAGCCATCTTTTAATAATTTAATTTTATAGCAATGACTTAGATCGCCATGGAGTTTTGATTTTGGTACATGAGGATTATCTAGTCTTTCGGCCAGCTTTTTTTTAAAGCGCTTTTTAATGCGATTATCAAGATTGTTCCACTCCTCTAATGCTTTTGGATGAAATGATAACTTATAGGTCATCTAAGCTAACTTCAATTGGGGTAAATTTCTTAGATAATCTATTTTTAACAATTGATGCAAGCAATAAATCATCACCTTGCTCTTCTAGTAAAGCCATTATTTTCTTGAATGTTTCAGCAGGAACCAAATAGGCTGCGGGTGAGTTATGATTTAAAATAGCAACAGGATGCCCATGAGCACCATTTATAAGCTTTGTTGGATTCTTTTTTAATTCGCTTATGCTCGCTACAGAAGAAACCAGTACGCGTTCCATAGTATTTACACCTCTCTCTTTAATTTGACCTAAATATAGGTCTCATTATTGGTCTTATTATAGGTCGTGACAATATTTTAATCAATACTGTCATATGTCTTTTCCCTCTAATATGTCAAAAGAGGATATAAAGCGCCTAAGTAATTGCCCTAGCCTAAAACAGGAACAAATACTCAAGACTTAAGACATTCCATACCGACATGTTACTATTCATTTCATTACTGCAAATAAAGAGGACATTAAAATGACAAAACGTATCTTCATCGTTGGTCATATGGGCGCGGGTAAATTTATATTTACTGAAGCATTGGCTAAAAAATTGGGGTGGCAAATCGTCGATGCCAATCCAAGTATTGAGCGTTATATTGGTCGACTAACACATGAAATTTTAGGTGTAGAAGGTGAAGCGGCGTTTAATCGGTGTCAAGCTGAGATCATTTCTCATTCTATTGAAAAAGAAAATGTGGTGGTTTTACTGGAAGAATGTGTTGTGTTAAGTGAAGCGTGCCGGAAGTTATTGTCTTCCGAATTTGTTGTTTATTTGAAAGTATCTATCCCTACGCAACTTGATCGTATGAAAAACGCACAGGCTCCCTCGCTTCCGGTAGCTGATATGAAAATTTTTTTGGAAAAACAACATGCCGAACGCGATGGTTTTTATGAAGAAGTAGCTACTTTGATTGTTGAATCCACCGGCTATTCTGACGAAATTGCGGAAATCAACAAGATTGTTGAGCAAGATGTTAACAAAGTTATGCAAGCTTTGGAAAAGCAAAGGTAGTATTCTCTTAAGTTGATAGCAGCTCTTGTATTCCTGAGCGGCTATCTGCCCCACCTACTTTCAAGGCGCATTATTTTGTGCGAGGCAATCCATGATAATTTTCACTGACTCGTTGATAGAACATTTTGATGTATCAATCGTCAATGACTTGGTTTCCCAAGGCTCATAGTCTCGATGTAAAACATCTTGCCATGTAGGTAAGTTATGGCCCTCTATATCCGCAACTCTCTCTTCTACCCGACGTTGGTGCTCTTTTTGGTTTGAACAAATTAGTTCAATCTCAAAAAATGGAGTATTTGTATATTTCGCCACCTCAATCCAATCCTGTCTTGTAATGGTAATGGGATTCACAGAGTCAGCTACGACATCCAAACCCAAAGCTAAGTTTTCTTTCGCAATAGCATAACTGATTTCATAACCCTCAGGCCCTATCATTGAGAAAGCAGGGTACTTATTCAAATTCTTTAGCGTTTGCTCGATAGTATCCACTCTTAAGTATACAGCCTTTAACTGCTTGGCGACTTCTTTTGCAATCGTTGTTTTACCTGTTCCCGGTAATCCACCAAAAATAATCAACATAATAACCGACCCTACTTTATTTTTTGCTTAAACTATATTTGAAAATACGAGCGACACCCCTAATTCGCTAAAATTTTTCGCTGAATTCCTGGTATTTAAAATGCCTGCCAGCTTGTAAAAGATTTGCCAAAAATTCATATTAATGAAATATTCAACCAATAGAAATTAAAAAATTCAAACATGACTATTTCCTATGACGATTTTGAAAAAGTTGATTTACGGTCGGGGATTATTGTGAGGGCGGAGCCCTTTGAGCGAGCTAAAAAACCAGCTTATAAGGTTTGGGTTGATTTTGGCCCCGCGATCGGAATTTTACAAACTTCTGCCCAGATTACTATCCATTACACACCAGAATCTTTGATTGGCCGACGAGTTATCGGTTGCGTTAATTTGGGAGAAAAAAATATTGCAGGTTTTACTTCGCAATTTTTATTAGTAGGTTTTTCTGATAATTCCGGGGCTATTTGTTTAGCATCGGTAGATGCGCGTGTGCCCAATGGACAGAAATTGCATTAACTTTTGAATTTATTATTTCTTAAGAGGGGCACTAAAGTCTGTTCATTTGAATCTGATAGATTTTTAACAAAAGAAAATCTTTCTTAATAATGAGAGAAGACTGTGGCATCTTTTCGTTGGGCCTTTGGACCTAGCATTTAATATCTAACTATCTCGCTTATATTGAGAGTTAAGACAAGGACTATTTAAATGCATCATTCGCTTCCCTTAATTACTACTATTGCTATGGGCTTTGCTTTGGCATTAACCCTTGGCTTAATTGCTACTCGTTTTAAGATTCCAGCATTGGTCGGTTATTTATTAGCGGGTGTGGCTATTGGGCCATTTACCCCTGGGTTGATGGCGAATGTAGAAATTGCCCAAGAACTTGCTGAAATCGGGGTTATGCTGCTGATATTTGGCGTTGGGTTACATTTTTCATTATCCGATTTGATGCGGGTCCGCAAGATTGCTATTCCTGGTGCGATTGTTCAAATTGTTGTAGCAACCCTGCTTGGAGGATGTACTGCAATCATGTGGGGTTGGAATTATGGGAGCGCACTAATTTTCGGACTTTCGCTGTCTGTAGCAAGCACGGTTGTTCTATTGCGAGCCTTGGAGGAGCGAGGCGCCCTCGATTCGATTAATGGCCATATTGCCGTGGGTTGGCTTCTAGTCGAAGACTTGGTTATGATTGTTGTGCTTGTTTTACTCCCTCCACTATCACACCGCCTTGGTAGTTCATCTGTCGGTATGGTCCAACCTTTATGGCTTGTCCTGAGCCTAACCCTTGTTAAAGTATCCGCTTTCATTGCATTCATGCTTTTGGTCGGTCGACGGTTTTTTCCGAAGTTGCTCTGGCATGTTGCCCGAACTGGTTCACGTGAATTATTTACTTTATGTGTTATTACTGCTGCAATTAGTGTTGCCTATGTAGCTTCTAAGTTATTTGGAGTTTCATTTGCCTTAGGCGCTTTTTTTGCGGGGATGATTATGCGTGAGTCTTCACTAAGCCATCGTGCTGCCGAAGAATCCTTACCCCTTAGAGAAGCATTTGCAGTATTATTCTTTGTCGCAGTGGGTATGCTGTTTGATCCTGCGGTTTTGGTTCAACAACCCTTACAAGTGTTAGCTGTAATAGGTATTATCGTTATTGGAAAATCCATTGCAGCTTTTGCACTCGTTCTTGCTTTTCGCTATCCATTGCGAGCAGCACTAACCGTATCAGCAAGCCTGGCACAAATTGGTGAATTCTCATTTATCCTGGCAGAACTCGGGATACGCTTAGGCATGTTACCCAAGGAAGGACAAAACTTTATTCTTGCCGGTGCACTGATATCCATAGCCATTAACCCTCTTATATTTAAAGCTATAAACCCCATTCAAGCATGGATAAAATCCTACCCCAAAATGCTCAGTTTTTTTGAGCGTTCAAGCGATCCATTGGCTGAATTGCCAATGACTACTAAAGAAGAATATCTAGCAGGGCAAGTAGTATTAGTGGGTTATGGTCGTGTGGGGAAGCGTGTGGCTCATTTACTTTCTGAAAAGGCGATACCTTTTGTTGTTGTTGATGAGAACCGCGAAATAATTGAAAACCTCCGCGCCACTAATTTTCCTGCAGTGTATGGAGATGCCTCTGATCCTTCCGTGTTAATTCAAGGCCATATTGCCCGAGCCAGTATGCTCATCATTGTCATCTCAGATACTATTAACGTAAGGAAAATGATTCGATATGCTTGCCAAATAAACCCAGACATTGAGGTTATCGTTCGTACGCACAATGAGGAAGAAGCAGGGTTACTACAAAAAGAAATTACCGGGAAAGTATTTTTTGCCGAGGGGGAAATAGCCAAGAATATGGGAGAGTACGCCTTAAATCGCTATGGAAAATTATGAGCCATTTCCGAGCTATTAAACCCCAAATTGAACTAAAAATCTTCCCGCTTGGACTGGTAATTCCAAAAGCGAGGGAGGGAAAGACAGCATAGTCCTACACCGAGAACACATAAAATGCCGCCTGATAATAAAGCAAAGGGGATTCCTAAGCTCGCGGCTATCAAGCCCGCTCTGGTATCTCCTAATTTGGGGCCGCTTAAATAACTCATCATTTCAATCCCTGCTAACCTGCCTCGTAGTTTTTGTGGAATGGTTTCATTCCATAAACTCGATCGAAAGATCCCGCTAATTGCATCAAATGCACCAGCTAAAGCCAGGAAAAATAAGGCCCACCATAATGAACTTGCCAAGCCGAATCCAACAATAGCCAATCCCCAAAGAGCAGCAGACAATGCTATGGCTCTCCCATCATGGGTAATCTTATTGGTCCAACCACTGATAAATGAAATGACTAACGATCCCACCGCCGGCGCAGCATAGAGAAAACCTAACGTTTTAACACCACCAAATTGTTGTGCCAATGCAGGGAAAAGCGCATTAGGCATAGCAAAAATCATTGCAAAAAAATCTACCAAATAGCTGCCAATTAATTCTTGACGACTCATAGCAAAAGAAAACCCTTCTTTCAAAGAAGTTAAAATGGAGGGATGCTCGGCATCTTCTGGTGAAGGGATATGATGCATTAATACAATACTCAATAATGAAAACGCAAAGGTAAAAAAATCCACTAAGTAAGTAATTACTATGCCATAATGCGCAAGGATTAACCCCGCAATTGCAGGCCCTACAATCATACAAAAACTAAACTTGAAACCTCCCAATGCACCTACTTTTTTATAATCCTCAGGTTTCACTATTTGTTGAATAATGCTATCAAAAGCAGGCCTGTGTAGACCCACAATCGCTGACATACAGGAAGAAATTATGAATAACGGGAGTACTTGAGGTTGGGCTGTATTAGCATTGATAATTAAACCGAGTGTACCCAAAGCAAGGAATAGTTCGCTACCAATTAATAGTCCACGTCGATTATAACGATCGGCAAAAACACCGCCAATAAGCGCTGTAAAAAGCAGCGGGAGCAATTGGGCAAGACTCAGCAAACCTACCATTAGTGTGGAATCGGTAAGATCATAAATTTGATAGGGGAGCGCTACTCCAGTAATCATCGTCCCAATAAAAGAGATAAATTGACCGGAATAAATTAAACGAAAGTTACGGTTTTCTTTTAAAATTGATAAATCGAGGAAATAACTCATAAGCTGCAAACAAAATAAAGATGATTATATCGCGATTAGAGTTCCATACAGAGAAAAATTTTAAGTTTTAATTTACGCTTTTCCTTTAGGGGCCGATAAAAAAGTTTTTGGGAACAAATTTATTATTTTGCCTTCAGCACCACACCCAGTCTGTCCTCATTTTGCACTAATAGTTATTGATAATCATTATCATTTAGTATAGAGTTAGCTCTCCTTCATCTCTGTCCATTGATATTATGCAAATAAAAAAATTACCTAAAAAATTTTTAATCTACTCCTTAACTTTTGGCGCCAGTCTTATTTTGGGTTTATTAAGTTTCGGCGGGATGTTTTCTTTGTTACCCATAGTGTCTTTAGCACTTGCTTCTCTTGTTTTATCAGTAGCCTATGAAGGTGAAATTTATTTACAAAATATGAAGGGCGCTTTAAATAAATTATTTAAAGCAAATTTTGTGGAGCGCCAATTGGGGAATGAATTTCTTCTTACTCATGCTTTATCTGATAAAAGGAACGTTCCACAATTTGTAATTGACTATAAACATCAATTACAAATAGTTCATGCCTTTGGTCATGAGCGTTTAAGCCCTGCAAGTGCGTGGGAAAAGAAACGAGCGGAAAAAACATTAAAAGATATGGAAAAATATTTTTCGCATTTACTTTTTTCCAGCATGAGAAATAGTAAAGATCCCTATGTCAATGAGTTATTAGCGTGGATGGACAAACATCAGCGCAAATCATGGAAAGAAGCCACACGTCATCGCCGCTCGCTCTTCAATAAAGTCAAAGTGTTTACCCTTTTCTCTGGATTATTTATGGGGCTTGGGAGCACTTATTTATTAATGGAAACCTTTGCCGCGATTCCTCTTCTCGCAGCGATACCAGTAGCCACTCTACCCTGGCTAATTATTCCTATGGCGATTATAGCGGGATCTGCCTATGGTTTACTGAGCTTTAATGCTATTACCGATCTAATTACTAACAATACCATTTCCAATTGGTATACGAGAGTAAGAAATGAATTAAAAAAAGGAATTAGTCTTTATAGTGTTTTTTTAGCGAGTACTGCACTGCTATTGACTACCTTAGCCATTGCCTTGACCGTTTGTACAGCGGGTACCTGGTGGACCGTAGTAAAAGAGACAAAACCTCTTTTCCATTGGATGACCAGAATGCCTGGTTTTATTATGGGTGTTATCAACCCTCTAATTACGGGTTTATCTTCGGTGTTTTTTAATCTCCAAAACTCGGCCGAATCTTTAGATTTAATTGATAACGAATTAAAAAATCCCGAGGGAATATTTACACGCCTTCGTAAGTGGATTTCAGAAAGCTATCAAACACTGCGTGAAAATGAAAATTGGATACAAATTTTTAATCCTTTCCGCATTGTCTTAAAGCTTACTATTACCCCGTTACGGATTATTTTATTTTTAGGGCATTTAATAAGTATTGGAGTAACTGCCGATCGCGTGCCTGGAATTTCACAAATTCTCTCGGCATTATTAGGAATTATTAGTGAAGGCTTTGAAGATGCCCATTACTTTTATAATTCTTCACATCATCATAAAAGTCATTCAGATAACGAAGCGCATGCGCATTGTCATCACCATGATCATGAAGGACATGACCATGATCATACGCATGAATCTGAAGAAGCCCATATGGCGGATATGCTCAAAGAACGCTTGGCGCCTGGCCATAGTCATAATCATGACTTGGATTTGCCCACTAAATTACTAAAGTTTGTCTTTGCACCGATTTATTATTTAGCCGCTGGTTGGGATTATTGGGCTAGTGGTAGAAAAATGAGCTTTACCCACGCAGTACAAAAACAGAAAGGTGAAATTGAAGAAGATATAGCTCCACCTGATCATTTAGAAAAGCCTTCGATTGATTGGCAAAAACAACATATTAGTTTCCGCATTGATCGGTTTAAAGAGAAGCATCACCCCTCTTTCATAGGCAGCGATGCCACTGAGGAAAAACGTAACAGCTTAGCGCTTTTGAAAAGCGCTATCATGAGCGCGGAAGATCCAATTACACGGTTGCAAAATGAAAAATTATCCCGGTATGCTAAACATCGGATGTTTTTCTCCAGCGGCGAAACGCGGACTCAGCAGTTTGTGCGGGAGTTGCGGGAACAGGTTGGACCAAAGATCTGACCTATTGTTACCTTTTTTGAAATAATAGGTAAATGAGTAGATAGATTACTAATTCAAAGATATTACCCCACGTTTTTTTTAACCTGGTTCCCTTTCTGGCGGGTTCCTGTCACGGCAGGTATCCGCATGCGAGTAAACTGTGCGTGTGGGAGCCCTCCTTTCGTGTATTTAATTTTTTAGGCATTCATGACATTACCCTTATCAGGGCTGAGGGTGTTAACCGAGGAGAAAAAAAGAAACAAGATGCGCTTGCTAGTGCATTCCAGCAAATAGATAAAATAATGAAAGTTGAAAGTACGGCAAATGAATAAACTTTATAATATAAAAATTTCAATCCGTTCCTTTCCTTTACCTGGATTTTGACGTTTTAAACGAATTTGGCCTATTTCACCGGTACGTTTTACATGCGTACCGCCACAGGGAACCTGGGCAAATTCATTGATTTTCCAATACCTTCTTTCATTCTTTTCGTCACTAAATGCACTGATAATTTCCTCATCTATATCAATAATGTGCTGAGCTTCCTCCTGAAGTGAGTTAATAAAAGGAGAAATCTTCTCATACCACTGAAAGTCTATCCGAGCTTTGTCTTCTGCAATATGAGCACCCACTTTCACTACATCTGAAAAACGTCGACAAACAAGCTCCAATACCAGTTCCGCTGCAAAATGCAGTCTCATTAATTGATAGCGCCTCCTCCAATCAATCAGTACTAGTACATGATCTCCTGCTTTTAATTTATGATCAGAAGGAAGCTTATAGTAAATTTGCTTTCCTTCTTTCCTTGCCTCTAATACTGGGTAATCCTCTATCGTTCCACAATCACTCTCTTGTCCTCCAGAAAATGCATAAAAAATAGTTTCTCGCAATGTGATTTCATCATTCTCGAGCGTATCGACTACCGTATTTAACTCTGTCAAATACGGATTATCCCAAAAAACTTTCTTTGTCATATCAGCTTCCCAATTGAGTGGCGCCTGATGTGCGTTTACGACGCATGGAAAGCAAATTATACTATTGTGCGCTATAACGCACAATAGGCGCTATCCTCATCATTTATAATCTATAACCTCAAAGAAATCCCATTAGCATTCTAAAGCTCAAAAAGTTGAAAAAATGGATTTAAGATTTGTTTTTTTTATCTCAGGACCCGGGGTATCTTTAATAGAACTCACGTAGGTCAATAAGAAAATATCCTCCGAAAGCTGATTTACTTTGAATGAAGTTCCAATATGGACGGATTTATCTTCACTTGCAAGCCAGCGTACAACCTCGGCTTTATCGTATACAGTTGAACTACTTCCAATTTCTATAAACTCATCATCGATTAAATCAACCAATATATCTAAAGAATCGGTTCTATCTAATAATTGTTGCTCTTGTTTAATCAATTGACTAGCAATCGTATTTTTCATTATTCCTCCTAATTGCGCTCAAGTGAGTACTCCAAGATCTATTTAACGTGTTAGCTTTTGGCAAACTGCAATACGTGGTTTCTCAAGGAGAAAGAAGTCTTCTAACAAATTCAGAGCCTTCAATTTGATACTCCCAGACGTCAGACAATTCATCCAAGCGGTAATCATAAAATACAAATCTCAAAGGTTTTACTGATATTCCGCAATAATCTTTTGATAACGGCAATGATTGTTCTTGTTGATTATGCTCTGCTATTTGTAATCTTTTATCTTCTAGCAACTGCTTATTTTCAATTGGCAAGCCCGATGTTGGCGCATAGCTACAAAAACGAATTTGCGCAAGTTTTGGATAAGTCTTCCAGTAATCCCTATTCTGCGTTTCTGATAAAAACATGGCTTCCCCTTCCACAATAACCTCTCGTCCCGACAGTTCAAACCAGAAGGTCAACGTCACAGCTGGGTTCTTTTTTATTTCCTCAACTTTGCGCGTTCGTTTTTGGGTAAAAAAAAGGAGTTTATCTTCCTTAATTTCACGAATAGCAACCACGCGGCCGTGTGCCTGTCCATTTATTCCTTGCGAGGATAATACAGCATGTTGTGCATAAGGAATGTTTGCGGATTTTTCCTCTTCCAGCCATGTTTTTAATAACTCAATGGGATGCATCTGCGTTCCTGCCTTTAAAACCCTTTTACATTACTCTAATAAGCTCTTTAACCCTGCCAAGTGCGATTTTGCTAACACTTTTGATTGGTGCTCATTTTTCTCCCCTGTTTTCCCATACCACTCTAAACTTTCTTGTGGTAATTCGTCTAAAAATCGGCTGGGGAGGCAGTCTTGTAGTTCGCTTCCTTTGCGTCTTTTTTTGGCTAAAGTAAAGCATATGTTTTTTTGCGCCCTGGTTATGCCCACGTAGGCTAAACGCCGCTCTTCATCAATTTGCTCATCTTCGATACTAACCTTATGCGGCAGTAACTCTTCTTCCATCCCGACTAAATATACATGAGGGAATTCCAATCCTTTGGAAGCATGTAGAGTCATTAGCTGTACCGTTTCATGTTCTTTTTCGTCAGATTGCTCTAAGATGTCTATTAGAATTAGCTTATTAACAACATCCATTAAATCTGTGTCTTCTTCTTTATTTAATAATCGTTGTACCCATTCTAATAGCTCCCACACATTTTCCATTTTTTTTTGTGCTTTAGCGGGTGCGTCTGTTTGTTCATAGACATAGGCCTCGTAGCCAATGGCTTCTACCATTTCTCGCAAGGTTTCTAATACTTTCTCTTTTTGTTCACAACGCTCTTTAACATCTAGTATCCATTCTTTAAATTGAGTTAACGCTTTTCTTGGCTTTTCTCCCACCAGCTCCGACAAAGCCAAGTGATCGCATGTGTTAAATAAACTGGATTCTTTTGATTGAGCGTATTGCGCCAGATACGTTAAAGTCGTTTCGCCAATGCCTCTTTTGGGAATATTAATAATACGTAAAAATGAAGCATCATCATTAAAGTTACAAAGTAATTTTAGGTAAGCAAAAATATCTTTAACTTCCGCTTTTGAAAACCAAGATTGTCCTCCGCTAATTTTATAAGGGATGCCTTGGTGCCTTAATTGTTTTTCAAACAACCGGGATTGATGGTTACCGCGGTATAAAATGGCATAGTCTCCGTAAGCGGTGCGATTTCTGAATTTATGGCTGATTAAATCGGCTATGACTTGCTCTGCCTCATCCTGCTCATCTTTGCAACAAATTACTTTTAATGCTTCACCATATCCCAGATTACTCCATAATTTTTTATCAAATAAATGCGAATTATTGGCAATAAGATGATTGGCAGCGTGTAAAATTCTACTGGTTGAACGATAATTTTGCTCTAACTTAATAACTTTTAATTGCGGATAATCCGTTTGTAATAAAGCCAGATTTTCTGGTTTGGCGCCTCGCCAGGCATAAATTGATTGGTCATCATCTCCAACTACTGTAAATCTTGCCCGCTCCCCTACCAAAAGCTTTACCATTATATATTGACAGGTATTGGAGTCTTGGTATTCATCAATTAATAAATGACGAACATTTTGTTGCCATTTTTCTAAAGTTTGCGGGTTTTTGCGCAATATCTCCACGGGTAGACGAATAAGATCATCGAAGTCTACCGCGTTATATGCTTGCAAAGCACGTTGGTAGAGAGGATATATTCGCATGGCCTCTTCGTATAAAGGATGTTCAGATTGCTGATAGGTAATGTTTTCCGGTAAAAGTAGTTCATTTTTCCAGCGTGATATTAGATGCTGAATAGAAAATAGCGTTTCTTTGTCATTGGCTCTGGAAGAGGGTAGAAAGCTTTTTAATAAATTCGCAGAGTCTTCACTATCAAAAATGGAAAATCCCTTTTTCAAATCCGTTAGTTGGACCTCTTTTTTAATAATGGTCAGTCCAAGAGTATGAAAAGTAGCAACATTTAAACCCCTGCGAGACGAGCTGGCGACGACTTTATTCACCCGCTCACGCATCTCATTGGCTGCTTTATTGGTAAAGGTAACCGCATAAACGTTCTTGGCTAAATAGCCGCACTCTTGAATAAGATAGGCAATTTTTTGCGTTATCACTCGCGTTTTGCCACTGCCCGCACCGGCTAACACAAGAAGGGGGCCGTCTATGTATTTAACAGCTGCCGTTTGTTGAGGATTTAACATATTTTTATAAACACCAAAAAGAGGGATTATGCCACGTAAGGGATAGGCGGGGTAGGATTCTAAATTCTTTATGTTAGAATCCATTTTTTATTAGCTTTGTTATTTCTATTTATGGTTGAAAACGATACGGTACAACGTTTTATATTTGAACATGGCAGTATTCGCGGCGAGATTGCCCATCTCTACGAGACTTATAAAGCCATTATGAAACAACACCCTTACCCTGAAGAAGTTCGTTCCTTATTGGGTGAGGCTCTTATTTCTTCTGTTCTTATTGCCAGCAGCCTAAAATTTGAGGGAGAAATTAGTATTCAATTTCATGGCGATAAACGCTTGCCGCTTTTACTCGTCCAATGTGACAATGATCTTCATGTTCGTGCTTTCGCCAAATTTGAAAAGAAAAAAGGTAGAAAGAAAATTGACTATAATAAAGCCTTCCTGGAAGGAAAAATGGTGTTAACTATTAGTCAATACGCTAGTACCCAGTCTTATCAAAGCGTAGTGCCTATCTATTCCACTTCAATGGCGGAGAATTTAACCAATTATTTTCAGCAGTCAGAGCAGATTGAAACGCGTGTGTGGCTGGCAACGAATAAAGATAGAGCCGCAGGGATGTTTTTACAACTAATGCCTGGATTAAATACATCAGAACGCGAAGAAATTTGGGAGTATGCGGTTCAGTTAGGGCAAACGATTACACCAGATGAATTATTAAACTTAGATAATCGCACTATTTTGCATCGCTTATATCATGAAGCGGAATTAAGACTTTTTGAAGAACGAGTCGTTAGTTTTCGTTGCCGTTGTAATCCTGAAAAGATGAAACAAGTGCTAACCGTGTTAGGCGAAGAAGATGCCAATGCTTTAATAGCAGAAAAAGGCGAAATTGAAGTGAACTGCGATTTCTGTAATCGGCATTATACTTTTGATGCGATTGATGTCGCTTTGTTGTTTAGAAAGTAGTCTCATTGCTCAGAGCAGAGCTTCGCCAACCCTGGATATACCGCTGTCTCCTGGTTGGCTAGCAACCAGGTTACTTGTTAAATTCATTTCCAGAGGGCCCTCTCTTGTAATTAATGTAATACTCCTTTCGATAAAATAATGTTGTTCACTTCGGTTAACTTGAAATATTCCCCTCTCATAGCCTGTAAAACCTGCTGCATTGTAAGAAATTGCTTACTCAATTGATAATAAAGTTTGGCCACTTCTTTGGCATGTAAATCCCCTACCGTTAAATAAGCGGCTTGCCCCATCTCGCTAAAGTAATCGAGACTTACATTGCGCCTACTGGCCATCCCAGGGAACAATCCACAGAATAAAAGGCTTTTATCTCCCACTTCTTGTAAAAGCTCTACCTGGCGTCTTCCTGTCCTGTGCATAGACTCAAGAAAATCCAGTGCAATGACTGATTCAAGCAGTTTCGTTTTTTGCGAAAAACGCATAAGTAGGAAAACGAGATAACTTTCCGTGTTTTCATTTAAAACCAGACTAGTGGCAGCTTGTGCTTCATTAACCAGTGCATGCCACTGGCAGGTATCGGTGGGATGTAAAATTAATTTATTCATGTAATCCACCTTTTTTTAACCCTTTCACTTTTAGTGTAGCAAAATCAGTATAAAATGTATTAACTTTCAATAATTTTTGAACATCTTTTAAAATTCGTCAAATGATGGATTTCAATGTATAATTGCGCAAAAACTGCATTATCTTAAAAAAGTAGCTAAAAGCAGTGGTAAGCCAGTGAGAGCATCAACCCGCTATTTGTAATCTGGCAGCTTAACTTTCATTTTTAAGATAACCTTCAGCTGTTTAAATCATTTCACAGGTAAAACTCGCAAAGGCTTTTATGATAGAAAAAATTCGCAATGTAGCCATTATTGCTCACGTAGATCATGGCAAAACAACCCTCGTAGATAAATTATTACAACAAACAGGCACCCTAAATGAACGTGGTCCGCAAGTAGAAAGGGTAATGGATTCAAATGCTTTAGAAAAAGAACGCGGCATTACTATTCTTGCCAAGAACACTTGCGTGTACTGGCAAGGCTATCAAATCAATATTGTAGACACCCCGGGACACGCTGATTTTGGCGGGGAAGTAGAACGCATTCTTTCTATGGTGGACAGTGTATTGTTACTGGTAGATGCTGTTGATGGACCTATGCCTCAAACACGTTTTGTCACCCAAAAGGCTTTTGCTCGTGGTTTAAATCCTATTGTCGTTATCAATAAAATAGATCGCCCCGGAGCAAGACCCCATTGGGTTATGGACCAAGTATTTGATCTATTTGATAATTTAGGCGCAACCGATAAACAGTTAGACTTTCCGGTCGTTTATACTTCTGCATTGAATGGTTATGCCAAGCTTGATTTGGAAGCAGATAGTAATGACATGGATCCTCTACTGCAAACAATTGTAGACTGTGTCAATCCACCTGAAGTGGATGAAACTGGCCCTTTTCAAATGCAAATTAGCTCGCTGGATTACTCTTCCTATGTAGGCACGATTGGTATTGGAAGAGTCACACGAGGCCAGATTAAAGCAAAATCTCCAGTTAAAATCATTGATAAAGATGGGGCCGTACGTAGTGGTCGACTTTTGCAGCTACTAGGGTTTAAAGGGCTTGAGCGCGTAGAGATTGAAGAAGCGAGTGCCGGAAACATCATTGCTATTACTGGAATTGATCAGCTCAATATTTCAGACACTATTTGCGATCCCAATAATGTGGAAGCGTTGCCCGCCCTTAGTGTAGATGAGCCGACTATTAGTATGACGTTCCAAGTTAATGATTCTCCTTTTGCAGGCATGGAAGGGAAATATGTTACTAGCCGCAAGATTCGCGAACGCTTACAAACTGAGTTACTCCATAACGTTGCCTTACGAGTCGAAGACACTGAAGACCCCGATAAATTTAGAGTCTCCGGACGTGGCGAGTTACATTTATCGATCCTTATTGAAAATATGCGTCGAGAAGGCTACGAACTCGCAATTTCCAAACCGGAAGTTATCCTTAAAGAAGAAGAAGGCGCTCTTCTAGAACCTTATGAGCGGGTAACTCTTGATGTGGAAGAGAATCATCAAGGCGCTATTATGGAAAAGCTCGGGGAAAGACGCGGCGAAATGCAGAATATGCAACCCGATGGGAAAGGCCGGGTTCGTTTAGATTATATTATTCCTACACGTGGTCTTATTGGTTTTCATACAGAATTTCTTTCCAGTACTTCTGGAACCGGATTGATTTACCACGTATTCGACCATTATGGCCCTGCAGTTAAAGGACGCATTGGTAAACGGGTAAATGGCGTGTTAATTGCTAATTGTGCGGGAACTGCCCGTGCATTTGCCTTATTTAACTTACAGGACAGGGGTAGAATGTTTATTGAGCCGCAAACACCTTCCTATGAGGGAATGATTGTCGGAATTCATTCACGTGATAATGATTTGGTAGTGAACGTCACTAAAGAAAAACAATTGACCAATATCCGCGCTTCCGGTTCGGATGAAAATATTATTCTGACACCACCCATTAAATTGAGTCTTGAGCAAGCTTTAGAATTTATTGATGATGATGAATTAGTTGAGGTGACTCCTCAGTCTATTCGTTTACGCAAAAAAGAACTGAAAGAGTCGGATCGTAAAAGAAGTGCACGGGTAACAGAGGATTGAAATGCCAAATACCACTTTCCAACGCATTATCTTATACGCGCGCCAGCATCGTGCTAATCAGGGGGTAAATGAAACATTACACCGTTTAATTGATTATTTAGCAGCCAATCATTTTGCTACTTATCAGGATGAAGAAACTGCTCATAGTTTTAATCTCCCTTTGCCCATCTTGCAAAGGGATCAAATGCATAATAAAAGTGATCTTATTGTAGTTGTTGGCGGGGATGGCAGCTTGCTATCCGCTGCCCGAATGGCCATTAAAGTGGATGTACCGGTAATCGGGATTAACCGCGGCAGACTTGGGTTTTTAACCGATATTTCCCCTCATAAAATGGAACAACAATTAGATGAAATTTTAAGCGGGAAATTTCAGGAAGAATCGCGTTTTCTGTTAAATACCTCCATTAGCGATGAAAAAACCCAACACTATCAATGCGACGCTTTGAATGATGTAGTTTTGAGCCGAGGAACAGAAACACATTTAATTGAATTCGATGTGTACATTAATAAACAATTTGTAAGTCACTACCGCGCAGACGGCCTGATTGTTTCTACCCCGACTGGTTCAACGGCCTATTCATTATCGGCAGGGGGGCCAATCATGCACCCACAAATTAATGCCATGATTATAGTCCCTATGTTTTCTCACAGTCTTAGCTCGCGCCCTCTTGTTTTTGATGGGCAATCAGAAGTAGAAATTCATATTAGTGAATCCAATGAGAGCGAGTTACAAATAAGCTGTGATGGTCATGAATCAGGTATTGTTAAACCCGGTCAAAATATTCTTATCCGCAAAAACAAACAACAGCTACGCTTATTGCATCCCAATGAGTATCATTATTATGATACCTTAAGAATAAAACTCGGTTGGGGTAGTAAACCCTAAGGCAATAACATGCTTGCTTCCTTACGTATTGAAAACTTTGCTATTGTTTCCTTTTTAGAATTGGATTTTAAAAATGGTATGACCGCTTTTACTGGCGAGACGGGCGCTGGTAAATCCATTATGATTGATGCCTTGTTACTCGCGCTAGGGGGTAGAGGAGAAGCTTCGGTAGTCCGGCCTAATGCAGAAAAATGTGATATTTGCGCTACATTTTTAATAGAAGCGAACTCACCGCTTTATCAATGGCTAATAGAACATGACATTCCTTGCGATGAAAAAGAAATAGTACTGCGTCGTACTATTAATAGTGAAGGCCGCTCGAAATCTTATATCAATGGTTTACCTTTCCCGCTACAAAAAGTGAAGGAACTAGCAGAAACAGTGGTAGATATACATGGGCAGCACCAGCACCAAACTTTGCTTAATCCAACTACTCATAGACTACAGCTCGATCAGTTTGCCAATCATACACAACTGCTGGAAAAAGTAGGTAACGCTTACCACGCCTATCAGAAAATTGCCAAACAAATAGACAGCTTAAAAGAACAAGGAAATACAACAGAAAGGCAAAGTTTGCTGCGTTTTCAACAAGAGGAGCTTCAAAAAGTAGATGTAAAAGAGGGAGAGATACAAGTATTACATGAAGAACATCAACTGTTACACCATGCTAAGGAATTCTTGCATACCTCTCAAACTATCGCAGGAATATTAAATAACGAAGAAAATCACAATATATTAAGTGGTTTACATCAAATTTTGCAGCTACTCGCCACATTACCAAAACTTCCCCCCATTCAAAGTACTTCCGAACTTATTAACACCGCTATCATCCAATGTGAGGAAGCTCTGGATGAAATAGAAAAATTCACTCAGGATATTGAATTGGATCCCGAGCGTTTACAAGCCGTAGAAGAACGTATGGGCCTATTGCATCAAATTGCACGCAAATACCATATTGATCCCTCGGCTATACCGCATCATCTAAAACACATTGAAGAGGAGCTCGAGCAACTCCAAAATAGCCAAGGGCTTATCCTGAAATTAGAAGAGGAATATATACAAAAACTTAACGAGTATGAGTCCTTAGCCGGGAAATTAAGAGAATCACGGCAGGAAGCAGCGAAGCATTTAACGCTTGAAATTACCAAAACGATACAAAAGCTGGGTATGCCAAAGGGATTCATTGCCATTGATATCACTCCTTTAGAAAAAAATACGGCATATGGTATGGATAAAGTTGAATACAAAGTCTGCACTAATCCTGGGATGCAGCCAGAGAGTCTTGGTAAGGTGGCCTCAGGGGGAGAACTTTCGCGAATTAGTTTAGCTATCCACTTGATTACTGCCCAAAAGGGTTCGACACCCACTTTATTATTTGATGAAGTAGATGTAGGTATTGGTGGAGCTACCGCGGCCCTCGTTGGTCAATATTTACGAAAGTTAGGCGAACGATTACAACTATTTTGTGTTACCCATCAACCTCAAGTCGCCGCATGTGCACATCATCACTTTTTTGTGGAAAAATTTACTAAAGAAGAAGAAACTTTTTCTAAAGTGAGCCTACTTTGTGAATCAGAAAAAATAAACGAAATTGCCAGAATGTTAGGTGGTTTGACTATTACTGAGCAAACTCTTTCCAATGCGCGGGAACTTTTCTTGCTAAGTCAAGGGCTTAAAGCAAACGAACCTGCATAGAATCTATTGACCATGTATAAATATTGGACTAAAATTCAGCCCGCTGTACTTCTTTTTACTTAAATAGAGGGTATTATGTCCTACAAAATGTTCCCCCACACTGCTACTCTTTACGCTGAAACTTCTCAGTTACTAGGTTTTATGAGTCGCGCGGAAAAATTTAGTATCAAAAACCAAATCCATGTAGAACTTATCAACAAATGCAGTTTACAAGTTGAGCAAAGACTTCTTAAATTACAATCTATCGACAAAAAAATCTTAATTGGTTTTGCATTAGGCACTGGCGCTTTTCTTCTGTCCTGGTTATTACCGCTAACTACCGTTGCAATGATCGGGTTCGCTTATGGAGCTTATCAATTAGGCTTACGTCAAAATGCATTCAGTGAATACTCTCTAGCCTTGGAAAATTTAGCTAATTGTTGTGTATGGTCTTTAGGAGATGTTGCTACTGGTGGGGGTACCGAGTTACTAAACCATACCACGATTAAAAATATGATTAAAACGCTTGGCCCATTAACTAATCCCAATGGCCAGGATTTAAAAGACTTTATTGACGATGATATTGAAACACAAATTATCGAAGACGTACAAAAAATACGTAGCGAGATGGAGGTTGAAGGCTATAGATTAACTCCTGAGCAACAAAACATTGTCTATAACGCTTATGGATATAAAAAAGGCGGACCTCTGAATATTTTAATGGCGGTTGTTTTTGCTATTAAAAATAGCTTCTTTAATCAAAGTCAGACTAATGACGCTCAAGCTCAATTGGCGAGTAGGTTATAAATAAAGAATGGCCTTTTAGCGTAAGGATCTTCACCTTTTTAACGGGCAAGTCCCGGTAGACCGGGGCTATTATTCGTAGGCCTGGTTGCTTCCCAACCAGGCCTACGCTTTTGAGCCGCGCGTGTTAATAAGCAGAAATTTGAGGTACGATAGCCTAAAAAAACTCCACTCCTAACGATCGTGGCTCGGTAGAAAACTCATATTGAAAAAAGTGATAATACTTTCCTGCCGTTGATTCCAATTACATTTTATTTAGATGTGTTTTTCTTTCTTGCATAGTTTCCACACTATTAATTACCGTTTGATAACAAATTTCTTCCATTATCGGGATTTCTTTCAGCGGTATCCCTGTAGAAATACAATAAGCAATGAAAAAGCTGTCTTCCCATAGTTTCTCGTTCTTTCGGCTTTTCACTTTTAACCATAATGCAATCCATAAAAAGTGAAAAGCCCATGATTCACGTTGGGGTTCCAGTTGTAGTTTGAAAACAGCATCCATTGCGTCCTCAAAGCGACATACTTTAACTCCGTCAACAAAGCTACAGCAACGATTTACTATCTTATCGACAGAGGCGTTTTCTAAAAACCAAGACTCCGTAAAACGTTTATTTTTAGGCCAGGATTTCGACCGTTTTAAAGATTGGTTAACAGTCTCTTGTGTAAACGGGCTGATTTGAATCGCTATATGTTCAATAAAATATTCCAAATCAATTTTTTGCGGTAAGAAATGTAAACCCAACTCTTCTTCAATTTCCAACAAATGCAAATCCGGCATCTCCCCGACTTCAATAGTAACTGCTAAAAAGTGATTTACCATCATTAGTAAGTAAGGCAAATCTACCGTTCGCAACATTACCGTATCATCAAAAGATTCATCGTAATAACGATTAATATCTTTTGCCGGAATAACCGGAGTTACCCACGCATCTTTGATTCCTACATCTTGCTTGAATAAAAGACCACACAATCTATTTTTTCTGTTTTTGCGATAATGAATAAATATACCTTGTGCACCCGTTCCATCGACCTCACTTGCTTTGATACGAATAGCGGGAACCTGTCTATCGGGATTAAAAACCACTCCTTTTTTTCGTTGGGTTTTTATCCATCTGCTTATTTGATCATGGTACTCCAAGGGATACCATTTCTTAATTGTTTGTAACCGAGTCAATGATTGCGAACTTAAAGTAATATCATTAATAATGTGTTCGAAAGTAAGAAGCACAACTTCTCGCACTTCTCTTTTGGGATGTAACAACGCTAACAAGGCAATTTCTTGTCCCTCTTCGATACTGTACAAATCAAGCACCAAATCTGCAAAGAAATCAGCGGGCATTGCATAGCTTTGGGCGAAAAAATTCTCAGCAATATCAAAAACAGAAAGATCCGAAAGCTCCTGGATTAAATCCCGTATGGAATTAATATGAGCAGACTCTTCTTCTTCGGTACCGTTGAACTCTTCTTCATTAGCCAACTCAAAATAAGCCTCTTTCAATTCTTCAGAAAGTTCTACATGCACTTCATAAAAAGCATTAAGGATGGGTAACCAGAAACTTAATGAATGTTTTTTAGAAGCAATGGCTTGTGAGAGATGGCTCATGAGCTGTTGTATAATTTTGTTAGCTAATTTATTGGCCGACTCTGATGCGGCTTGCAACTGCGCTACACAGATATCTAAAGCAAAAACACAGGCCGAATAATAAGCGCGCTCTTCTTTTTCGCTTTTGATTTCATCGAGACTATCTATTAAGTCCACTAAATTTAAAGCTAAAACGGGATCTTCTAAGAAATAGGTATAATGCTTAGGATCAGGATTTTCACTATGTTCTATGAGGACTGCCATATCAGCAATCCATTTTTTTAAACTATTAAAACTTTCTGTCATTCTTGCCTTTGGATCTTTCGTGACTTTCCATTTTCATCAATAGCAACAAATATAAATGTACCTTTTGTAACACAAGATTTATTACCAGTTGCCAGATTTTCAGTCCACACTTCCACGGCAATATCCATAGAAGTATTGCCTATTTTTAGCAGCTTCACATGACAACTAATTAAATCTCCAACGTGCACCGGTCTCAAAAATGACATGGAATTTATTGCCACTGTAACGGCCCGGCCTTTGGAAATTTTTTTTGCCAATATCCCAGCAGCCAAGTCCATTTGTGAAACTAACCAACCTCCAAAGATATCGCCATTGGCATTCGTATCCGCCGGCATAGCTAAGGCCTGGATGGTTATTTCACCACGAGGATCCTCATCCATTATGCACCACGCTTTAGTTTAGAAAGAGCATCTGCCATGGCGGTATTAAAAATAGTTTTCTTGGGTTGTGAGGCTTTTTTGACCTTATCTTGTTTTTTCGGCCCCGCCATTTTTTTATCAATTTGCTTCTTTGGTTTTAGTTGATGTGGTTTTTTTTCAGAAACTGCTTTGTCATCATGCAGTTTCATACTTAAACCAATACGTCTTCTTTCTTTATCAACTTCAATTACTTTTACCTTAATAATATCCCCGGCTTTAACCACCACTCTTGGATCAGTAATAAATTTATTAGTCATTGCTGAAATATGAACCAAGCCATCTTGATGCACGCCAATATCAACGAATGCACCAAAATTGGTAACATTGCTTACCACACCCTCCAAAATCATTCCTTCTTCCAAGTGAGAAATATCTTCCACTCCCTCTTTAAAGGAAGCCGTTTTAAATTCTGGGCGGGGATCTCTTCCGGGCTTTTCCAATTCTTTTAAAACATCCTGAATTGTTGGCAAACCAAATTGGTTATCAACGTATGTTCCCGGATTTATGCTTTGTAGTATGTCTTTATTACCAATTAATTCTTGCAATGAGACTTTTTTATCAGCCAAAATTTTCTCAACGAGAGGATATGCCTCCGGGTGAACCCCTGATGCATCAAGAGGATTCTCTCCTTGCATAATCCTTAAAAATCCGGCGCATTGCTGAAATGCTTTTTCCCCCATACGATTCACTTCTTTTAATTTTTCGCGGTGTAGAAAAGGGCCGTTTTCGTCACGGTGTTGTACCAAATTTTTTGCTAATGCTTCGTTTAATCCAGAAACATGGGTCAGCAAAGCAACTGATGCAGTATTAATATCCACTCCCACCGCGTTAACACAATCTTCAACTACCCCATCCAGGCTGCGGACAAGGCGGGTTTGGTTAACATCATGTTGATATTGCCCCACACCAATCGATTTGGGTTCTATTTTTACTAATTCCGCGAGCGGATCCTGAAGGCGTCGCGCGATAGAGACAGCCCCCCGTAAAGACACGTCTAAATCGGGGAATTCCATAGAAGCAAGCTCTGAAGCAGAATAAACCGATGCCCCGGCTTCACTTACCACAACTTTGGTTAAATTAAGATCCGGATACATTTTTATAAGATCCGCTACTAAACGTTCTGTTTCACGTGAAGCAGTGCCATTACCGATACTGATTAAATTAACATCATATTTAGCCGCTAATTTTGCTAAAGTGGCTATGGACTCGTGCCATTCATTTTGCGGAGCATGAGGAAAGACAGTTGCATAATCTAGTAATTTACCAGTGATATCGACTACCACCACTTTAACACCTGTACGGATTCCCGGATCCAGACCAATAGTAACTTTCTGGCCTGCCGGTGCCGCTAAGAGTAAATCGCGTAAATTTCTTGCGAACACTTTAATTGCCTCTTCATCGGCAAGCTCGCGTAAATGCGCTAATAACTCTAACTCCAGCTTTGTAAAAAGTTTTGTTTTCCAAGTCAAACGTACAGTTTCCAGTAACCAACTGTCGGCTGGTCTTTGTTGATTCTGTATATTGAAATAAGCTGCCACTGTTTTCTCACCATACTCAATATCGGGTAGCGTGAGGCCAAATTGTAAAGCATTTTCCCTACGTCCTCGGAACAAGGCTAAAGCACGGTGCGAAGGAATTTTTTTAATAGGCTCTTGGTAATTAAAATAATCCGCAAATTTATTCCCTTCTACTTTCACATCTTTGGTGGGATTCGCAACTAAAATTGCGTTTTGCCATAAATAATCACGTAAGGAACTTAACAACGTCGCATCTTCGGCAAATTGTTCCATGAGGATTTGCCTTGCACCTTCCAGCGCGGCTGCTACATCCGCGATTTGCGCCTCTTCATTAATAAATTGATTTGCATAGTCTTCAGGTATTAAGGTGGGGTCATTCCATAAAGCGAGGGCTAATGGCTCTAAGCCTGCTTCTTTTGCAATAAGCGCTTTAGTGCGACGTTTAGGTCTATAAGGTAAATATAAATCTTCCAAACGCGTTTTAGTGTCGGCCTCTATAATGGCTTTTTCTAACTCTGCTGTTAATTTCTCTTGTTCACGAATGCTATTTAGAATAACTTGACGACGTTCTTCCAATTCATTTAAATAGTGAAGCCTTTCCGCTAATAGACGTAATTGGATATCAGTAAGGCCTCCTGTGACTTCTTTACGGTACCTCGCGATAAACGGAACAGTCGCCCCTTCGTTTAATAACCCAATCGCGGCTTCTACTTGCGCTATATTAGCATTTAATTCTTGTGCAATAATGGCTGCTGTTCCCAACATCATTTGACTCATTAACATCCCCAACTTTTAACTAAATAAAATAAACACAAAACTTACCTTACTCAACCGTAACCGATTTAGCCAGATTCCTGGGTTGATCCACGTCGGTTCCTTTGGCAACAGCCACATGGTAGGCCAATAATTGCAAAGGTATAGTATAAATAATAGGCGAAATCCAATGACTGCAACTAGGCACCCGAACTAATAGTGCACTATTTGCTTGCCATTCTTCTGCATCGTCTACAAAAACAATCAACTGCCCCCCTCGCGCGCTCACCTCATGCAAGTTGGACTTTAATTTATCAAGCAATTCGTCATTAGGCGCTATCGCAACTACTGGCATATTACTATCTACTAAAGCTAACGGGCCATGTTTTAGCTCGCCAGCAGGATAAGCTTCGGCATGTATATAAGAAATCTCTTTAAGTTTCAGCGCTCCTTCTAAAGCAATAGGATATTGCATTCCTCTACCTAAGAATAATGCATGCGATTTATCAATAAAACGAACAGCGAGCTTTTCAATTGCTTCGTTCATTTGCAACGTGCGCTCACACGAAGACGGCAATTGCTGTAGTTGAGTTAGGACTTCCTCGGCACGGTTTTTATCCTTACAAAGGGCAATTGCTAACATAAGAAACGCGGCGAGTTGCGTAGTAAATGCTTTGGTAGAAGCGACGCCTATCTCCACCCCGGCACGCGTTAAAAAGCTGGATGCAGCTTCACGTACTAAAGAGCTAGTGGCTACATTACAAATAGCAAAAGTAGATAAATAATTAAGTGTCTTTGCTTTTTGCAGGGCAGCGAGGGTATCTGCAGTTTCCCCCGATTGAGAAACAGTGATAAATAAAGTGTTATTTTGAACCACTACTTCCCGATAGCGGTATTCACTGGCTATTTCTACCTGAGTAGGTATCTTGGACAACGACTCCAGCCAGTATTTAGCTACTAAACCCGCATGATAACTTGTTCCGCAGGCAACAATATGAATTTGTTGTATTTCAGGGAAAAAGTGGGTAGCAGTATCCCCAAAGCTACCCTTTAATACTTCCAGGCTAGCTACCCGACCTTCCAGGGTTTCAGCTAATACTTTGCATTGCTCAAAAATTTCTTTCAGCATGAAATGACGATAAGATCCTTTATTAACTGCATTACAGTCATCAGTAAGGGGACTAGAATCTCTTTCTACTGGCTGATTGCGGCTGTCAAATATTTGTACCTGAGAGGGGGTTAGTAACGCACTATCGCCTTCTTCCAAATAGATTACCGATTGAGCAAAAGAGCGTAAAGCCAATGCATCTGAAGCTATAAATTGCTCGTCTATGCCCAAGCCCACAACTAAAGGGCTCCCTTTACGCATGGCGACTAATTCCTGCGGATGTTGTTGGTGAATAACTCCCAAAGAAAAAGCCCCATCCATTTGCGCTGCGGTAGCTTGCACCGCGTGCAAAAGGGATTTGGTATTTTGGTAATGATGATGAATAAGGTGGGCGGCGACTTCGGTATCCGTTTCTGAGGTAAACTGATAGCCTAGTTCTTGTAAGTATTGTCTTAAATCATCGTGATTTTCAATGATCCCGTTGTGGACCACGGCGACTTGATTATGGGAAAGATGCGGATGGGCATTTTCTTCACAAGGCTTACCATGGGTCGCCCAACGGGTGTGGGCAATACCAGTATTCCCTGCAATCGCGGTTTCGCTAATAGCGTCCACTAATGCTTGAACCTTTCCTTGGATACGTAACCTTTTTAAACGCTGGTCCGTATCAATGACGGCAATACCGGCAGAATCATACCCACGGTATTCCAGTCTTCGTAGCCCTTCTAATAATACCCTGCTTATCTCGCGGTGAGATACAGCTCCCATTATCCCGCACATAGGCGACTCCTCAGGTTTTTCTTATTCGTCAAACGAGTAATTAAAAAGCATAGATTATGCCACAAGGAAGGGCCAACATTGAAACAAATAGGGAAGTTTACTTAAATTTTTTCATGATTCGAGCTTTATCTCGCTGCCAATCCCTTTCCTTAATGGTATCTCGCTTATCATGTTCTTTTTTTCCTTTCGCTAAAGCAATTTTGGCTTTAATCTTATTTTTTTTCCAATACAAGTTAAGGGGAATAACTGTATATCCCTGACGCTCAACGCTACCAATGAGCTTATTTATTTCTTTTCGATTTAATAAAAGCTTGCGCGTTCGGGTGGGATCAGGATGAATGTGAGTGGATGCCGTGGGTAAAGGCACAATCTGGGCTCCAAGTAACCATGCTTCCCCTTTTTTGATAAGCACGTGGGAATCGGATAAGTTAATTTTACCGGCCCGTAAACTTTTAACTTCCCATCCTTCCAACACTACACCGGCTTCAAATTCCTCTTCGATAAAGTATTCAAAGCGTGCTTTTTTGTTAGTAGCGATAGTACTGCTTTGATGATTTGACACGATATACATCCATAATGGGCTTTACCCATGATACGTAGGTAAATATAAAAAATAAGTGTAGGATATCATTAATTTGGTTATAAGGAGTACTCTATGCAGGCAGCGTCTTCACAAAAATTCCTTGCCACGAGCGGAATTGAAAAAAGCTTGGAAGATTATCGTGGTCACTGGGTGATTCTTTATTTTTATCCCAAAGATTCCACGCCTGGGTGTACATTGGAAGGACAGGGTTTTCGTGATAATTATGAGGCTTTTAAAAAACACAATGCCGTAATTTTAGGAGTATCCCGCGATAGCCTTAAATCGCATGAAAATTTCAAAAGCAAGCAACAATTCCCTTTTGAATTGATTAGCGACAAAGAAGAAACGTTATGTCAAAATTTTGATGTAATAAAAATGAAATCCATGTATGGAAAACAAGTGCGCGGGATTGAGCGCAGTACTTTTTTAATTGATCCCCAAGGGAGTATACAAAAGGAATGGCGAAAAGTGAGTGTAAAAGGCCACGCCGAAGAGGTTTTAAATACTTTGATCGATTTGCAAAATAGTGCGAAATAACTTGACGCATAGGAAGGCAAAAATCAGAATGACAAAGAACTGGATTTAAGGATTTCAACGAATGGACAATGCTAATAAACACAAAAAACTTTTTGTTCTTGATACCAACATTTTAATGCATGACCCCACCGCAATCTATCGTTTTGAAGAGCATGATATTTACCTTCCTATGGTGGTATTGGAGGAGTTGGATAATCACAAAACAGGTATTTCGGAAGTTGCACGCAACGTGCGCCAAACAAACCGCATGTTAGTCGAACTAATGAGTAATGCTTCCCACGAACAAATTGTAGCAGGCTTGCAGATCCCTAATTTCCTGGGTAATGAAGCGGTTAAAAGCAGCGGTTGTTTGTTTTTCCAAACCGATGACTTCGAGCCGCTTCGCGCATTGTCGTTACCGGGCCACAAAGTGGATAATACGCTTTTAGAAACGGCATTAGGTTTACAGAAAAAATATCCTGAAAAACAAGTTATTATCATTTCTAAAGATATTAACTTACGCATAAAAGCCGGCATTTTAGGGATTACTGCCCAAGATTATTATAATGATAAAGTGCTGGAAGATGTAAATTTACTCCATAGCGGTTTACATATTCTTGAAAATGATTTTTGGGAAACACACGGCAAAGATGTAGAAGCATGGCAAGATAGCGGGCATAACTTTTACCGTATAACGGGGCCCCTGACGCATCAATGGAATCCTAATGATTGTATCAGCACGCATGACAATCAATTCCAAGCTATTGTAAAACAAGTTGAATCGGGGCAAGCAGTCGTTCAAGTAGCGCGCGACTATTCACAAAATAAACATGCGGTTTGGGGCATTAATGCGCGCAATCGTGAACAAAATTTTGCTTTAAATATTTTGTTAGACCCTGAAATTGACTTTGTGACTTTGCAAGGCTCTGCTGGCACGGGAAAAACTTTGTTAACTATCGCAGCCGGACTCACGCAAGTGCTTGATTTAAAGCGATACACTGAAATTATTATGACGCGAGTAACCATTCCTGTGGGCGAAGATATAGGATTTTTACCCGGTACCGAAGAAGAAAAAATGACCCCCTGGATGGGTGCGTTGATGGATAACCTGGAAGTTTTACACAGTGCACAGGAGGGTGGAAACTTTGGTAAAGGGGCCACGCAAGATTTATTACAAAGTAAAATTAAAATTCGCTCTATGAATTATATGCGCGGCAGAACTTTCTTGAATCGTTTTATTATCATTGATGAAGCACAAAATCTAACTTCGAAACAAATAAAAACATTGGTTACGCGTGCAGGTCCCGGGAGTAAAATTGTTTGTTTAGGGGATATCAAGCAGATTGATACGCCTTATCTAACGGAAACCACCTCGGGTTTGACCTTCGCAGTGGACCGTTTTAAGCATTGGCAACATAGTGCGCATATGACTTTGACTCGTGGTGAGCGATCAAGACTTGCATATTATGCCGCTGAGCATTTATAGTACGCCCTTTTAGAGAGGTACAAATACAAAATGTCCACCATACAAGCAATCACCTTTGATGATGTGTTACTCGTCCCATCCTACAACCACCATGAGTCACGTCGCGTGGTAGATACTACCATGACGGATCGCTTAGGGAAGTTAACCCTGAAGCTTCCAGTAATTAGTTCTAACATGGACACTATTACTGAAAGCAAAATGGCTAATTTTATGAGTAGTAAGGGAGCGATGGGAGCTCTACATCGTTTTTTATCCATCGAAGACAACATTAAAGAATTTAAAGCTTGTCAAGGATCTGTTTTTGTTTCCATTGGATGTACGGCAGCGGAACTTGAAAGAGCAGAAGCATTACGGGATGCCGGAGCAACTTATTTTTGTGTGGACGTTGCCCATGCCCATGCTAAATATGTGGGGAAAACTCTCAAAAGCTTACGTCAACTCTTAGGCGATCGTTGCATCATGGCAGGAAACGTGGCCACCTATGCTGGTGCTGATTATTTAGCCTCTTGCGGTGCCGATATTATCAAAGCGGGAATTGGCGGTGGCTCAGTTTGTAGCACACGGATAAAAACAGGATTCGGTGTGCCTATGTTAACCTGTATACAAGATTGTGCGCGTACCGATCGCTCCATTGTAGCGGATGGAGGCATTCGTACCTCAGGAGACATCGTTAAAGCACTCGCTTTTGGCGCCGACTTTGTAATGATTGGCGGGATATTAGCAGGAACAGACCCTACCCCCGGCGAAATCAAGGTAAAAGAAGATGGAACCAAAGTAAAAAATTACCGGGGTATGGCATCGCGTGAAGCCCAAGAAGATTTCTTAGGTCAAATGCACGAGTGGAAAACCGCAGAAGGTGTTGCAACAGAAGTTGCTTATCGCAACAATCAAGACGAAATTATAGCGGACATTATTGGCGGCTTACGCTCTGGTCTTACTTATTCTGGTTCCGATTCTATTACCGAGTTACAAAGAAAGCTCAACTATGTAGTGGTTACTCAAGCAGGACGTATTGAAAGTTTACCGCATAAGTTGATGGGGTAAGCGTAGGTTGGGTCGCAAGGCCAACCTACTTAGCTGAGTTTGAGATCATGTAGATACTGTCTTTAAATGCAATGATAATTTTCATTATAAGGCAGTTTATTTTTAAGAACACCAAAAATTATATGTGTTAATTTTCGCATAACGGCACAGATAATGGTTTTTGGTGTTTTTCCCTTTAATTGTAAACGAGCTACAAACGAAGCAAGCCCTTTATTATATCGTTTGGCGACTAATGCAGCCATGTATAAAGATTTCCTCAATCTGGCATCCCCTAATTTTGAGATAGTAGTTTTACCGATAAAGGTTCCTGACTCACGCTGTTTTGGAGTAATACCCGTATAGGCTGCAAATTGCTTGGCAGTAGAAAAGGAATTGACATCTGGCATAAGGGCCAGAATATGATAGGCCGTTAAATTGCCAATGCCTTTTATACTGGTAATTAACTCCAATTTTTCTTTAAGTTGTGAATTACTAGCAATTAAGTCCGCAATTTGTTTTTCTACCTTCGCAATTTCTTTCTCAAGCTGCATAATAAGCTTGGTCAAAGCTTTCTTTGCAATACTTCCTTGAGTACTATGCCTTTGATTAGTGAGCTGAGTTAATTGACCTTTTAACATATCAAGAAGCTTGGTTAAGTCTTTAATTTCTTTCTGCTCAGGAGACGAAGCCTGATAGGGACGAGGCTCCATCCGTTTACAAAACTGTCGAATAACTTCCGAATCTACCCGGTCATTTTTATTCCGAATAAGTGACGCTTTGGCATAGTTTTTAATTTGAAATGGATTAACTACACTGACTCGGATGCCTTGCCCTATTAGAAAATCCGCGATTTTTGTGCTGTAATGCCCAGTTGCTTCCATACAAACCCAAGGGTTAATAGTGTATTCATGAAGCCATGTTAAAAACTCAATATATCCTTGCTCCTTATTAGCAAAAACTTTATGTTTGCTTTTCCCTTTATACTCAACGGATACGTCAAATTTATCTTTCGCAACATCAACACCTACACAATCGAACCCTGACATGCTAATCTCCTAATGCTTGTGAATACTTGGGGTTATTTATCATTGACCATGCTTGTGAATGCAGGCTTACTTGGTCGGTAGCCTAAGATACTGTACGGTCGATAGATAAGTGGGGAGAAGGTCCTACTCTACGCTCACAGGCTTTTTAAGCCTTGCCTGGTTTCAAGATCTCTCCTCCCATCCCAAGTGCCCTTGAGATTAAGCTTTTTTGCTTACTTTTTAAAGATACAAGCCTGGTTGCTAGTCAACCAGGTTTGAGTCGTCCTCTTTATCCGCTAAGATTGTAAACTACAGACTTTGTAGTCATCATGTAACAGATAATTCAGTAATGTAGTTGAGCACGTTGCCTCCAGGCGATCTTACTTCTATTTACCTTGCTAGCCCCGAAATTTCTTTCTGTTGTGGCTCTGTAGGGGTAACACTATCATTGTTAACAGCTTGTAGATGATTATCATAATCGGCTGTATCTAACATCATCCTTGTTGATAAATCCCCCACCGTAGACGGAGGTGAAGACATAGGCATGGGTGACTGCTCTGGGGTGGACGGTAATGCTACTGTAATATTATCTGCTACAGTATTAGCAGGTGTAGGTGTAGGTGTAGGTGTATTATCTAATGCTGCAAGCGCGACTGGCGCTACTTGCCCATCACCTGGTTGCGTATTATCCAGAGTCTGATCCAAAGGAGGACTCTGATCTTTGCCATCAGCTGGAGGTGACATAGCTCGAGAAGCAGTATCGGCATCTTGACTTACAGGAGCAGTTACCGCTGCTGTGTTATCATCACTTGGAGCAACATGGGGAAGAGTTTGGCCGACTGTAACTGTAGCCTGTTGATCTTGAGATGCAGTAACAGCAGCACTAGCAATCGGTTGTAAAGGCTCTCCCTCTTTTTTCTGAGCAAGTGCTTCTTCCTTTACTCTTTGCTCCGTTTGCTCTTTTTGTTCCTTTTTGTCATTTTTAAACAGATCGATTAATTTTTTTAAAACATACAGTTGCAAATCAATCATCATTTGTAATAGTTGATTTGAAAATGGCTGATCTTTATCCTCCGCTTCTTCCTTCTTCTTAGCTTGTGGCTTAGGACTTTTAGGCTGTGGTTTAGTTGCAGCTTTTGATTGTTCTTTTTGTTCCTGTACTTCCTTTACTTCTTTTTTATCACTTTTAATCGAATCGCGAATTTTTTTAAAAACAAAACTTTGTAGTTCAATCATCATTTGTAATAATTTATTCGCAAACGGCTGATCTTTATCTTCCGTTGCTTCTTTTTTCTTGACTTGAGGCTGAGGGGCTTGCTTAGGTTGAGATTGCGGTTTAGGATTTGTGCCCGCCTTTGGTTGTCCCATGGCGAGAGTCGCTTCGGCTTCTTTTTTTCTTTCGTTTAGATTTGATATACGACTAGCAATATCGTTTATTTCCGCATTTCGATTGGAAGATACTAATTGGCGGACTGAAGACATTTCTGCTAGCTGTGCCCCCTGTAGCTCTTTTTTTTCTCCTCCTGCATTGGTCAAAAAGTACTTGTCCCCTTCTTTAGATAAATTTTGGTCTTTGGGGACAATAAAAGCAGCATCTTTAAAAGAAGTTACTGGTTGTCCATCCTGGCCATACATTTTTTTCTCGCCTTTAGCCACGGACAACATGTCATTTAAAGCACCAACTTGAGCATATTTCTCTTGATTTTCTCTACCTCTCGCTATTGCTTCTTCGTCTTTTCCTTCCGCTATTAAATCGTCAATTGCTTTTTGATCAGCTTCTAAAGCCTCTGGGCTGGTTAATTTATCAATTTTGGCTTGTATTGCTGCCGTATCATTTTCCAATTTATCTGTTTCATCTAAAGCTTTATCCAATTTATCATAACGTTTTGTAACTGCTTCTTTCTTAGCCTCTGTTTCTTTTAGTTCTTCATTAATCGCATCTAAATTATCTTTTGCGGTTGGTTCGGGAGGTTGGACAG
The DNA here is from genome assembly GCF_900637865.1 of Legionella adelaidensis. Classification (NCBI taxonomy): domain Bacteria; kingdom Pseudomonadati; phylum Pseudomonadota; class Gammaproteobacteria; order Legionellales; family Legionellaceae; genus Legionella; species Legionella adelaidensis. The sequence goes on from NZ_LR134433.1 coordinate 177,523, forward strand.
CTTCTGGGGGTTTATTGGCAAGATCATCTGCCCTGCGATCAGCAATTTGGGCAACGGCTTCTGCTTGAATAGCTGCTGCCTGTTCCTCTTTTTTCTCTTCTTCTTCTCTAATTGCTTGTGCGAGAGCTGCTTCTTCTTGACGTTGCTGCTCCACATAGAATGCTGCCGTCTGCTCTTCATGAATTTGTTCTTCTTCAATTTTTTCTTGAATATCCGCAACAACGGCTTGCCCCTCTTGAGAGTTAACAAATTGTTGTACTTGCTCTCCAGTTTGCAAACCTTGATCGGCGGATAATGCGGGTGGGTCAACTTTTAATTTATCTTTGTCTTCAGGAGTGGGCGAAAGTGGAGCTGGCATGTATGTATTCCTATCAACTATTTTGTTAAAGTATAGAACAAATATGAAGCTTTGATGCTGGAATAGACAAACTCACATAACTAGCAATTATTTTAATTGTGGAGCGCTGGGTGCTGCTTCTTCGGAGGCTGAAGCGTCCAGAGTAGGGGTTGCTGCAATACTTGCGTTATTTGAAGCCGCCTGGCTATCGTATTGATCCGTACTATCTAACATCATCTCCGCTGATGACTCTCCCGTAGAAGGAGTGGGTGTTAAAGGTATGGGGGACTGTTGTAGCGATTCACCCTCACTGGGTGTAGAAGGTAGTGTAACAGTAATATTATCCGTTGCAGTATTATCTTCTGAGCCAGACGGGGTTGAAATCCCCGAAGCATCCAGTGTTGCGGTTGGATCTACACCGCTTGAGGCGTTACTCTGACTGACATCAGGTACAATAGTGATGCTATCAGCAACAGCAGTAGAGTCACTTGCAGTAGGAGCACTTGCAGGTGAGGCACTTTGAGTTGGGGATACCGCCGTAGCGCTTTGGTCTTGAGATGGGGTAGTATCCGGTTTTTGAGCATCTGCACCTTTTTCTTGAGAGGGTTTATCCCCCATAATTTTATTGAAAGCCGCGCTTTGCAATGCAATTATCATTTGTAATAACTGATTTGCAAATGGCTCATCCTTATCTTCTTTTTCTTCTTTTTCTTCTTTTTTGTTGCTTACCTTATCTTTTTTACCCTCACTTCCTTTTTTCTCGGTAGATTTCTCATCTTTTTCTTGAGGTGCGTCCTTTGATTTTAAAAGAGATGATTGTAAGTCAACCATAAATTCCAGCATTTGATTTGCCAATGGTTGATTCTCTTCCGGCTTTTCTTCCTTTGCCGTTTGTGGTTTAGGGGCTGCATTTGCCTGAGGCGTAGGAGAAGCTGTGTCTTCCGGAGTAGGCGCTATTGGATCTGGCATTTGTATTCCTTGTGTCTATTTAAACTAATTATAGAACATAAGGAAGAGTTCAGCAGGTGCAAGGATTGTTGGCTCCAGGGACTTGCCTACAGCAATTCAAAACCTTAAAAGAACTTTACCCCCTTGCTGACATAGAAAAAGCAGTTTGTGCTTCATTTTCCAGATCGGGATCAGCTTCATTGTTACTCCTTGTGCCACTAACCTGCTTATCATAGCCGCTGGCATCGGTTAGCATTAATTGGCTAGAAGATATGGTTTCTACTTGCGGAGCTTCAAGCATTATAGGGGATTCTGGTAATGCTTGTGGTTGGGAATCACTACTGGGCAATTGCACAGTAATTGCATCATTGGTCGCTGTATCTTGTGGAGAACCAGATAGCATTTGTTGCAAAGGAGCAGGCTCGTCGTTCGTTGGTATCGCATTATTAGAATCAGCCAAGGTATTTTCTTTTTCCTCCGCTGGGTTATTTTCTTGTGGGGAAGTACTCGATGCATTTTTAATCAAACCGACAATTTTATCAAATGCCGCTTTTTGCATCTCCATCATCATTTCTAACAACATTAACATTAATTGCATTTCTGCTGATTGATGCTTACCCATTTCATCTTCGCCTGCCGAATTTTTTGCGGCAGCAGTTTTTGTTACTTGAGGGTTTTTTGCTTTTCCGCCTGTTTCAGGTTCAGGTGCTGGAGCCGTAGCCTCGGGTTCTGAGGGTGTATTAGAAGCAGCGGTAGGTGAGGTTGTAGCTCCGCTCGGAGCACTAGTATTAACAGGTGAGCCAAGATTCGCAGAGGAAATTGGATTGGGAGAAGAAACGACAGCTGTAGAGACTATTGCTGCACCAGCATCATTTTGAGATCGCTGTCCCATGGAGTCGGCCTGAGCTGTACTATTGAGATAGCTATCAACAGCAGCTCTTTTATTAGCATCAGAGAGCATATTGTATGCTGTTGAAACACTCTTGAAGTTTTCTTCAGCATCAGGATTATCACGGTTTCGATCAGGATGCGTTTCTTTCGCCTTTTGCCTGTAGGCTTTTTTTATTGCCTCCCCGTCCGCATTTTGATCGATACCCAGGGTTTCATAAGGATTATTACCACCACTTAAAAATTTATTCTCTTGAGCTTCTAGACCGGCAATAGGTTGTGCTGCCATTTCCATACTCCATTGATCATGTTTAAGCTCATTATAACGAAAGAGGCTGAATAAAACCTTAACGAATTATGGATTACTTGGCCGTTTAGATAATCTACGCAATGTCCCAAGCAATGCCCACGGCTTTGCTTGGGGCATCAAGAGCAACTTAATTAATGGGGCGCTACTGTATCTGTATGTTCAGAGGCAGCATTTACAGGTTCCGGAGCAGTATTCACAGGCGCAGTGAGGACACCATCTTGGGTGTTTACAGGTGAACCATCTTGTTGGTGTCTTTGCCCTTCGTGGTCTCTACCTTCTCGAAGCGCTTCTCTAAAACTTGCCGTCGGGTCAGCATGTTGTGCAGGTGTAGGTACTCCGTGATGTGGAGTGTCTCCACCACTATCTAAACTCATGGGGGCTGGTGGAGAAGTTTGTGCTACAGTAACCGTTGGGCTGGGAGCCGGCGTAGCGGTCACTTGCGGCGTAGGAGTCACTTGCGGCGTAGGAGTCATTTGCGGCGTAGCAGTCGCTTGAGGCATAGCAGTCACTTGTGGAGTGGCAGATACTTGAGGAGCTGGTTGCACTTGTTGTTGATTAGTGTTTGCTGCTTCTTCTTTTTTCTCTCCTTTTTCCAATTTTTCTGCCATTTTCCTATTTTTATAGGCTTGGTATTTTTCCTGGATACCAGTAACGCCACTTTTTAGAACGTTGCCAATAAGTTGGTTAACCCCCTTATTTCCAGGAGCTGTAAAAGTATTCATCATATCCGCCAACAGCTCCATCATGGCTTTTGCCCACGCATCACTTAACCCCGTCCCTTGTTTAATTACCTCGCCGATGCCTGCTTGCTCTTTTTCTTGTTTCTTGGCTTTTTCAGTCTTCTTCTCTCCCTTTTTATCTTTTGCCTCAGGCTCCCCTTTCTCTTTTTTCTTAGCAGCTTCTCTTTCCGCAGCAGCATTCGCTTCGTCTTCTGCTTTTTTATCTGCTGCTTTCTTCTGGTTTACCGCCTCTACCGTAAAGGTGGGTTGCGGAGTCTGTGTAAGGGGGGGTGCAGGAGGCAATACCTGAGGATCGGGTTTAGGGGGTAATACCTGAGGATCATGACGAAAGGGAGCTGTAGGCAATACTTGAGGATCAGGTCTAGGGGGCAATACCTGATGGTCTTCACTACGAACGGGTTCAGGAGGCAATACCTGGTGGTCCTCACTGCGAACGGGTTCAGGAGGCAATACCTGATGGTCCTCACTACGAACGGGTTCAGGAGGCAATACCTGATGATCTTCCACAGACCCCATTTCCTGGGCCACAGTCGCGGCGGGAGCTGGCGGCATATTACGCACAGAAGTCTCGAGTTCAGAGATTGAGCTGTTCAGCTTAGGCGCGGCTTCGGTCGGAGGTAAGGTTTCCAAAACGGGAGTAGCTAAGGTTGTCAGTTTTTGAAAAGCTTGAATGGCCTCTTCAAATTTCTGATCATTTCTGGCTGCATCAGCGGCTATAAAGGCAGCCTTGAAAGTTTTAATCATTTCCCCCAAAGCATAACTTTGAAACTCTCTGGCTTCTAAATCGTCTTGTAGCCCCGGCTTTATTTTTGATTGGAATTCAAGCGCCTTTTGTTGCTGTTCTATTTCGGCTTTTACTGCTTCCATATTCGCAACAACTGCTTTAGCCTTATATAAAGCATCTTTTCTATCATCTTCGTATGCCATTTCAAGTACCATTTTGATCGGTTATTCTATAAGTCAAGTATAGAACACAATGAAACAATACGTTATTGAAGATCTCATTCTATACAATAAATTAACAGAAGATAGTGGGTACTATCGCAAAGGAGTAAACGAATGTCTCCTATTTCTATTTCCGATTTTCGCTTCATGTGGAGAGGAAAACATGTAGAAGTGCTTAAAAATGAGCATGCTAATTTATTAGATAATATTGCAATCCATACCGGGAAAAAAGAACGCGCCTTGCTACTTCTACATGGATTTTCCTCTTCTCCTGCTGTTTTCCGTGCCTTAGTACCTTCTCTTCCGAATTATGACACCATTGTTTGTCCCTCTCTCCCAGGGCACGCGCAAAACTTGCTTGCATTTTCCCAAAGTACCTATCAAGACTGGATTAAGGCATCCGAGGAATTTTGTGAAAAATTAACGAAAGAATATAAAAAGGTCGATGTCCTCGGCTTATCTCTAGGAGGGGTATTAGCTTGCCATTTGAGTGAGCAATTTGCGCTTAACCATCTCTATCTTCTAGCCCCTGCTCTGGCGCTAAGAATAAATATAAACTTGGCATTAAAGCTAACCACCATGCTAAAAGGCCTGGGCCTTCGTTATGTAAGAAACCGGGCGGGGAATCTTAGAAGCAATACTTACAAAGAGCTTGCTTATCGGCAACTACCTTTAAACAGTATCATGCAAATATTAAAACTCATTAAATCCTTTAACTACGAACAGCCCAAGTGCCCCACCGATCTTTTTCTGGGGGCGCTCGATGAGGTAGTGGATTCACAGAAAGTGGCCTCTTTATTTAAAGACAATCCCCAGGTAAAAATCCATTGGTTATATGAATCAGCTCATGTGTTACCATTAGATGGTGAACTGGATGCAATTATAAAAACAGTCCAGGAAAACTTTAGCTAAGGTGGAGAAATATTATAGCGTGTATACTCTTCCAAGAAGGGATCATTCAAGTCGCGCATATCTAACACCGAGCCATTAAAGGCCATAAAGTCGGTACGCATATCAGGGATATTATAAAAATGAATATCGGATTGACCACTGGCCAAAGAATGCTGTTTCTCCAACGCAGTAATTTCAGCGTTAGAGCGATCAAAGGTTTTAACAAATACATTTCTAGCACGCAAATATCTTCCTTTGAAGCAAGAATCATCAAATAATTCAACATCGAGCTTTTCAGTAATTCCTGCTAACTGAATAAAAGACTTTCCCCGGCCTCTTACTACTATACAAGGACTTTTTACCCAATAAAGGCTTATATAGCCGCTGTTGGCATCTATGCGAGAGACATTGGCCATGCCTGCTAATTGCAATTTGGGATTTCCGCGAACGCGAATATGCATATTAGGACTTTTTATCCCACTAATTTGCACGAAACCATTTCCTGAAACGCGTAAATCCCTTATTCCCAAGTTTCCACCAAATATAGTTTTCCCTTCATTACCTATGCGAAGGTCTAATAAGCTGGTATTTAAATGCAGGCCCTTCACTTCCCCAATACCACGAAACGAAAATGCGTTTAAATGATTCAAGTGAACTTCTGCCAAGACTGCCCCATAGCGAGGAGATCCCTCAGGCATTTGTAATAATAAATTACCATTATTCACCACAGTTATTACTTCCATTACATCTTTCGGATCCCCTTTTAAAATAACCTGGGGAGGTAAAGAATCCATGATAATATTTATATTTATTGCACCCTCTGCCTTAATCCGGTTAAAAGGGGGAAGAATGCGTTGTTGTTGAAAACCATTACCTAGAAAAGAGGGCGGCATAAAGATATTCGTACAGGAGGTTAACAAAAGTAACAGAAACACTAAACCGAAATTTCTTAACATTATATTCTCACCAAGGTGCGTCATTTTAGTTTATAGCTCGTGGCTGAAATCAGAAATATGTATGTTCTCAGGACATTTATCAGGCGGGAATGTCCCCACAGACCTATTAACTAACTCGATTAAATTTTCTTCTTGATTAGCTATCGGAGGAAGCTCAATTAACACATCAACGAGCATACCATTCGTACATCCTAAAAATACTTTTTTATCCGTATCATAACCAAAAGTTTGTCGGATCATCTGTCTTAATTTTGTTTTTTGTACTGTTTCCCCCACGTGCGCTCGCAAATAGGCCGCGAGGGGAGTTTGATTTACCTCTTCGGTTAAATGGATAGCGATGGTGAAATATTCATCCATTGGTAAAAGTTGACAAGAACCGTGCTTACTCCACTCATGGCGTTCAAGGCAAGTTCCCGAATCAAAACCAGGCATCACATTTCTTAATTTTTCAGCCACACTTTCGGTTAAAGTAAGCGGTGAATACTTACAATAGTGATTTTTTATTTCTCCGCCACAATAAACATACTCATTCCCACAACGTTTTTGACTTGGCCAGAGCCCATGTAAAATAAGGTTGTTAGCTTGAAAGGTTTCACCCGAAAGGTTCAAACACTCGGGCTTCCCTGCTTCCAATCCATAATGCTCACAAAAAGCAGGTAACCAGTTTAATGCTAATATTTGTGAATCAGCAGCTCCCGGCGTGTTATCGCAGGTTTTGTTATTTTTAATCTCATATTGAGCCACCCCACAATCTGCTTTTAACCAACGAAAAGCGGGAGTATGAGCAGGGAACTCTACACGTACCCAATTAGGAGATAAACGATTAATCTCAATGATGCGATAACGTGTATTGGGTTGGGCGCTTAAATTATCAGGATTTGATTTTTTATTTTTAGAAACATATGCAGGGCAAAACTGCGAAGCTTCAAAAGTACCTTCAACCGGGATGGAAGCCAATGCTGTCAAGGGAAGAAGAAAGAAAGCAATGGCGATTTTTAGCATGTATTTATCCATCTGAGAAGTTACTCCATTATTCTTTTAAAAAGCTATTAAGGTCAAGTAGGTTGGTGCCTTGCCTAAACAAATCAATACTCATTAACATCGCAGGTTGATCTTGTAGGCATCAACCTACTTAAATAATGGACAAGTATTCACATGTTTTGCCCCTAAATGCTTCTCAAGCTTTTTAAGCGCATCATCGTTTTTCCTAAAAAAATTCTCCTCGCCAATTTTTTCATAAAGACCACTTCTTTTTAATTTAATTAAAATAGGAGGACGAACGCGAGTAAACCATAACTCAATTCCTGCATCTTGTAATTTAGCAAATACGCTACTTAAGCTTTCGATTCCACTGGCATCAATCTTATTCATACTGACACAATCTAAAATAATGTACCGTAAGCGATGCTTCACCGAAATTAAATTCAAAATTTTATCTTCAAAATAAGCGGCATTGGCAAAATACAAAGATCCATTAAAACGCACCAAACTAATTAAATAACACGTTTGTTGCTCTTCTGGGGTAATCTCTTCTACTAAATCACCTTCCTTCGTGCGGATTAATTCACTAAACCGCGGACGCATAGTGTCATATAAATAAATGCCTAAAGATAAAATAATACTAATCAATACCGCTTGTGCTAAACGAGGCGCTAAAATAAGTGTTAAAAGTAAAGTAAATAGCGTTACCACCCCTTCTTTTTTGCTTATTTTCCAAACACGGCCGATTTCTTTAATATTTAATAAGTTTAATGCCCCTATCATAATAATGGCCGCTAGCGTGGCATAAGGTAAGTAATAAAATAAAGGAGTGAACCATACCAAAGCGAGCATGACCACAATACTTGCTACTACGGAAGCAAATCCCGTTTGTGCGCCGGCATAAAAATTTACCGCTGTACGCGTAAAACCGCCAGATACTGGCATAGACTGAAAAAAACTTCCCACAATTTTTGCTAAGCCTTGCCCTAATAATTCTTGATTCACGTTTAATCTTTGTCGCGTTTCTGTTGCTATGCGTTTAGCAATAGTAATCGCTTCAGTAAAGCCTACTATGGCGATAACTAAAGCTGCTGCAAAAATTGTAGTAATTACATTCCAATCAAAAACAACCGGCTGGAATGTTGGAAGTCCCGGAGTAATACTTCCAATTACCTCACCACCTGAGCGTAAAATCACATTACCTTTGGATGTTACTCGGGCAATACTCCATTCGGTTGTATCTGAAATTCCGATTGGCGACATTTCATCAGCAACATAGTAGAAAATTTGATTTTTGTTAATTAATCGTGAGAAACGCAAACGGTTTAATTCATTGTTTTCAATGATATGGCGCTCTATAAATCTTTTTAGAGCCCACTTGGCTTGAGTCATTTCGTTAAGCGCATTTTCTGCGGTTTCGGAGGTTCCCCCTAAGTCCGTAGAAATTTTTTCTAAAGCCGCTTCATTGTCCGCTACTTTTTTTATTAATTTTTCTATATCTTTTGAATAAGTCTGCTGGTGCTTGATCATCTCTTGCACAGAAGGATTTATGATTTGTTTAGGACTTATTTCTTCCAGCTTCTCATAATGTAATAACCAGGCTAATAAGGTAGTAACGATAACCGCCATAATAGTATGCGGCCATTTAGGGGCAAACCGCCTTCCACCTAAAATAATTACAAAAGTAATAAAAGCCATTCCTACTGCCTGCCAATGGATATTTTCCACGGCATCCATAAGTACTTGCCATACTGTTTGATAATAGCTGGGGGCAGAGGTCGCATATACCCCAAAAAGATTCCCCAGCTGCATACTGGCAATAATAATTGCTACTGCATTAATAAATCCTAAAATAACAGGATATGAAATAAAATTAACTACTACCCCAAAGCGTAATAGGCCTAATAAAAATTGAATTATTCCTGCTAATAACGTTAATAAAACCACGTATTGTATATAGGTAGGAGTGCCAATCGCAGCAATAGGTTGTAAAGCAACGACTGTTAGTAATGTAGAAACGGGAACGGGGCCTGTGGAAAGAATGCGTGAAGAACCAAATAACGCTGCTATAAAAGGTGGGATGAAAGCGGCGTAAAGACCATAGTTAACAGGCAGCCCTGCTAAATGAGCATATGCCATGGACTGGGGAATCATAAGCATGGCAACCGTAATCCCGGCAAAGATATCTGCTTTTAAAATTCTCTTTTGCTTAAGCTCTGGTAACCAGGCCAAAAAAGGAAAGAGACATTTATAAGAATAAAAGTGCTGTAATATTTTGTCCTTAATCATCTCCATTTATCTAAAGTCCATTTAGCTCGCTCCTGCAAAATAAAATCTCCGTTTACTTGCGTGCCGCACCACCCCAAAACTTCCGCTTACTTACGGTCCGCGGCTCGGCTGTTAGCATCCGAATCGTGACCGTGAGGGGGGCGGAAATTTTGATCTTCCGCACAAAACACGAAAAAGCGGAAATTTTGTCTCCGTCATCAATCCGGGTTTATTGGCGGCAGACCTTTTTTCTTCATTTTCGGCTTTTTGCGACTGCGAAAATTTACTACACATTGCCACAAAGCTTTGCCTTGCCAAAAACGCTTCTTCTCTTGACTATAAATGGCTTCGGATAAAAATTGAATTTCTTTTTTAAATGTCGGCTCACTCAATTGTTTACTTATATCGTTTAAATTTAATATTTTCTGCTGCGGCCACTGTACTCTTGCCCAAGCTAATAAAGAAGTTTGCGCTTGCACCGCGTTATTTTTTAAACAAGCTTCCTGTAGGTTTTTTAATGCGTGTCGTTTATTTACATTGGCCTTTGGTTTGCGCCAAAAGAGCCATAATAGAACAGTAATAATCCAGGCTGCCGCAAAAACTATCGCAATTAACCAAGGTAAAGCCAGTGGTTCTTCTCTTGGCTTCACCTGTGGATTAAGGGATTGTTTTTTAGCCACCGGTGTTTCCGTATTCATTCCTGTGTTCCGGGGAGCCTGGGCTCCTTCTTTTGCATCAATATGAAAAGTTCGCGCTGGTAAGAGCGCAAACTCTTGTTTACCCGTATTAGTATTAAACCAGGGTACTCTTACTTCAGGTACCGTGATATCACCGGGTTTGTTGAATAAATAGGTAACTTTAATTTTTGCAGTGCCTAGTAATTCAGCGTTCTGGGTAGTAGTTTGAATTTCTGGTTTTTCTGAATAAATTTTGAAGTTATTACCCATACCTAAATCTAAGCCAGGAATTAATTCACCCGGCGCACCTTTCGCTTGAATAGTTATATTACGTATGAGGGTACTACCTTGTAAAAAGTTAGTAGCCGGAGAGCTTAACTCTTCTGATAAAACCACTTTTTTAGCTGGAAACCAATTCTTACCACTGAAAGAAGGAGGTATGGGTTTAACAGTGACTGTTAGAAGTTTACCCTGCAAGCTAACTTTACGCGGTACATAATCATAAACCAAAGCATTAAAACGCGGGGGAATTATTTCAAAAGAACCATTTTTCTGCGGGAAAATGGCATAGCGCTCTTCCTCCACAATATACGGCTCACCATTTTCAATGGTTTGATATCTCTTACCTTCCCCCAAGGGCAAGAGTAATGCATTTTCTACCGTGGGAGGTTGATATACTACGTCAATCAGGTTTTGTTTATTGTACAGTTTAACCGTAAAAGTAATTTCTTGATTAACAAAAACCTCAGAAGGATCTGCTTCTGTTTTTAATAAAACGTCATCGCCAGTAGCGTTGTTAGTAGTAGGCTCTACTTTTGCCTCGCCACTTATTTCTATGCTAGTCGCCTCACTGTGTTCATTACCAACTTGTATAGGTGGAATAGTTATTATTCCTGTTATTTTAGGCATTAATAAAATAGTCCAACGACTGACAGAGCTAGTTTGTCCATTTATTATGGAAAGGGATAAATTCCTCTCAGTACCTACTATATTAAAATCTTTTTGTAATGGAGTGAGATCTGGAGCAGCGGTATGTTGTTGAGCATTCTCAACCGAGAGAGTTAAGCTAAATGTCTCGCCCATGTGTCCTTTGGGGGGATTAACTTCGGTAATAATCGCTGCATCAGCAATACTATATGAAACGAATAACCATACTAGAAGATATTTTCTCATTGATTCCATCCATTTTGTCTTCTTAAATGATCACGTAATAATTTTTCTCGCATTAAACCACTAGGGTCGTCAGGTATTAAGCGTAACCATTGTTCTTTAGCTTCTTCTTGATTTTTTTTCTCCTTTGAAGCTTCACCTATTTCTTGCTTATCCTGATTTTGCTTATCCTGATTTTGCTTATCCTGATTTTGCTTATCCTGATTTTGCTTATCCTGGTTTTGCTTATCCTGATTTTGCTTATCCTGATTTTGCTTATCCTGATTTTGCTTATCCTGGTTTTGCTTATCCTGGTTTTGCTTATCCTGGTTTTGCTTATCCTGGTTTTGCTTATCCTGGTTTTGCTTATCCTGATTTTGCTTATCCTGGTTTTGCTTATCCTGATTTTGCTTATCCTGGTTTTGCTTATCCTGGTTTTGCTTATCCTGGTTTTGCTTATCCTGGTTTTGCTTATCCTGGTTTTGCTTATCCTGATTTTGCTTATCCTGGTTTTGCTTATCCTGGTTTTGCTTATCCTGGTTTTGCTTATCCTGCTGTTCTTTTTTTTCTTTTTTCAACAAATCTTCAATGATTTTGCGATTATGTAAAGCATCTTGATTGTTTGGATTAATTGCCAAAGCTTTGTTATAGGCGGCTATCGATTCTTCATATTTTCCCATATGAGCTAAGGCGTTCCCACGATTATAATGCGCTTCCTCTTCGTCTATAGTAGAAAGTTTTTTCGCAGATTCTTCATAATCGCCGGAACGGTAAGCTGCAGCTGCTTGCCAATCTTTACGTAGAAAAGTTTTCTTTGCTTCTTTATATTTATTTTGCTGCATAAGCTGCTGAGCTTGTTGATCTTTTGTTAGCCACAGATCTGTCCATGTCCAGGCAAGGCTTGTAGCTGGAGAAATAACCAGAAGCAATAAAATAGTTCTGTAGACACGACTCATTGTTGCACCTTTTGCAGCCATCCTTTTCTAAATACCGGTAATAAAAAGATGAGCGCAGGAATTAAAAACCATTTGCCTTCATCTTTCCAGACTGGGGCTTCATTTTGCAGATTAGAACTATATTGCTTATTGGTTGATGTATTTAACCATTCGTCCAAATCCGAAGAATCATCAGAAAAAGTTAACAACTTCCCTTTACCCTCTTGAGAAAACTCGCGAAAAGCCTCGGAATTTTGTTCTTTTAAAACTGGTAAGATAGAAACTTTAAAGCCAGCACCAGCTAAAGTAGAAGCAGCATTTATTGCCTCTTCAGAAGGAGCTGTGGCCGTTAAAACCAGAATATCTCCTTGATGAAAGCCTGCCTGTTCAAATAATTTTCCTGCTTCCTCCAGCGCGGTTTCTAATTTTTGTCCCTCTACGGGCATTACATCAGGGGCCAGGGAAGACAATAAAGAATCGATTGTCTGACTATCTTCTGTTAATGGTGAAACAACGAAAGGCTCACCACTATAAACGATTAAGCCATATTGAGCAGCATTTTTTGCTCCCAGTAAATCGTGTAATTTAAATTTAGCCCGGCTCAGGCGATCAGGGGACAAATCATTATTAAGCATGGAATCAGACATATCCAACAGCAAAATTTTAGGCTTTACTTCCTTGTAGGTAGGGACGGGTAAACGAGTCCACGAGGGGCCCGCTAAAGCAATCACCATACATAAGGCACTAATACCCAGAATAGTGAACGCACTGGATCTTTTTCTTTGATGCGTGTTGGCGAATAATTGTTTTAATAAATGCGAATCACAAACACTCTCCCATACCCGTAACATAGTAGGGCGAGAAAATAATAAATAAAAAATGATAGTTAAGGGTATAAAAGCCAAAAGCCATAATGGTCGAAGGAAATGAAATTCTGCCATTATTCTGTTGCCTCTTTCCGGTTAACAAATAACTTGGGGAAAGTGAGCCCCCCTATTTCAGCCATCCAATAAAAAAATAAAAATAAAGCGATAGCTAAAGGCCAAGGATAGTATTCCACTTGTGGTCTAACCGTTTCTTCCTCTTGGCTAATTTTTTCTAATTGATTAATTCTTTTATAAACTTCTTCTAAAGATTGCGCGTCAGTGGCACGAAAATATTTTCCACCCGTCAGGTCTGCGACTTTTTTCAAAGTTTCTTCATCTAACTCTGCAGCGGCATTTATTCCAAAAAATAAGCCATTTAATGGTACACTGCTACTGTCCGACCCTAAGCCGATTGTATAAACTTTAATGTTATCCCCTTTTGCTAATTCCGCCGCTTTTACAGGCTCTAAAACACCCGAATTATTTACACCGTCTGTCAGCAAAATAATAACCCGTCCTTTCTCTGGCGTATTTTGTAAACGTTTGATTGCCAATCCCAGAGCATCGCCAATAGAGGTCGTTTTACCAGCAAGACCTACAGTAGCATCTTCTATACGCATGAGGACGTTTTTGCGATCATAAGTGAGTGGTGTTTGCAGATACGCACGCATCCCAAATAATATCAAACCAATTTTGTCACCTATACGCTCTTGTACAAACTGTTCAGCAGCTCTTTTCACCACGGCCAATCGGGAGACTGGGCGTCCATGAAATAGCATATCAGGAAGTTCCATGCTCCCTGAAATATCAAGCACCAACATTATGTTATACCCTTCGCGCTTCAAAGGTTGCGGTTCTCCTACCCAACGAGGTCCTGAAAGCGCAAATAACAATAGAAACCAAATAATAAAAATTAAAAGAAACCGACTACGTTTAAAGCTCAGCTCTTGGTTTTTCTCTACTACTTGCACCATGGCATCAAAAAATGGCACCTTTAAAGCTGCAGCTAATTGAATAGGAATTCGTGGCAAAAAATACCAAATAAAAAAAGGTATAGGGAAAAAAAGAAGAACCCATGGGTAAGCTAATTCAAACATGGCCTCTCCTTTGCGCAATCCATGTTCGCGCCTGGCTAAACAATAAAATTATGTTACCGCTTGTTAGCTGGCGACGAAATGGGATTTCTAGTAACTCTACCTTAACCGCTAAAAAATTCGTATCTTTACCAGTTTTTGTTAGAAAAATTAACCAATCTTCTCCTTTAAGTGATGCGACCTGTTCACGAGGGAAATAAGCCAAAGCTACTCTTTTTAGTAACTCGGAAATCCTGGCACAAGCTCTTTGCGAATCGTTATCTTTTAAAAATTCGTCTTCGTATTTATTTAAAAGTCCTAAAGCCTCACGTTTGGGGCGGCCTTTCTTATGTTGGGTATAAATCAAAAGGGATATAAAAATGAGGGCAATCACAAGTATCGCCGCTAAGACATACCAGCCAGGAGCTAAAGGCCACCAGTGAATGCGCTCTGGCAAATGTATGTCTTTCAACTGCGCAAGCTCCGGTGGAGATGCCGCCATAATGGTAGTAGGCGTTAAAATTAAGCCTGTATAAAGAATGATTTTTCTCAAGAAAATTTTCATAGATTTATTAATTTCTTTATTCATCATGACAGTGTGGGCTAGCGAGCAGGCACAGCCTACAATTTAATTCCTTCTTGGGAAAGTCCCTCTCACTACCCACGCTACATCCATTTCAGCTGTTACCTGGGCATATTGAATATGTAAGCTTTTTAGCATAGCACGCAGATTCTCAATACGATTGTCACAGTATAAGCTGTAGGCTTGTGATACCTTATCATCAGCGGTATCTAGCAATAATTCTTGCGAACCATTGGAGATCGCATATTGTTGTGGCCTGGGCGGTGAAAGTTCTAAAGGATCGCAAATATGATAAGCTAAAATTTCGTTATTGACGCGTAATCGTGATAAATGATCTTTTACAATATTATCCACATTATAAAAATCACTTATCAATACCAAAATACTACCCGGTCGGATGACTCTGCGCGCTCTTAAAAGCGCTTGACTTAAAGGCTTGCCACTAATTTCATAATGAAAATTCTTTTCTTTAGAATATTGGCTTAATCCGCTTAGCAGAGTTAAAACACCCGCGTCTCTACCCATGGGCACATATTCACTATGACGGTCAGCTGAGAATAATAACCCGCCTATTCTGTCTCCTTGCTTCACAGTAGTCCAGGCAATTAAAGAAGCTAATCGCGCAGCAACCACCGACTTAAAAGCAACCCGCGTACCAAAGTACATTGAAGGATTAAAATCAACAATGACGACGACGGGCCGTTCGCGTTCCTCTTCATATAACTTTACATGAGGCTTACCTGTCCTCGCTGTAATACGCCATTCCATATGGCGTATTTCATCTCCGGGCTGGTAATTCCTTACTTCTGCAAAGTCCATGCCTCTTCCACGAATTTTAGAAACATGATTACCGGCACGTACTATCTTTTTTTGGGGATGAAATTTTACAGAACGTGCATAACGCTTGAGATCGATCAGCTCTGAAATATCTGCAACTATACCGTCTGTCATCATTTTCTTATGGCAACGCTACTTTGCGTAACAATTCATTAATAAAGTCATCACTATTTACCCCTTCGGCTTCCGCTTCAAACGTTAAAAGAATGCGATGACGTAAAACATCATGAGCAATAACATGGATATCTTCAGGGGTCACATAATCACGTCCACAAAGCCAGGCATGCGCTTTAGAGCAACGATCGAGGGCAATCGTGGCACGCGGACTTGCTCCATATCGCAACCATCTATGTAATTGATCACTATAACGATGAGGATTACGGGTAGCTACCACTAATTGCACTATGTAATGTTCTAAAGCATCGCTAGTGTGAACACTAAGTACTTGCTTTCTTGCTTGAAATAAAACTTTCTGCGGCAAGGGGGAAATAGTTACCTTTTCTTCCTCTGGTCTGGCTGTAGTCATGGCAAAAGCTTCGCGTCTTGCCAACTTTAATATGTCATGCTCAACAGGCGCCTCCGGGTAACTTATTTTTACATACATTAAAAACCGGTCTAATTGCGCTTCGGGCAAAGGGTATGTCCCTTCTTGTTCAATAGGGTTCTGTGTTGCCATTACCAGGAAGAGTTCAGGTAAAGGGTAAGTTTGCCCGCCAATGGTCACTTGCCTTTCTGCCATTGCTTCTAATAAAGCAGATTGTACTTTTGCTGGTGCACGGTTTATTTCATCGGCAAGAATTAAGTGGTGGAAAATAGGGCCAGGCTGAAAAACAAAAGACCCATCCTCAGGCCTATAAACATCTGTGCCAGTTAAATCCCCAGGTAATAAATCAGGTGTAAATTGGATACGGTGAAAATTTCCCTCTACTCCCAATGATAATTCTTTAACTGCACGTGTTTTTGCTAACCCGGGGGCTCCTTCTACTAAAAGGTGGCCATCAGCAAGCAAAGCAATTAATAAACGAGAGATTAGCTCTTTTTGTCCAAGGATTCGTGAATTTAAATACGCACTTAATTGTTGTATTTGTTGCTGTACGTTTTTCGTTGAAGAAACATCTATTTGTTCCATCTTCTCACCTTATATCTAGGTCCGGCCGCAAGGCCCGACAATCTTTCCACCTTCCTTTATTAAGCTTATCGCGCCCCAGCCTACAGAATTTCTATATTGGCAGCTTGTGGCCCTTTTTTACCCTGAATAACATTAAATTTCACCGCAACTCCATCTTGTAACGACCGAAAATCTTTGGGTCTTGTAGCCGCAGCATGGAAAAAATATTCGTCTTTACCAGCAATAATAAAACCAAAGCGTTTTTTGCGATCAAAAAATTTAATAGTTCCCGTCATTTTCTGTCTGTTTTTGCTTTTTTTATGTACTTTCTTACTAGAAAAGAGGGATTTTAGTTTTTGTATAATACTCATTAATGACATGGAAAATTCCTGTGAAATTGTGCAAATTAAGTTCTATACCACAATTGGGTTATTTTTCAAAATTTCAAGAAGCTTGTCTTGCGTGTTTTTCTCCAAATGGGTAAGGGGTAAGGTAGCGATAGCCAAGGCTTTATACAGATCTTCCACTGTATGTTTATTAAGTGTTTGTAAGTGTTTAGTAATCGTTTGAATATCTCCTCGTTGCAAAGGTCCGGTGAGTGCGGAGCTACAATCTGTATTATTAATAATATTTCTTAAGCTACTAGCCATTAAATTCTCAGTTATCTGCTTTGCTGCCTGCGTATCCATCCCGGCATCTTCATATAAATTTACCGCCCAATAAGCCAAGGTAACTAAATAATTGGACGCAATAACTGAAGCGGCATGATAACTCGCTTTTTTCTCTGGATTTACAGAGAAAATAATAGCACCCATCTGCGTAACAAGTCTTTTTAAATAATCTACCCCTTTGCTATCTCCCTCAACAGAGAAAAATACTCCATTAAACATAGCTTGGGTACAAGTAGTAGTAATTGCCTTTTGCGGATGCAAACTGGCAACTAAAGCTCCTTGCGTTTTTAAAGGGTTAAGAATTTGTGAACTTAACACGCCACTGCAATGAACTACCAGCGTATTAGTCAACTGAATAGTCGATGCTTGAATGTCTGCGACGATATTTTCTATTACATCATCAGGCGTTGTGATAAACAAAAGATCCGCAGGGGGCAAATCGTTCAATGAGGAACATGCGGTACCTGCCCCAATCATTTTCGCAGCGCACACGGCTGTATGTATGTGTTTATTATAAATACCTCCTATGCTTAAACCACAATTTACTAAAGCAAGTGCTAAGTTTTTTCCTAAACGGCCGCAACCAATTATATTAAATTTCATTTCTGATTCAGTTTAAAAAAATCTAAAGTGGAACGATTTAAATCATCGCTATAAATTGACTGATTATCTCTTTTTTTAGGACAAACAAAAATAATATTTGCCAACGCATGATCCCATTTTAAGGGTATAACAGCACAAAAACGAAATACACTGTGAATGGTATTAAAAAGTACTTGAGAAAATTCGTCCGTAAATAAAGGATTAGAAATAATATTAAAAATAGCTAAACCATTGTTATTTAAACGGGTAGATATTGATTGAAAATATTCCCGAGTGACTAATGCCGGCGGAATCATATTTTGATTGCTATACACATCAGAAACAATTACATCATACAAACTATTCTCTTTTAATAAAAAACTACGCGCATCTTCTCCTTTAAATTTTCCCTTAACAGGTTCATTTAAAAAATCTTTTTCTACAATGTCTTTTATGGCAGGGTCTATATCAATGTAAGTAATATCATTGTTATTTGTACCGGCTGCAGATAGAGTAAATCCGCCAGCCCCAATAATTAAAATTTTTTTATTCTGTAATTTAAGTTGTTCAAATAAAAGCGAACGAATAAAAGCAGCATAGGGGAATATTTTTTTATCAGGAGTAATCAAAGAGCTGTAGGAATCATTTATTAGCAATATTTTACTAAAATCATCTTGCTCCAATATGCGGTAATTGGCGTAATTATTTGTTTTTTTAAATTGTCCATGCTCTATGACTACATTTAGAAAAGCAATAAACAATAAGCACATAACCAAAATCATCAATCGCAAGAAGGAAACTTCACCATCTTTTTGTTGAATATATGCAATTAAAATAAATAATAAGCAGCAATTTATAAGAACGGTCCAAGCCACCCCCAACCATTGAAATAGTACTAAAGAAGTCAGTAGCGCACCTAAAAATGAACCTATGGTGCTTAGAAAAAGTGCTCGTCCACTGATACTCGAAATGCGCAATGATTGGCTAAATAAATTGGTAACTAACGGCACTGTTTGTCCTAGCCAGTAGACAATAGGGGAAAGTATTAGCATTAAAAATAGAAATAAACTCAGCAGGATAGGAAATTTTAAAAAATAAACAGAACCATAAAAAAAGAACGAGATGAAAAAATAACTCAAGCCAATCCCTATCCAGAGTAGACTTAAAATAAAGTTTTGGTTTAATTTCTTAAAAAAGTCTTTCTGAAACGTACCACCTCGCCAATAGCCTATAGCTAAAAACAGTAAAAATATGCCAATAATAATACTGGTAATGACTACACTACTCCCATAAAAAGGAATTAATTGGCGAATGGTAAGAATTTCCACCGAAATAGTGATAAAACCTTCAACAAGCAGGATAGTAAATATAAAATTTAGCATTTTTCTGTATTGTTTTTTTTCTATCTTTATAGCACGATGAAAGAGGGATAAACAGGAGCAATACTATGAAAAGGATGATTTCATTGGTGGCTTTTGGCGCTGTAATTAATGCGAATGCAGCAACTCAACAACTTTTATGGGGAGAAACCACAAAAGAAGGTTTAGCAAGTTTTACCGGATTTTCCAACCCGCAAAATGCTTTAATTACCAATCAATCACAACCCGACTATCAATTGAAACGTTTAAAACCCTCCGGTTCACCACACACTCGCTATCAGCAAATGTACAAAATGATACCCATATGGGGCCATGAAATAATTGTGCATTCTAATAAAAACAAATCATTAGTTACTGGCATGATGATTAAAGAAATAGAGCAAGATATACCAATACTTAATGCGCAATTTACCGCCGCGGCAATTGAAGAAAAACTTAGTAAAAAAATTACCGACCGCATAAAATTTAAAAAAACAGAAAAAATTATCTTTCTGGATCCTAAAAAGAAAGCACACTTGGCCTATCATGTTGTTTTTTACACAAATGGAACAGGCTTTCATATACATTCACCTAACTATATCGTCGATGCCCAATCGGGAGCCATTTTAAAAGAGTGGGACAATATGCATAGCGAGAATATAGGGCAAGGTATGGGGGGAAACTCTTTTCCTTTACCATACCGCTCTGGAGTCTTTCAACATGGCAATGCTTTTCCGGGGTTTCCATCCTTGGGAAAATTTGATGTACAAGTTGTTAACGGGTTTTGCCTGGTGGAAAATGAGACGTTTCGCACAATTAATTTAAAAAACACCCACCTGGGATATGATGCTTTCCCTGTCACCACTTTAGACGAGAGAGAAAAAAAACTCGATGTTTTTTCTTACCCTTGTGATGCCCTGAGCCAATATATTAATTTTAGCGATGGGTTGTCAGGCCCTATTAACTATTCCTATTCGCCAATTAATGACACCATGTATTTTGCGCAAAAAACCATAGAAATGTATCAAGCGGTTTACCACCAAGAAAAACCTTTGGGAGATGACTTGCCTTTGCGGGCATATACGCATTTGGGCGGGATGGATAATGCGTTCTCCATTCCGACAATATATGTCGGCAACCATATTTACTCGCACCAGCAAATTGTTATTGGTAATGGCGATCAATTTTTAACAGCACCTGCGCAAACGGTGGTCGGCCATGAGCTCTCTCATAATTTTACCGAGTTGAATTCTCGACTGATCTACGATGGTCAATCTGGCGGTATCAATGAAGCTTTTTCAGACATGGCGGCTATCGCATTGCAAGATTATCTTCGCCAAGAATATCCTTGGTATTGGGATGGGGAAGATTGGAGCCTTGGCAGGGAAGCCGTAATCGGAGGTTCTCCATTGCGATTTATGGATGAGCCTAGTAAAGATGGACACTCTATAAGCCATGCTGATGATTATCATGATGAGCTGAACGTACATTTTAGTAGCGGGGTATTTAATAAAGCTTTTTATTTATTAGCCCATAAACCCGACTGGTCTATTCAAAAAGCGTTTCAAGTCATGGTAGACGCAAACAAAAACTATTGGGCTCCTTTAGCCTACTATGACTTTGCGGCATGCGGGGTTATTCAAGCCACCTACGATAGAGAGTGGGATGCCGAAGCGGTTATAGCGGCATTTGATGAAGTGGGGGTGCACTGTCCTATTCATCATTTTCCGACATAGTGTATAATATCCAAAATTTAACTTAATTGACTAAAATGTAGATGGGTCTTTGTGGCCCATCTATGTTAGGCATGGTATTTCATTGAAACGTTCAGCTTTATTAATTGTCCTCTCTATGGTCTTCCTGGAGTGGTTAGATTTCACTCTCTATTTGTACTTAGCCAAATCTATTTTCGCTAAAGAATTCTTTCCCAACTCAGCGTATAGTCTCACTTTAACTTTTGCTCTATTTGCCGCCGCTTATTTAGCGCGACCTCTGGGAGGTTGGCTGTTTGGTAGCGAAGCTGACAAAAATGGCCGGCGTAAACCTTTGGTGTTTTCCTCGGCGCTAATGGGCTTGGCAACTATCGGGATTAGTTTATTACCAGGCTATAACGTTCTTGGAATTTACAGCACATGGATTTTACTCTTTTTACGGCTAATACAAGGACTTGCTTTAGGAGGCGAAATTAATACTTCGGGCATGTTTATGGTCGAACATCATACCCAAAAACCTTTGTGGGCTGGAAGTTTGGTAGCTGTAAGCGGCGCTTTGGGAATGTTCCTGGGCGGTACCATAGCGGCCTTATTACAATCTTCTTCTATATCTATTCTTTGGCGCTTGGTTTTTGCACTGGTTGGAATTATTTCTTTATACGTTTGTCGTTTGCGTAAAAAATTGAAAGAATCCCCCGAATTTTTACAAGCACAGTCTCACAAATCCACAATTCCCTGGACTAAATATTGGCCTGGTTTAATCAATATTGCTATCACCGGCGCTTTCGTTAGTGTTTCTGTTTATATTTGTAATATATTTTGGGTATCTTTTGCTATTGATCAAAAACTATGGAGCAGCGTGCAATGCTCTTGGGCCGGCTCACTGGCTCAATGTGGTTCAGCCATTTTAGCCTTGTTTTTTGCATTTTTTACTTCCCCCACAAAATGCAAAAAACTATTCCAAGGAGGAATGATCATTATTTCTCTTGCGGCCCCTGCTTTATTCTATTTCACTGCCATACAATCAACAATTGGAGTCATTTTTTCGTTGGGAGGCTATGTACTTTGCAATAGTTTAATTTGCTCTTCCTTGTTCTACTTCCTGTACTTACAATTACCTGCTCAATACCGCTGTCGAGGCGTTTCTACTATTTATGCTTTATCTGCTACTTTGGGCGCAATCCTATTACCCATATGCCAACAAATAGCCTCTACCAAATCATTTTTTTGGCTACCTGCTGGTTTTGTTTCGTTGGTTGCTATAATCTCCTGGGTGGTAGTGCAAATCAATAAACAGCAACCCGAGAAGTTTGAACATTCCGCGCTCGCGCAATTTAATTAATGGATTAACTTTCATGGTTTTGGATTATCTTAAAACATTCCCACAATTTATTCTGCCTAAGCATGGGTTAACTTCGTTAGCCGGAGTACTAGCTAATGTAAAAAACCCGGCGGTCAAGAATCATTTAATTAAAAATTTTATAAAAAAATACAAGGTCAACATGCACGAAGCCTTGCAAGAAGATCCGACACAATATGCATGCTTTAATGATTTTTTTATACGCCGTCTTAAACCAGAAGCAAGACCCATTGCAAAAGCAGACATTATTTCTCCCGTTGATGGTTTTGTAAGCGAAATTGGAAGAATTGATACGGGACGTGTCCTACAAGCCAAGAAAAAATTTTATTCCGTAAAACAACTTTTGGCTTTTGATCCGAAAAGCCAATTATTCGAACATGGTTTATTTGCCACCCTCTACTTATCACCAAAAGACTACCATCGTGTCCACATGCCTGTAGACGCAACCGTAGAGAAAATGATTTACGTACCAGGTAAGCTTTTTTCCGTACAACCAACCACTGCACGGGTTATTCCTCATTTATTCGCACGTAACGAGCGTCTGGTCGTTTTTTTTGATACGCAAGCAGGTCCTATGGTTATGGTATTAGTAGGCGCCACGATTGTAGGTGGTATTGGTACAAGCTGGCATGGAGACCTGGTGCGCGGCCCTCACATAGCGCATTTTGAGTATGCGGAGCCTATTCATTTGGAAAAAGGCGATGAAATGGGATATTTCAAATTGGGATCTACCGTAATATTACTCTTTGCCGATGGGGAAAACATAAAATGGGCCCCCCATTTTAAAGCCGGTGACCCTATTCATTTTGGAGAAAAGTTAGGAAATAAAGTTAAAAACTAACCTTGATAAAACCTGTTGCCACTAACTTAATTTAGCAAGATAATGAATAAAGCAAATCTAACAAGGAGTGGATAAGTGACTGAGTATATTTATAGGGGATTTAAAATTTCTTATCGTATACAAGAAATTACTGGCGAAAAAAATATCTACAAAGCAGACGGCTCCGTAATTTACCTCCTCAATAAACCCAAAACTTTCTCTCCCGTTAAATTTCACACCGAATACGAAACCCATACCGGGGCCGAACACGAAATTAAAAAACTACTGGAAAATTACGTGGATTTTGAGCTGAAAAGTTTTTATCAAATGCAAAGCGAGAAAGTTTAAATGTACCGAGAAGAGGACTCGAACCTCCACGGGGTTGCCCCCACTAGCACCTGAAGCTAGCGTGTCTACCAATTCCACCACCTCGGCATGGTCGCTAAAAGTACTGAAGAATAGGATTGATGTCAATCCCATTAGTTTGACTCATTGGTTTTACTTTGACAGTATAGAAGATTCGCCGCTGTTTATACCATTTAATGAAAACTGAAATTAAAAACCCCGATCAGAAATTTTTAAAAAAAATTGAAAAAATGATTGATAAGGTAATCGCTTATATTCCTCGTAAAGTACCGACTGTGCAAGTAATCAAAGAGGCGCGAATAATTGCTCATCGAGGAGCGCACGATAAACGTTTTGGCATTGAAGAAAATACGTATGCGGCATTTAAACGGGCGCTCGATTTGGGCTGCTGGGGAATTGAGTTAGATATTCATGCTTGCGCGGACAAGGTGTTGGTTGTAAATCATGATCCCGATTTAAAAAGAATTTGGAAAAAAAATTTAAGCATCCGCGATAGTCATTTTCAAACCCTACGCACGCATTGCCCTAATTTACCCACTCTGGAAGAAATTGTTCAGAATTTTGGTAAAAAAATACATTTATTCATTGAGTTAAAATCCCCTTTTTCAGCGTTTGAATCCCTTAAAAAAGTGTTGAGCTCCTTAAAACCTTGTGAGGATTATCATTTAATTACTTTAGACAATCATATTCTTCCTTACTTGAATGACTTCCCTAAAGAAAGTCTTTTATTAGTACCAGTGCATGACAACGTCAGCGAATATACGAAGATTTCTATTGAGAAAGGTTATGGTGGGGTGCTTGGGCATTACTTGCTTCTAAGAGATAAGCACGTGCAAGCATTAAGCGCAGCACATCAAATTGCAGGAGTAGGATTTGTTGATTCAAAGAATAACTTATTGCGAGAGTTAAATCGCGGGATAAAGTATTTATTTAGTAATAATGTTGAAGAGGTTACGGACTATGTTAAAAAATTTAAACAATAGCTGATATTAGCCGTGGGTAATACGAAAAATTCATATCCGATATTTACTAGCATTACCTCACTACATAGTTACAAACCAATTCAGAATTAGTTCTATTTCAAAATAGTTTAAAGTGTAGAAAAAAAATCTCTATTATAGAGAAATAAAAATTTTAATGACCATAATGTATACTTTATTTACAACAATATTAAAGGACTAATTAATGCGTACTCTATATTTTTTATTGTTTTCTTTCTGCCTTCCTTCAATTGCTTTTTCTGAATATGGGTTTGACAAACTTAGGTGCCAAGGCAAGCTTATAGAAAGAGGTATGAGCCTTTATGAAGTAAAAAAATTGTGTGGAGAGCCTCTTTTCGAAAAAGAAGATAAAAATGATTATAGAACCTTTGTTTATATGACGTACAAAAATGGACCTTCTTCTCATTATTATCTTCTGTTTAGGAATGATTCATTAGAGGCTTCTAGAGCTGAAATGAATCAACATGGTGAATATATATGGCAAAATCCTAATACTATTAGAAATAGATAACCGCGCAAAGCACTGAGAGATATAGGATTGAGAAGCTACAATACTTTAAAATAAACACAACAGATAGCGCATTATGGCTTTTAATTACTTTTAAAATACTCCAGGATGTGTTTATCTGGGGTTAGTAATTGAAAATTATTAGCCATAGCCTGTGCTACCAGCAAACGATCAAATGGATCATTATGATGAAGAGGGAGCTTCTCTAGTTTTTGTATGTGGTGTAATTCTAACTGCAGCCAACTAAAGCCCGATTTTTCAACTAATTCAATAAAATTATCAGGTATTGTTATTTTATTTAATGTTTTTTTTACAACAATTTCCCAATAGCTGACTATGCTAACAAATATCGAATTCTGAATATCTTGAATAGGAGAAATAAATTCCTTTAGCCGTTTTTCATCACCCGTTAGTGCCCATAGTAAAACGCAAGTATCTAAAAGATATTTCATGAAAAATAGTCCATAAACTCATCAGGCAAACTTTCAAAATCTTCCGCTATAGTGATCTGACCTTTTCCTAATCCTAATTGTCTCTTTTTGGGAGTTTCATATTTGACAAGTTTTGCGATGGGTTTGCCATGTTTGCAAATGATAATCTCTTCCTCATCTGAAGCTATTTTTTCCAAGTATTGAGAAAGGTGGGTTTTAGCATCATATATATTTATAAATTGCATATCTGATCCATATAAAAATTCATAAATATAGTCTAGTCTAACTTAACCAAATTTTCAAGACCAATTAAATACCGATGAGATAATCCAGAATTTGGTGAACCCATAAGGTACCATGCAAATCTTCTTCAAATGGTTACAAATAATGCCAAACCCCAGGATGTTAATCGTGGTCAAATTACACTCGGATTTATCTGAAAAACAGTTAGAGACTTGTTTAAATAATTGCAACCATATAATTACAATTAACAGGTGGAAACCGTTGACGTGGGGACTTATGAAATTCCTGCGGTTATTCAGCATTTCCATTCCTCTAACCCTTTTGATGCTTACTTACTATTGAGCTTGTTATTAAAAAGTAAAACAGACCATTATGCGTTTATATGGGAGCATGTTAAAGAATGCTTTATTAAATTTACTTTAGAGGGTGTGCTTTTTGGAAATGGGATTATTTCTGCTCCTAGTATGGATATTTTGCGAGAACGGGTTCAGAATGCGGAGAGAGTGCAAGAGGCAATTAATGCGGTTGATTATTAATTCGACTTAAAAGTAAAAAATAGTAACAAGCTACGTAGCCTTAATGAGGCGTTTTGCGCCGTAATCAAGGTTTAGTGCAGAGAGAGAAACCCTTGATTACGTTTCACTTCATCAAGGCTACTGTTCTGATAGGTTCATTTCCCACGATCTCGCGGTATTGCCCAAGGTTGGACAATACCCTTCCGGCGCCAGCAAAATTGAGCCAATCCAACCAGCTTTCCCTCAATTTCCACTATCCCGGATAAATCATCTTCTCCGGTTTAACATATTCATCAAATTGTTCGGCTGTTAAATAGCCTAGCTTTACTGCGGCCTCCTGCAAAGAACTATTCTCTTTGAAAGCCGTTTTGGCAATTTTTGCCGCTTTATCATAGCCAATATGCTGGTTTAACGCCGTTACTAACATTAACGAATTCTTCACATAGGAATCGATTTTTGCTTTATTCACCTCAAGACCTTCCACACAGAATTCTTGAAAAGAGCGACAAGTGTCCGCCAATATATTAAGTGAATGCAGGACATTAAAAATAATAACCGGTTTAAACACATTTAATTCAAAATTACCTTGGCTGTCGGCAATTGCCACTGTTGCGTCATTACCAATAACTTGAGCACATACCATCGTCATTGCTTCTGATTGCGTGGGGTTTACTTTACCTGGCATGATAGAAGAACCGGGCTCATTTTCTGGTAAGTGTAATTCCCCCAAACCACAGCGAGGGCCTGAACCTAACCAGCGCATATCATTTGCAATTTTCATGAGTGCACAAGCCAAAGTTTTTAAAACGCTATGGGCCATCACCAAAGGCTCGTGTGAGGCCAAGGCCGCAAACTTGTTAGGGGCGGAGACAAAAGGCAATTTGGTAATTTTTGCAATATGCGCGGCTGCTTTTTCGGCAAATTGGGGATGGGTATTAAGCCCTGTCCCTACAGCTGTGCCGCCTAGAGCTAATTCATATAACTCCGGCAATACCTTTTCAATACGGTCAATACAAGCGTCTAATTGCGCTACATAACCAGAAAATTCCTGCCCCAAAGTAAGCGGGACTGCGTCTTGGAGATGGGTGCGACCAATTTTAACAATATCTTTAAAATCATTCATTTTAGCGGCCAAACCGTCTCGTAACATTTTTACCGCTGGCAATAATTTTTCGGTAAAAGCGAGCGCTGCCGCAATATGCATAGCTGTAGGAAAAGTATCATTAGAGGATTGGGACATATTGACATGATCATTAGGGTGAATTGGTGTCTTACTACCTTTTTCGCCTCCTGCAATCTCGATTGCCCGATTAGAGATAACTTCATTGGCATTCATATTGGATTGTGTACCACTACCGGTTTGCCATACATGCAGTGGGAAATGGTCGTCCAATTTACCTGCACTTACTTCTTCTGCTGCCTGTATAATAAGTTTCGCTTTATCTTCAGGTAATTTCCCAAGTTCTAAATTAGTAAGAGCCGCTGCTTTCTTTAAAATCCCAAAAGCGTGGGTGACTTCTTTAGGCATAATGTCACTACCAATATTAAAGTGATGTAATGAACGCTCTGTTTGTGCTCCCCAATATTTATTAGCATCAACAGGAATTTCTCCCATGCTATCCGTTTCAATTCGTGTACTCATATCTTTACTCTCGCTTGAAATAAAGCAACAATTCTATACCCAACATACTTCAGATGCTATTTTTGCTCTATCGTTTTTTGCGCAAAAGAAGCAAACCTGTTTTGAATCTAACCACATGAGTATGGGGGTATACCTATAAATTTTTTGAGTGAGATCCGTGCGTAATATTCGAATTTATCAACCTGGAGCGTATGTCCCGGGCGATTTAGTACAACTTTCACCCGCAGCCCATCAACATGTAGGGGTAGTGCTAAGAATGAAGCCCGGGGACCCTCTTACTTTGTTTGCTGGCAACAATCAGGAGTTTTATGGGCTCATATCTCCTACCAGTACAAGAAAACAAACTCACGTAGAAATTCAGACAGCAAAAGAAGTGAATCGTGAATCGCCTCGAATCATTCACTTAGGCCAAGCAATTTCTAAAGGGGAGCGTATGGAAATCGTCATACAAAAAGCGGTGGAGCTAGGCGTGTCTAGCATTACCCCTATTGTAAGCAAGCACTGTGCAATTAAATTTGACGAAGAACGGAAAGTAAAAAAGCACGTGCAATGGCAAAATATTGCTATTTCCGCTTGTGAGCAATCGGGAAGAAATAGCATTCCGACGATACATCCTATTTGCTCTTTTTCCAGCTACCTACAAAAGACTACTGCTGCTTTGCGACTTACTCTTAATCCTTACAGTAAAAAATCCTGGCGGGATTGTGCGTTTACTGGAGACATTGAATTATTAATTGGACCTGAAGGGGGGCTGGCAGAAGAAGAAATTTTGCAGGCAGAAGAATATAATTTTCAATCTATTAGCTTAGGCCCACGGATATTACGAACCGAAACAGCCGCGATTGCTATACTAAGTGTATTGCAAGCAATGAGTGGTGATTTATAATGATCTATTCTTATATTAATTAAGGGGCCAATCCATGAGTGCGAATGTAAAAATAATTACCGATGCCAACTTCGAAGAAGAAGTTTTAAATTCCGGAAAGCCAGTTCTAATAGACTTTTGGGCTGAATGGTGTGGTCCATGCCGCGCTTTTGCACCTGTTTTTGAAGAAGTCGCCGGAAATACTGACAAAATTACTTTTGGAAAGATGAACGTAGACGAAAACCCTGAAGCCCCCTCTAAGTATGGGGTTCGTGGTATTCCAACTATGATTCTTTTTAAAAACGGACAAGTAGAAGCAGTTAAAATGGGAGCGCTGTCAAAGTCACAGTTGAGTGCTTTCGTAGACAGTAATGTTTAAGGAATTGGGCCTATATGGCCCAACCTTCATTCGAAATCATTAGCATTTATAAAAATCTTATGCTACTCTCATAAGCCTAGTAGCTTGACTTTAACCGTAATCGTTAGATAAAGTTACTATTAGACAGCAGCTGTATCAGCTGTCCTTCCTGTAAAACTATTCTGGATTTCATTTCAAATAACAACACATCAAGTGAGAAGTATGAATTTTAGTGAACTTAAGCAGTTGCCTATTGCTGACCTCGTTAATATTGCGCAAGAAATGGGAGTTGAGAACACTTCCCGTATGCGTAAACAAGACATTATTTTTGCAATTCTAAAAGCCCATGCCCTGAAAGGGGAGGATATTCATGGCGATGGAGTGGTAGAAGTATTAACCGATGGATTTGGATTTTTACGTTCTTCCGACGGCTCTTACCTTGCAGGCCCCGATGACATTTATGTGTCACCTAGCCAAATTCGTCGATTTGGTTTGCGCACAGGAGATACGGTTTCCGGTAAAATTAGGCCCCCAAAAGATAACGAACGCTATTTTGCCCTGCTTAAAGTGGATCAAATCAATTTCGAGCCGCCTGATAGCAGTAAACGCAAAATTTTATTCGAGAATTTAACTCCATTATTTGCTAGTGAGCGACTAGTGATGGAGCAAGGCAACGGCAGTACCGAAGACTTAACCGCAAGAGTCATTGATTTATGTGCCCCTTTCGGCCGAGGACAACGCGGCTTAATCGTTTCACCTCCTAAAGCTGGTAAAACCTTGATGTTGCAAAACATTGCACACTCAATTGCTAAAAACTATCCCGATTGTTACCTCATTGTGCTATTGATTGATGAGCGTCCAGAAGAGGTAACTGAAATGCAACGCTCTGTGAAAGGGGAGGTAGTAGCAAGCACCTTTGATGAGCCGGCTAACCGTCATGTTCAAGTTGCTGAAATGGTAATTGAAAAAGCCAAACGTTTGGTCGAGCATAAACGGGACGTAGTTATTTTATTAGATTCGATTACTCGTTTAGCACGCGCTTATAACACTGTGGTACCTGCTTCCGGTAAAGTACTCACCGGTGGTGTAGATGCCAATGCTTTGCAAAGACCCAAACGTTTATATGGTGCGGCGCGTAATATTGAAGAAGGTGGTAGCTTGACGATTATTGCTACAGCATTAGTGGATACGGGTTCGAAAATGGATGAAGTCATTTATGAAGAATTCAAAGGAACCGGTAACATGGAGATTCATTTAGCACGCAGCATTGCGGAGCGCCGTGTGTTTCCTGCCATCAATATTAATCGTTCCGGTACGCGTCGTGAAGATTTACTTCTATCGCCAGAAGAACTGCAGCGCACGTGGATTTTACGTAAAATTCTGCAGTCTATGGATGAGTGTGATGCGATCGAGTTTTTACTGGAGCGTATGAAAAATCATAAAACCAATGCAGAGTTTTTCGACGCAATGAAGCGACAAGAATAAGTTTATACAATTGTTGTAACCTGGTTGCTTGCAACCAGGTTATCGCATATTTAGATAGGCATCCTGGTTACAAAAACAACCAGGCTATATTTTGGTTCGCAATGGCGATAGTAGGGAACAATTAACGCATGAAGTACAGCGACCTACGCGACTTTATTATTCAATTAGAAGAACGCCAACTCCTGAAGCGTATTGATTACCCTGTTTCTCCATACCTTGAGATGACTGCGGTCAGCGATCGCGTACTACGAAGCAAAGGTCCTGCTCTCTTATTTACCAATCCTCAAAATTACAATATTCCCGTCCTCACCAATTTATTCGGTACACCCGAACGTGTGGCACTTGGGATGGGAGAGGAAAGCGTTCAAGCTTTGCGCGAGGTAGGCATTTTATTAGCGGCTTTAAAAGAACCGGAGCCCCCCAAAGGATTTAAAGACGCGTTTAGTAAACTCCCTCTATTAAAACAAGCTTTGAACATGGCCCCTAAATATATCAGTAATGCTCATTGCCAAAATTATGTTTTAGAGGGTGAAAAAGTAGATCTGACAGCCTTGCCCATACAAACCTGCTGGCCAGAAGATATTGCCCCCCTTATTACTTGGGGCCTGGTAACTACAAAAGGGCCTTATCAAACCCGAGAAAATATGGGTATTTATAGACAGCAACTCTTGGATAAAAACCATCTTATCATGCGCTGGCTTTCTCACCGTGGCGGTGCTCTGGACTACCAAGCGTGGCAAGAAGCCCATCCTGGTGAACGGTTTCCTATAGCAGTAACTCTAGGCGCGGACCCTGCTACTATTCTCGCTGCGGTAACCCCTATTCCCGACACTTTATCCGAATATGCATTCGCTGGTTTATTAAGAGGTCAACGCACACAATTAGTAAAATGTATTGGGAATGATTTACATGTTCCTGCAAGCGCAGAATTTATATTAGAAGGTTATTTAGAACCAGGGCATGATGCTCCTGAAGGTCCTTTTGGTGATCATACGGGGTATTACAATGAAGTGGAGCAATTTCCCGTTTTTACCGTTGAACGCATGACTTACCGTGATAATCCAATTTATCACAGTACTTATACGGGCAGACCACCCGATGAACCGGCCATTCTTGGGCTGGCATTAAATGAAGTATTCATTCCTCTCCTGCAAAAACAATTTCCTGAAATTGTAGATTTTTATTTACCGCCTGAAGGATGCTCTTACCGTTTAGCCGTCGTTACTATAAAAAAACAATACCCAGGCCATGCAAAAAGAATCATGATGGCGGTATGGTCTTTTTTAAGACAATTTATGTACACGAAATTTGTTATTGTTTGCGACAATGATATTGATGCCCGCAACTGGCAAGATGTAATTTGGGCGATGACAACCCGAATGGATCCCGCCCGCGATACAGTGATGATAGAAAATACCCCGATTGATTATCTTGATTTTGCTTCGCCTGTCGCTGGGTTAGGTTCCAAAATTGGTTTTGACGCAACATCAAAATGGAAAGGCGAAACGCAAAGAGAATGGGGCAAAGCCATTACTATGGATGAAGAAATTATTGAGAAAGTGAATGCCTATTGGTCGCAATTAGGATTAGCGCCATGATTAATCATATGGTCAATGCCACGATTGAAAGTATAACGCCGCTTACCGATAGCATTATTCAATTGCTACTAAAGCCAGAAAAATATATAGATTATAGCCCTGGCCAATATTTACAAATCGTGCAAGGGAAAGAAGAATACAGTTATTCTATCGCCAACGCCCCTTTAGGTTCGCATAAATATGAATTACATATTCGCCATTCCAAAGGCAACCCATATACCCAGACACTATTTGCTGAGATAAAAAAAACAGGGCTGGTAAAAATCAAAGTTCCTATGGGAGACTGTCACTTAGGAAGGCTAAACACAGAAATGCCTATCCTTTTTGTAGCTGGAGGGACGGGGTTTGCACCTATTAAAGCAATGATAGAACAACTTCTAGCCAACTCTGATCAAAGACAATTTGAATTATTTTGGGGAGCACGTTCTAAGAGTGATTTGTATATGGATAATAAAGTCAGTCATTGGCACCAACATGTCCCTACTTTTCGTTATTTTTCTTCTTTTTCTGATCCGGACAAAGAGAGCCTGGCATCACTTATTCTTTCACAACATAGTAAGGATCTAAAAAACTGGCAAATTGTAATTAGCGGACCTTTTGATATGGTATATCACACCCGGGATAAATTAATGGAAGCAGGCGTTCCCATTAATAACTTATTTTCTGACGCCTTTAGTTTTGAAAAAAAATAGGGATAATCATGGAAACCTTATATCAAGTGTTAGGTTTAATAGCGGCTATTTTTATTGTGTGGTTTTTATACCGTACAGTTAAAGGGCAGCCCGAGCAGTTTAGCAAAAACAACCTGAATAAAAGTTTTAGAAGCATGGGTATCTTAGCCGTAATCTTAATTATTTTTGTCGGCTTTTTAGTCATGCTTCTAAGAAATACCTAATACCCTCTGAACTTATCTTTTTCCGTTGCGATAAAATTTTACCGTATACTCAAAATAAGAAGGCACGTAGTTTTGCGTCCGATCGATTACCTTATAAGAGGTGTAATTATTTTTAGCCATAAACTCTTTGAATCTTGCCTGTGCTGTATTATCAGCTGACTGCCCACCGGAAAAACCACCTATATATACCTTCAGCTTATATTGATCAGGAATATTATCTTGTTGTAAACCTAAATAGGTTGCCGTGGTACAACCAATTAATAAAACGCCCAGGATCATTGATAAAGTACAACTAGCCCATCTTTTCATTTTTTCTCCTTAATTATTCTATATCAGACTATAAATCTATTCGATATTACTCTCAAGAGATGATCAAGTCAGGTAAGCGAGGCCAACAGATGAATTGACCCCCAAAAGTAAAAAAATAGAGAATCCTTCGGTGCCGATAAGTATTAGCCCTAGTGGCTATTTCAGAATGGGTTGCAATATACACCATTTAGTGGCTACGGAAATTACTCCTATAATGACCATCTTGATTGGTTAAATAACGTTCTACATTGGGATTGTTAATTACTTGTTCCGAAGAATCCTGTTTTAATAAGCATTCTTCAACATAAGTAATTTGACTACTTTCATCTACCAGTAGACGATACCATGGATTACGTTTTGCAAACTCACGTCTCATGGCTTGGGGATTATACCGTCCTGAAGCTTGAAAGATGGGATCTACATCAATAATTACGGCTCTATAGCCTTGTCGCGAATGAATAACTACATCACCTATATTAAATTTCGCCACTTTTCTCATCGATAGCTCCTTATGCTTACCGAAAGACTTTACTCTTTATATCGGAACACCTGTAAAAATCTTGAGAAAACTGCAAAACTATTGTACCCAAGCGGCCTCTATTTTGTTATAATCCTAGAAAAAGCAGTTGAGCCCGTAGCGAGCAAGCTAAGAGCGTTGGAGATGTTGGATTTTTTTGAAATTTTTCGCGAAAGCAGTAGTCACCTACGGTGAGTGAAAAAATTCAAAAAAATCTAACAGATTCAATGTCATTAGCTTGCGTAGTAGGGTCTCAACTGCTTTTTCTAGGATAACCGCACTCTATGAAATTTATTGCCTATTTTCTTCTTACTGTAGCTCCCCTGGTGCACGCATTTTCTTGTTACGATCAGCAAGAGATTATTTCTGCTCCCATACAATTTGATGCCGATAGAATGGCACTAACGAGAGAATATCAAGCAACCCATTATGGGATTCACTCAAATTCTATTGAAATAGAACCTAAAATCATCGTACTGCATTGGACTTGCGTAGCTTCTTTTAAAGCAACATTTAATACTTTTAACCCCCCTGCCTTTCCAATTAACTCGGGAAGAAGAAAAGATTTGCCTGGTGATTTAAATGTTTCGATTCATTTTGTGGTGGACAAAGATGGTAGTATCTATCAACTCATGCCAGATAACTGGATGGCACGCCATGTCATTGGACTTAATCACTATGCAATAGGTATTGAAAATATTGGCGGAGTTAATGATCAGGATGATTTAACAGAAGAACAAGTAAAAGCAAATGCCTTTCTGGTTTGTTATTTAAAGAATAAATACCCCGAAATCACACACATTATAGGGCATAACGAATATTTAAAATTTAAAACCTCTCCTCTTTGGCTAGAAAAAGACCCTCATTATCAAACGGATAAAACTGATCCGGGACCGCATTTTGTAAACAAAGTAATGCAAGCAGTAGCTAATTCTTAACCCCTCGTACTCTATTTCAATTTAAAGCGACAAAAATTTGGGCCCCAATAAATAAAACTGTTACAAGCATTGAAAGTATAGGAATAAACAAGGGCACTGAAAAAGCAGGCTTTTCACCTTTGTGTATTATTTTCACTCGAATTAAGGCTGCATGGATGAGTAGAAAAATAAGAAACATCACCGAACTAGTTATTTTAGCCAAGGTTGCAATGGGTAATGTGTAGGCGAATAGTAAAATAACGCCTATGACAAATAGTGTAGCCCAAAGAGGAGTTTGCGTCTTTGAATTAACTTGTGAAAAAAAGAGAGGGGCATTTTCTTGTTTTGCCATTCCATAAATCATACGCGAGGCCATGATAATTTGAGCAAGAATACCATTGGAAATAGCCACTAACGCTATAAAAATAAAAGCAACAGGATTTTGACCTTGTGATTTTATTATTTGCACCAACGGTACGTCAGAACCTGCCAATATAGACACGGAGAGTGTATCTACCACCACCCAAGCAACCAAAATATAGAGGACAGTAGCAACAGTAACCGCGAAAAAAATAGCTGCAGGTAGAGCACGCCCCGGATTAATGGTTTCCTCAGCAATATTCACCATATCTTCAAAGCCTATATATGCATAAAATGCAATAAAGGCTCCTATGAGAATCCCATTAAACGAAAAACCAGTGTTTAATTCCAATTCATTAACATGAAAAAAAGCTTTGTGACCATAAAATATTATTAATATTAGCCCCCCAACCTCAATTAAAGTCATTATAAAAATAAGTGTGGCAGATTCTTTGATCCCCCAAATGGCTAACCCACCTAAAAAAATAACTAATAAGGTAATAACAAAATAGGGAGAGAAAGTTGAAAACAATGCAATGTATTTTGCAAATCCATGCGCAATAGCCGCAGAAGAAACAATCCCGGTACAAACCACTAGCCAACCTACAACACCTGCAATCCATTTTATATTAAATGCTCTGCGAACATACAAAGCAGACCCAGCACTATAGGGAAAACGCGCGCACAACTCTGCATAAGAAGCGGCGGTAAAAAGAGCAAGGATGGAAGCAATCAAAAATGCCCAGGGAGTTGCCTTTTCCGCTTCTTTAGCCACTTCCCCTATTAATGCATAAATTCCAGCACCTAATATTGTTCCCAAGCCATAAAAAGCAACCAAAGTCCGAGAGAGGGTTCTTTTAAGAGCCATCCTTATATACCCTTAATGAATATTTTCAAAAGAATAGTGTATCTCGGATTGAGCCCAAAGGCGTAATCCGAGAATTTTAGATAAAACTTGCCTACTCTTACTATAAACCACGTGCTTTTTATTCTATACGGGCTCGTTGGGCTTAATGTATTCTAAACCCTTATCGTAATATTCTGAGCCTGTAACAATCAAACCGGCAGCCACCGTGGTAGTTATGAAGCGCGGGACCCCTGCCTTAAAGAAAGTGGCTACTCTTTTCATCACACTAGCGTTCGGCTCTTGATTGAATATATCTTTTATATGCTGTAAATAGCTTTTTGGAACAGAAGCTACGATTAAGTTATCCTGTTTTCTAAAACGCAACTGGTTTAATGGTGAACTAACAAAACCATAAGTACCTGCTACGAACAGCATAGCCATCATGTCAGCATATTTCTTTTCAGCACCTCGTTTCTGCAATATGGATGAAACCATAGGTATCGCAGTCATATAAACAGTAGACCACATCCCTTCCCTCAACATAGCACTGCCACCCCCTTGAAAAAAAGAACCATAGCCATTGAATTTGTGCATCTGTTGTACTGTCTGCGCAGTTGATAAAACCTTCGCCAATTGTTTATTTTGTGCCACTGCTTCAAAGGGTGTACATACTAATCCGGAAATCCCTCCCGCAACAAAGGAGGTGATTAATTCATAACTCCCCGAAGTGTCTTCTTGTTTTCTTTTCAACAAACCTTTAAATAAAAAGGTTGCAGCGTATCCTGGAACTGCTGAAACACCATAAGCTGCGGCGCCTGAAAAGTAATGCCCACGCGGCATTCTTTCACCTTTGTACACATAGTTTGTCCACTTCAGTAAGGGAGTCACCAACATTATGACACTACCGCCTAATAATGGACCTTTTACCCATTCAGCGGCTCTAACCCAAAAAGGGGTTATTTGTTTTGATTGTTCAGATTGATCGCGCATGATATATCCTCAAATAAATACAATAATTAGTTTTCATCTGACAAGGGATCGACGCCTGGAAAGGCGCAGATGTAGTCCTACCAGGCGAAAGACTCGTTGAGGATAAGCACAAGAATAATAGATAATAAAAGACCGATTACCTGGGAAGGTAAGCTAGCTATATTGTAAAAAAAAGCTAAGTTGGCCATTTATAATCGTTGATGTTTTAATATTGAACTTTCAGTCTACCATTACTAATTTTTTTGCGCAAGGATCGCTAATGGATTTTATTCTCTTTTCTAAATCATATTGCACTAATATAGTACTCATTTAGCGCTAGGGCTTTTGTTTATTGTTACACCTTTTTGACAAATTCTGACTTAAGCTTCATCGCTCCAATACCATCAATTTTGCAATCAATGTTGTGATCCTCTGCAGGCAACAATCGAATGTTTCTAACTTTTGTCCCTACTTTGACTACTTGCGATGAGCCTTTAATTTTTAAATCTTTAATTACTGTAATGGTATCTCCGTCATTTAGCACTGTCCCATGCGCATCTTTAACCACTTCCAGCGCATTGCTCTCTACATTTTCTTCTTGAGGAGTCCATTCATGCGCACACTGGGAGCAAATAAGGAGTGTGCCATCAGTATAAGTATAGGGTGAATTACATTTTGGGCATGCCGGTTGGTCAGTCATGGTATTATCCTATGTTCCAGTAGTGAATCCGATTGCAAGTTCTGAATGAGTTCTTCTAATGTTCCAGATATAGAACTTTTTTCAATCCAATGATGGATTTTTATTTTATCTAATTTTTTATGCACGTTCTTATTCGCTTCACACAAATAAACATGTATTCCACGATGATGAAAACTCTCAATAATTTCTCGAAATGTTTGCAGTCCCGTCATATCCATAAATGGGGTGTTTTTTAAACGAAAAATAATAACTTTGGGATCAGAGTGGGTTTCTGCTAAAGCTTTTTCTATTTTTTCTGCGGCACCAAAAAAGAAGGGACCTTGTATAGAATAAATAACCACGTCTGCTGGAAGGACAGACTGGTCGGCAAGCTCCTCACTGAATTTGGTATGCTGTTCTTTTTCAATTGTTACGGCTTGATTCATACGACGAATAAAAAGAAGCATCGCTACGATAACCCCTATATTGACAGCAATTACTAAATTAGTCAGAACGGTCAATAAAAATGTAGTTACCAATACCAATACATCATGTCGCGGTGCATGGGTCAGTATGTATTTAAAATGGGATACATCGCTCATATTGTACGCCACCACAAAAAGAATAGCAGCCAAAGCGGATAAAGGAATATATTTGGCCAGGGGTGCAAGTACCCAAATCACTAACAGTAAAAAGAGGGAGTGAACAATTGCCGCAATAGGACTATTGCCGCCATGCCGAACATTCGTTGCAGTGCGAGCAATGGCTCCCGTGGCAGCAAACCCGCCAAACAATGGGGTGACAATGTTAGCAATACCTTGTCCAATTAACTCTTGATTGGAATGATGTCTTGTTTTGGCCAAGCCATCGGCTGCTGTTGCCGATAGTAACGACTCAATCGCCCCTAATAAGGCAATTGATAATGCGGGACCCATTAAATCCAAGCTATGATGCCAATCAAACAAAGGTAATTGTAGTTTTGGAAGTTCTGAGGGAATACCACCAAAGGTGCTACCTATAGTAGCTACCGTTGGAAATTGAAAGTAATATTCCGCGACAGTAACCACCATCATTGCCACTAAGGGTCCAGGAATCTTCTTTAAAAACTTGGGGCTAAGCCACGTTAATAATAAACTAAGAACTGCTAATGCTGTTGTTGCCACATCCAGTTGAGGCAAAGCATTAATTAATGCGAATATTTTTGCATGAAAAGGTGTTTCCAGCGGCAAGTGCAGCGATAACCCAAAAAAATCATTCCATTCACTTACAAAAATAATGACTCCAATACCACTTGTAAAACCCACAATCACAGGGTCTGGAATAAATTTAATGACACTACCTAGCTTCATCATCCCCATAAAAAGCAGGATAAACCCCGCAAGCAAAGTCGCAACTTGCAATCCTTCCACACCGTAATGCGCAGTTACTCCGGCAAGAATAATAATAAAGGCACCTGTAGGGCCTGCAATTTGCACGCGACTTCCACCAAAAACACCCACGATTAACCCTGCAATAATTGCGGTATATAATCCTTGTGCTGGTGGCACCCCTGAAGCAATAGCAAAGGCCATTGCTAAAGGCAAAGCTACAATACCTACAATAATTCCGGCCCCAATGTTGGCGGCCCAATGTTGGGGTTTCAGTACCCCCGCGTGATAAGCTTGGCGTATGGCAATCATTGTACTACTCGTTTGTTGGTGTATGTATCGTTCAAGAGATGATGCGCTAAGATAGATGGTTCTTTTGAACTTAATACGAAGTGTACTGTTGGATTAAATATCGTTAACGTGTATTTAATCCGCGGATTATACCATATATCGATATTCGGTTTAATTATTTATTTCTCTTTTATTTTTGTGAGGAATGGCACACGTACATGAGTTTTTCGAGCATTCCATAAATCCCATTGCATTTGTAAATTGAGCCAATATTCAGGCTCCATTCCGAAAGCTTCACCAAAAGCAAGTGCAGAGTCTGCTGTAACACCGCGTCGCATGTTTATAATTTCATTCAGGCGTGGATAAGTCCAACCTAAATGTTCTGCGAATTGTTTTTGTGATAATCCTAGAGGCTCCAAATACTCCTGATATAATACTTTACCCGGGTGAGAAGGGGGTTTATTTTTGGTAAGCATTTACCTTCCTATTAATTGAATTCTGCTATGAGATTGAATGCTTTCAAACTGGTTAAGGCTAAAAATCATGTGGTTTAAAATACAAGATCAGTACGTTACATTTCAAATTATAGCGAAACCAAACGCGAAAAAAACTGCACTTGTAAAAATCACAGAACACGAATTGTACATTGCTATCCACGCCAAACCTCACAAAGGCGAAGCAAACAAAGAACTATTGTTATTCTTATCCAAATTATTCGCAACGCCTAAAAGCAGTATCACTCTTAAGGGAGAGCACAGTAAATACAAACATGTCGTGGTGCCTTTAACTGCAAGCCTGCAAAAAATTATTAACGATCCGTCTTTGTTATTGAATGAAACGAAAGACAGCTCGTAGCAAAGCATTAGCAACCCTGCAACAGAGGCAATTAAGCATTGGAAATGTAAACTATATTTATTTCAAACCAATGTATAAATCCAAGAGTTAGCTTATAGTTATAAAGGCTTTCACAAGCAGAATATTCTTAAACGGCAAAGAAGCAAAAGGAATGAGGTAATGAAAATATTAATTGTTGGAGCAGGGATTGCTGGTTTATGTTTAGGCGCATTACTAAAAAAAAGAGGCCTTGAGCCCATAATTATTGAAAAAGCTTCCTCCTTAGGAGATGTAGGCTATATGTTAGGGCTTTACCCGATTGGAGCGAATGTATTGCGGGCATTAAATTGCTATGATGAATACATAGCTCACTCCGTACCCGGCGAAACCTACGAAGCTTATACTACAAGCGGTACATTATTAAAGCAATTTTCTTTCGAAAAGATTGTTGAACAATATGGTCCTTACCAGCTTATATCCCGTGCGGATTTATTAAAAGTTATTGCAGAAAGCACCGATCTCGCTATCCGTTTTAATACAGAAGTATTGAGCCTGGAGCAATCCCTGGACCAAGTAAATGTGACATTTTCAGATAAGACCGACGATACCTTTGACTTGGTAGTCGGAGCTGATGGAATTCATTCCCACACAAGAAGTCTGGTATTAGCTGAGAGTGATTATAGTTATTTTAAAACAGGATGGGGCGGTTGGGTCTGGTGGGGAAATGAGAACATTGTTCCAAGCAATACCATTCGAGAATTTTGGGGCAATGGCACTTTTCTTGGAATTTACCCGGTCAAAGGCAAAGTTGGAGTGATTGCCGCAGTGGATTCCGGAAGTCCCGACCAGGCATTGAAAGGTGCCAGTCGCAAGGAATATATTTTACAAAAATTTTCTCCCATTAATCAGCAACACCCCGAATACTTTCAGGATTTACCTTCGGACACCGAACGGGTATTTTTTTGGTCATTAGCCGATCAAAAAGCTTCTGTTTGGTTTAAAGAACGTATTTTATTTATAGGCGACGCGGCTACAGCATTTTTGCCTACAGCAGGTGTGGGGGCATCGATGGCATTAGAATCTGCAGCCGTACTGGATGATATTCTTTCACGAACAGGAAAAGAATATATTCCCCTTGCTTTACGCATGTTTGAAAAAAGGAGAAGAAAAAGGGTAGAAGCCACGCAAAAAGATTCACGTAAACTTGCGAAATTAATGTTTGTTAATAAAAAATGGCAAGTAATGATGCGCGACTCTTTTACAAAATATATGTCCGTAGAGTCTTTAATTAAAAGTATTATCAAAGGTTTTGATGAGCCCATTTAAAGGAACTTTGGGATGTAACAAGGTTAAACAGGAGACTTACATTTTAGAGTCTCCTTTCATTCTGATTGGGCTCGTCTTGAATTTCATTCACGCGTAGCTCAAGCCATAAGGCGTTTAATATAGCAAAAGTACATGCCAAACCTGTACCCAATATCCAGGAAAAATACCACATACGTTTTTTCTCCTAATAAGCGACTTTATCATTTATCACGGTTTCAGCCGTAACCTTACCGCGTAAAACATGATAAACCCAAGAGGTGTAAAGCAAAATAATAGGCATAAAAATAACGGTTGCCGCTAACATGATACCTAACGTAAGTTGGCTTGAAGAACTGTCCCACACTAGCAAGCTTTGATTAGGGTTTAATGACGAGGGAAGTATAAAAGGAAACATGCTGATACCTACCGTGCCAATGATGCCTACAATTGATAATGCGCTAAATATAAAAGCAATACCTGCTCGCTTTATAGAGCACATAGCCAATAAGGGAGCAATTATTCCCAGCAATGGAAAAATTAATGTGAAAGGATAGGTCCTATAATTAGAAAGCCATATCCCCTGGCCCTTTGTCACTGCTTTCAAGAGCGGATTTGAAGGCCCGAAATGGGATATAGACTCCGAAAGGCTATACCCTTGAATAATTGTGTATATACATATTCCCCCTATAGAAAACAATACCACAGAGAGAATAGAAGTAATGCGGGCTGTAATTCTTGCGCGATGTTGCAAGTTCCCTTCTGTTCGAATATTAATAAAGTAAGCTCCGTGCATGGCTAACATGCATACCGAAAGTAAACCACATAACACAGCAAACGGATTCACTAAATCAAAGAAAGATCCAACATAAAAAGATCGCAAACTGTTATCGAAATAAAAAGGCACACCTTGCAATACATTCCCTATCGCCACTCCAAATAAAAGTGAAGGAGTAAAAGCACCAATAAATAAGGCTAAATCCCAGAATTTCCTCCACTGGGAATTATCAATTTTAGAGCGGTATTTAAATCCAACCGGTCTTAAAATCAATGCCAAAAGCACAAGCAACATAGCAAAATAAAAACCTGAAAATGACAGGGCATATAAAGTAGGCCAGGCGGCAAAGATCGCCCCCCCTCCTAAAATAAACCATACTTGATTACCTTCCCATGTAGCACTAATGCTATTAATTAAAACGCGTCTTTCCAGGTTCGTCTTGCCAATGATGGGTAATAACATCGCTGTACCCAGATCAAACCCATCCATTACAGCAAAACCAATAAGAAGAACTCCTAATAAAACCCACCAAACTACTCGTAAAGTTTCATAATCAAACATGTTCTCTCCTAGTGCGCAGTATTTTCGGGGCCGAGACGAATATATTTCACCATGAGATATACCTCTACAATCGCCAGAACACTATAAAAAATAACGAAGCAACTAATTGATGTAAGCAATTGCCCACTACTCACTGAAGAGGTGGATATGTGCGTGGGTAAAATACCTTGTACTGCCCAGGGTTGACGCCCATATTCGGCAACCACCCATCCCAGTTCTGCTGCAATCCATGGTAATGGTAAAGACCAAAATGCAAGATGGAGATACCATCGTTCGGTATGTAATCTGCGTTTCATTGATAGATAAAATCCCGTTACCATAATAAGGAGAATGGCGATTCCACAACCAACCATAATACGAAATGAAAAAAATAGTGGAATAACTTTAGGTTTTAGATCATGTGCAGCCTGGTCAATTTGAACTTCCGTAGCATCCACTACATTTTCAGTATATTTCTTTAGTAATAAACCATAGCCTAAATAATTGCCATATTTCTCAAAGTCAGATTGCGCAACCGCATCATCAGGTTTCTTTTGTAATCTGGTTAATGCATCATACGCTTTTATTCCTTCTCGTATTTGCATTTTTCCTTCCTGGATTAATTCGTATATCCCTTCCATAGGTTCGCTTATTGAGCGGGTTGCAATTAAACCTAAAACCCAAGGTACTTCTATACCGTAATCAGTATGCAATGTTTCATCATTCGGCCATCCGATAACCGTTAGTCCTGCGGGAGCTTTTTCGGTATGCCACATGGCTTCTATCGCGGCAAGCTTCATTTTTTGGTTACTATTAGCAAGGTACCCACTCTCGTCCCCAAGGACAATGACAGAGAGGGCAGAAGCTAAACCAAAAGAAACGGCCACCGTCATCGATCGTTTAGCAAAGGGAATATTTCGGCCTCTTAAAAGGAAATAAGCGCTCACAGCCAATACAAAAATGGCCCCTGTCACATATCCTGCGCTAATGGTATGC
Source organism: Legionella adelaidensis (assembly GCF_900637865.1). NCBI lineage: Bacteria > Pseudomonadati > Pseudomonadota > Gammaproteobacteria > Legionellales > Legionellaceae > Legionella > Legionella adelaidensis. The sequence continues at coordinate 221,131 of NZ_LR134433.1, forward strand.
ACAAATTTAGCTTGGGCAACGGGGTTAAAGAAAATTTCAGCAAAATCTTGAACTTCCATGCGCATAGTCTGGAAGTCGAACCTGGCCCCGACAGGATTTTGCATCCACCCATTTGCAACGAGAATCCACAAAGCAGAAAGATTGGTTCCAAGAGCAAGTAGCCAAGTACATACCATATGTTGGATTTTCGTTAATTTATCCCACCCAAAGAAAAACAATCCAACAAAGGTTGCTTCGAGGAAAAAAGCCATTAATCCCTCGATAGCAAGAGGCGCTCCGAAGACATCCCCTACATAATGAGAATAATAGGCCCAATTCGTTCCAAATTGGAACTCCATAGTAAGACCTGTTGCCACTCCCATGACAAAATTGATACCAAACAACAATCCCCAATATTTAACCATCTGCTGCCAGATTTTACGCCCTGTCATGACATACAACGTTTCCATAATCGCCAAGAGTACAGATAGACCGAGGGTAAGCGGCACAAATAGAAAATGATAAAGAGCTGTTAAAGCAAACTGGAGGCGGGAAAGGTCAACAACATCACTTCCGGGAATCATACATCACCTTATCTTGCGTTGGAGGGGTTACATACTGGTTTGTGCTTAATAACCATGCGGTCGGGCTAACATGACGTTTGGATTCACCTTTAAAGCATACCCACCACAAAATGAATAATAATATACATTTTATAATTAAAGTAACTGAGATTTCGACGCCAATAGTTCGCATAAATAATTAAAGCAACGCATTTTTTAATGAAGATTACCATGATTTTATTTAAAATAACTTGATCTAAATCAAGTTATTAAAACAAACTATATGTTTATTATTAATTCAAATTGAGGTAAAATAAGATTCATGATGTTTAATCTTGACAGCTCTCCCCCCATTGCCTCTTGTACTGCTTGTGCACTAGAAAATTTTTGCCAAAAAGAATCAGCATTTTTTAATTATTCGGCATTAAATACCTGTCAAAAATACTATAAGCCAGGGGATAAAATTGTAAAAGACGGCGACACGCTGGGAAACATATTTATTATCCAGGAGGGCTCTGCTAAAGCAGTTCATTTATTATCTTCCGGTAAAGAACAAATTGTCTGTTTTTATTTACCAGGTGAGCCCATTGGATTTAACGCCATTACGACTAAAAAACATCCTTATACCGTAATTACAATAACACCCACAGTAGTTTGTCAAATACCCTATCAACGTTTATTGGAACAAATTTACGTATCGCCTGAGCTTCAATCGGTACTATTAAACGTAGTTGAAAGTGCATCTCATTATGCTTTCAACCATACCTATTCTTCCTTAGTGCCAGTAGGGGAGCGCGTATCCATTTTTTTTATTGATCTCGTTAATCGCCTACAGAAGGTTTACGCTTCTTTCCCTTTACCTTTACCGATGCAAAAACAAGAGATTGCAAATTTCTTAGGGATTACTGCAGAGACCATTAGCCGTTGGATTTCTCTTTTTCAAAAAGAAAATCTGTTAAGACTATTAAATAAAGAAATCCTATTTATTGATAAGGAAAAATTACAAAACGTAAAGATAACTTCTTTACCATTCGATAAATAACTGGCTGTAACCAAATCCTTACAGCCAGTTATACGCCTATTAAAAATGTTCCCTTCAACTAATGCGCGACCACGGGTTCTATCCCCCATAATTTTTCTGAAGTGCCTGTTATGGTCGTTTTTCCATAAACAGGGATGGTATTTATCGCATCTTTAAAATCTCGACTGACATGGCCACTTCCTTGAGGCAGGGACGTAAAAGAATAATCTTGGGAAAAATTATGATTCCAACCAAGCTTAATCTTAATTTCCATTTGCCTCAGAGAAGGTACATTGTCAAAACCGGTAATAGTATTTTCCCCACCAGGAAAAGTAGGCTTTAAAGAAGTCACCGTGAAATAGTATATGCTCTTGTTGTTATCCCATAATTGCAAAGGTGAAACTTTGATATTAGTTTGATCCGTTGCTTTTTCATCTTTAACCGCTATTTGTACGGTAGTTGAATTAATGGGGGTACTTTTTGGTTTATCTGCCAGGTTAAGAAAGAAATAGGCTGTTTGTTCGTAGATAACCCGCGCAGGCCAAGCGGAGTGATTAAACATATTCACTTCTATTTCTATTTGGCTTTTCTTTGCTTCAGATGATTGAAAATTAATTGCCCCCGTTGTAAAAAACTCATCGCTACTTTTTGTCTCAACGGGAGGAAAATTGACTAAGGAAGTTCCGGGGTTAAGCTCATTTAAGCCGCCTAATACAGCTTGTAATAAGGAATTGGCAGTAATCATAGGCTCCGATTGTTCGTATTGCGCTCGATTGTTGGCAAAAATATCATTTTGGTCCGGCCCACCCACAAGAGCGCCATAATCCGTATGTCGATCAGGTGAAGGATTTTTTAAAGAATCTCCGCTTTGCCATCCGCCTTGGGCAGTATCATGGTGAATATAATGCGGCCAATTTTTGCCATACCCCACCATATAACTAAAGCATTGCCCATTATCCCCTAAAATATAATTCAGTTGATCAAAAGCAAATTTTTGGTAAATAGCTACATTCTTATCCTGTGGAAAAAATTTATTATACGTTAGTGCAAAAAGAGCCGTACTAATGGTTTCGGATAAATCTCCTCCTTTTTGTTGGTCAATATGCTTTAGTACGCCTTCTTTTCCAACTGGGACTTTTTGAACCCAATAGTTTAAAAATTTAGTAATGGTCTGTTGATATAAAGCAGCTTCTTTGGAAGGTAATAAATGAGCCAGCAATAAATAGCCACTATAGTGCTGATCTTGCCAAGTATAGGTCCAACCTTCCAACGTTGAAACATCTTTAACGGGTAGGAAAATCTTAGCATCTTCAAGGTAGCTTTTTTCACCCGCCATAGCCAACCAAGCAGCTCCAACACCCAATCCAAGCGTGGCATACTTGATTTCTTCATTTTCATAGGCATCCACTTCCCCGAATTGAGAAACAATGGCATTTCCATATAAACCTTGATATTGCTTACCAAATGCATAGATTTCCTTGGCAGCATTTAATAATTTTTGAGCATAGTCTATATCCCCGTTTTGCTGGAAAACGATAGAAGAGGCAGCCAGGGCTGCTGCAGTGGGACCAGCGATATCGGACCCTGGATAATTTGCATCGATATACGCCGCTTTGCAAATAGAGCTTTGGGATTCATGTGCAATATCTAAAATTTCATAAGGCATAAAATAATGATTATGGTCTTCCTCCATTACTCCAACTTGAACAAACAGCCTTTTATTCTCAGAATCCCAGGCTTTTAATAAATAGTCGGTTCCCCAGCGCAAATTAGAAAGCACGTGGTTCAATTGATCGCTTTGTTGAAAACCCTGTTTAAATTCAATAACTCCCCAAGCCAAGTTAGTAATTGCAAACGCCGCAGGGAGTCCAAATTTCACATTATCCCCAGAATCGTAGAACCCGCCGGCCAAATCAATTTTTTGCCCAGAATCAAAGGGATAATAAGTACATTGTGCATGGCTTAAACTAGAGTCAGCCCGCCAACTAACAGGGTAGTTCAGCGGTAATTTTCCCGAGCGCTGGGCATCGAAGAAAAAGAGGCTTTTTTGTAACGCTTCCGCATAGTTTGCCTGAAAATCGCTACATAAGTTAGCAGCATAGGTAAGGCAGGTGGTTAAAGAAAAAATAAATATCCAAATAGATCGTAACATACAAAGCTCTGATAATTTTAAAATCAGGGATTATACACGTAGATCAAAAAAGCTCTATTTCCATATAGAAATTAACCTTCTCCACTTGTGGAGGAGATAATTACTTTTAGCTCCTGATAAAGCGATTGCATCTACATCCATGGTATAGATGTGGGAAAAGAAAGTCTGGGCCCGGCTTGTAAAGTACTAATCAGGTTTCTGGCAATAAATATAAGGACAAGAAAGTTAATAATTGAAATCCACCTTGGACCATATGGTTTTGCTCAAGATCAAACTTCATGACCAATTGATCAGCTATAAAAAAAGCAAACCAATAACTGAGAGAAACAATAAACGCAATTTCTGCCCTGGACATCCAAATTTCTCGCTCAAACCTTAATCCAAAGCTTGCCCAGCAAAATAATCCTGCAGAAATGAATGACCATACTAAAATGAGAGTAAATAAAAGAGCAGGCACCCATGAAGGCACACCATACATTTTTAAAGACTCAACTAAGAACGGATAATTTACATCAGGAGCCCAACTGGCAGATAGGATTTTAAGATGCGCCAAAGCCCCTGCAATATCAGTCCATAACGCAATTACCCACCAACACATCCAGAAGAGGATAATGAGTTTTTTAAATAGTTCGTTATTAAGTGCACCCATAAGCCTGTCTCACAAGAAAACCTCCAACAGGGTAAAATACCATCCCCTGAGAAAGCAAGAGTGTAGGTTTTCATTTCGCGTGGCAATCTCTTATCTGTTGTACGCAATAATCCAATAAATTCTTATCCGAGAGTATAATTTATGCTACTATTGAGTTCTTTTATTTCAAAGAGCTTAGTTTATGCCTTCTCCTTCATCCACTGCTGCATTGCAGCAATTATTATCCACTGAATCAACCAGCCTAAATTTTAAGCAAACAGCAATGGATTTGGCTCGACAAGGGGCAGATATAACCGTCCAAGGTCACGATGATTCAGAACCCACCTTGCTGCATATCCTTACGCGCAATAATGATAATGGTGTAAATAATGCCGAAATTGCTGAGTTAGTGGATTTAAACCCAGCTGTTTTAACCGCTAAGGATGGTAGGAATCTCACTGCATGGCAAGCATTACTGGATGACTACACAAAACATCCATGCTTTGATAATTTTAAACCCTCAGCAATGACTTTAGCCAGGAAGGGCGCCGATATTACCGTCCGAGCTCAAGCAGGTTCAGGACCTACCGTATTACACGTTCTTCTAAAAGAGAATAATAATGGTGTAAATAATGATGAAATTGCTGAGTTGGTACAATTAAACCGAGCTATTTTAACTGCTGAAGATGGTAGAAATACGACTGCCTGGCAAGCATTACTCGATCATTATGTGGCTTGTTATGCTGTGAACAGACCGGGTTCTCTTTTTCGCCCTTTACCTGGCAACTTTGCTGACTTTAAACAATCATTAATGACCTTAGCGAGACTGGGGGCAGATCTTACAATACAATCTATTAATTTATCACGACCTACCTGGCTGCATATCCTTGCGGCCCAAAATAAGGATGGAGAAGATAATGATGAGGAAACCGCTGAATTAATACGTTTAAATCCTGCCATTTTAGAATGCAAGGATGATAATGGGGAACCCCTGTCCACGTATTATTGCTGCAATATCGCCATCCGACTGTAGAAGAAGTTCAGAAGTTACTCACACCTGCCAATTTGCACTCAGTCGACAAGCAAAACGCTACCCTTTTGCATGCGGCCTGTGGGGCTGGAAATTTACCCGCTGCTCAATATTTAAATGGCCAAGGATTATCTTTAACGGCATTAACCAGTAATAAAGAGACACTTCTTCATTTGGCCGTTTTATCTGGAAATAAGGAATTAATTCAATGGTTAATTGAGACTCAACAAATTGACATTAATGCCCGCAATACATGGGGTGAAACAGCATTGGATCGGGTAGCCAGACGGAATGAGGAAGTGGTCGAATTGCTGGTTCGTAATGGAGCAGAAACGTCTTTTAAAAATAGTGACACTCAACCCCCTGATTTTTGCCCGGACGATGAGGAGTCTGCTCCTGATGCCTTATTCATTGCCGGTAAATTGCCTCCTTCAAAATTAACAGGGAAACGTGCATTATTCTTTCCCCCGCAGAGCACTAGCGAAGAAAAAATTGCGAAAATCGAGCATCCAGCAGCTACTTTCAAATAAGATTATGGTTGACTAAAGCAGTGAGGTAGATACAAGCCTGGTTGCTAGCCAACCAGGTCTCCTTACTTCAAGATAGACATGAATGAACTATTACCCTAAAAAACAAAAGGCCCCGTATTACCGAGGCCTAAATTCCATTTTGATTTCCAAACCTATTTCCAAGCTTAAAAACCAATCTTCTCAAACCAACAGCAAGAATATTACTTTGGCCCTTCCATGGATTTGATTGATTCCTCTAGCTGGTCTATTTTATCCGCAGAGTCGGTCTTAAAGAATAAAAAATTCCCTGTCATCGCTTTGTGGACAAGCCCAGCAGCAACATACAGAACCCCCAATCCAACCACAGCAAGAGCTAAATTGCCTAATACTTGTTTCCAACCGCGATGCTTTTCTAATTCTAAGCGCGCAGTATCAATGGCTCTGGTACAATTGTCTTTAAATATTTTAATATCTAGCTTGTTTTCCATTAGCTCTGTATGCTGAATTTTTACATAGTCATATAGCTCTTGAGCCCGATCAGCTGCCAAGCTATGATTTCTTTCGCGTAGCTCTTGTTCTTTCGCTTTAATCGCTTCTAGTTGAGATAAGAAATAGCTGTGCAATACAGGCAGAGTAATAACTGTAGGTTCCCCTTCGATAATCTCAAATACTTCTGGGATGGGGTCTTTTTGTGCTTGAATCGCTGCTAATGGCGGAAGAGCGATAACCCTGGGTTCCTCTTCAGTTTCTTGGAGAACGTCAACTTCTCCTGCTATGGGATTATTTACAGGAGCCAATCCACTTCCTGGTGAATAAAGAACCGTATACTCTCCTTGATTTAGATATGCCATTTTCCCTAAGGCATTATCCAGATTGTAAATATTCTCTCTTGTTGGGTCGTGAGAATCATGTCCATGAACGAAATTTATCTTATAGCCAGAATAAGAGGCTGGTCTCTCAAGCGAGTGGTAAAACCTATTCCACATAATGAATTCAAGCGGGGCGTCACTTATCTCAGAGTAACCATAATAACCTACGTACATTTTTTCACGACTATACAAGGTGTTTACAGTATTACTTTTGACATGTTTTTGGAACTCGATATTAATGCTATCAATAGTTTGTGCAAGTTCGCTAGCGGTTTGATCTTTATATTCCACCTTTAGTTTTTCAGCAAGGCTTCTAATAGTGTTCAACCCTATACCAGCATGACTGTAAATAGTAATTTCTTTTTTATCTTCACTTAACGAATATGAGATTGCGCGTAAATTAGGTTTATAGCTTTTCTCAGCAATTGCCAATATTTCCTCTCTGCTGACCAGTCCTTTCTCTACAAGTGTTTGTAATTTTTCCATGGATGGCGCATGCCCGCCTTGAGATAACATAGGCGCATGAAAATTATCCTGTTTTTCATATGCTTCAATAAATTCAATACTGTGATTGGAAACAATAATTTCCACAGGAACTTTATGTTCATTTAATTTTTCAAGAATTTTAAGGGTGAAATAATCATTACTTCCTCTATCGGCAAGCTCATCCCCAATTAGCCTTACCAGACAATCATTGCTGAATTCAATTTTAGATAATATTTGATTAAACTCATCTAAATGGTTTTTGGTTAATTCGTGTATGGGAGTTTTATATATTGCAACAATAATCTTACCGCGATTTAATGGACACTGCTCTCTGAAAATTTACCCTGTACATTCAAACTCAAATGGAGCTTTATAGTCAAGTGCAGAATGTATTCTCTGCTGATTAAAGTACCCTTCAATATATTGAAATACACTAAGCTTAGCTTGTTCCCTGGTTTGATAACTATAGTTGTGAATCAATTCTACTTTTAGCGTATGAAAAAAGCTTTCAGCGATAGCATTATCCCAACAGTTAGCTCTTCTACTCATGCTCCCAATGAGTTGATATTGCTTGAGCATTTGTTGATATTGCAATGAGCAATATTGGCTGCCACGATCAGAATGAACAATAACTCCTATCGGAAATTTACGTCTAAATAAAGCCATCGACAGTGCGTCGCATACCAAATTCTTTTTCATTCGCTTATTCATGGACCAACCAATTACTGCGCGTGAATATAAATCAATTACTACAGCAAGGTACAACCAACCCTCTAGGGTGCGGATATAGGTAATATCACATGCCCATTTTTGGTTAATAGCCGTAGCTGAAAAATCGCGTCCTAAATGATTCTTATAGATAGGCAAACTATGCTCTGAATCAGTAGTGACTTTAAATTTCTTTTTAGCAAGCGCTGTTAAACCCATTGCCTGCATTCTTCTTGCAACTCGAGTGTGGCTACAGGGTTCATTTTGGTCTTGTAATACGCGCGTTATCCTAGGCACTCCATACCGCTTTTTATGCTGGTCATAAATACCCCTGATTTTTATATCCAGGTGATTATTAGCCAGCTGCCTCTTACTTATTGGTCTATTAATAAAGGAGTAATACCCACTGCGACTAACATTGAGTAATGCGCACATTATCGTTACAGAAAAATAATTGCTAAATTCTTTTATAAAACCGTACTTCACTCGAGTTCCCTTGCGAAGTACGTCGCCGCCTTTTTTAATATCAATTTCTCCTGCTCAAGGCGTGCTAAGCGTTTTTTTAACTCTTTATTTTCTTCCAGTACCTTAGCAACATTTACCGGTTGAAAAAGTCCAGAATCATTTTCATATCCACCTGTAGCTTTAACTTTGTTTACCCACTCGTGTAAAGTGGGGCGTGGTATTCCTAATTCATCTGCTGCTTTATTGATGTTTCCATAGCTAATCGCTAATTTAGCCGATTCTTCTTTGAATTCTTTACTGTATTTCCTTAATTGTCTTACCATGCTCACACCTCTTCGTTAAGTCATATATTTTAACAAATTAGTGTCCGTTTTTTCGCGGTAAGATTACAAGTCTATTATAGTCGGTCTCATCAATATTCGTTGCTATGCCATGCTTTACAAGCATGAACATTAATTTCATTGCATTTCCATGTAAATCACCAATAGTGACTTGCGCTCCCTCATTTGCCTTATGTGAAACATCCATTGAAGGAAGCTGATAAATATCTACAAACTCTCTAATAAATTCATGTGACATAGAAAAACCTCTTCATAATAATTCGATAAATTATAAGCTACTTTTATTAAGGGATTATTAAGGTAAAAAGAGGGCAACAAAAAAAATATATATCTTCATTAATTGGTTATGCGCAAGACGCTGTGGTTGTCCTGGAAATAAAGTAGAACTCTCAGACTGTATGCTTTGATATACAATTAAATCCAGTAATTAATTGCAAAAGCGATGCTATTAGAATGGAGAGTAGCCCGGGCATTTCCGTTAGGATCGAGCAACCCATAAACACTCGGTATTTTTAATTTAATTATATTTCCATAATCTACATAAGAATATTCTGCGCGAAACGACCAATTTTGTTTAAAAGGCCACTCTATACCTGCACCAACTAACCATCCCGATTGATTACTATTTTTGGAATAATAATCTCCGCCCTCATTTTTGTATGACAATCCTACATTAGCAAAGCTGGCTCCCGCGGTTACATAAGGAAAAAAAATGCTTTCATTCCAATTCAGGAGACGTCCTCCTCGACCCTTAATAGCGCTTTCTAGCTGATTTCTAAAGAAAAAGTCCTCGTAGACGCCAGGATTAAATGGGCAGTTACAACTTAATGTATCTTTTTTATTCGTATTCCAACGAATATTAGCTTCTATACCGGATACGAAGGAGCCACGCAATTGATGTAGATAACCCAATTGAAGTCCCGGGGAAAACGTTGAAATATCTGTATGAGTATTGCAAGTACCATTCGGGTTGGTGAATCCTAACTGTTGGGACCTTAATTGCACATTATTGAAAACAGCTCCTGCCTCGGCACCAACATAAAACCCTGTCCAACTATTTAATGAACGATGGGGAAAAGTGCTGTCCGCATAAGCTATCCCCACTGTGTTGAGAGCTATCAAAGCCCCTTTTGACATGATTGAAAGTTTATTCATGGTACGATTACCGTTAATGGGTTAGAAACAATACCATCTTTTCTGCCAATGATTGTACAGGAACCATTCCTACCATACATTTTCAGATAGGTTTGGGACTGGGTACGTCCAATATGACAGGTGATATTACCAGTTCGGTTAATTACGGTGTAGACGGTAGGCCCGGATCCAGCTACGGGCAAGGGCCCTAGTAGAACGGGTCTGCCACAACAAACAATAGCCGGATTTACAATAGGTGATCCATTGACCGTAGCGGGTATGTTAACGGACGAAGGAGAGGGGTAGCCTAAAAAGTTTAATTCTACGTACGTGGGCGCTCCGGCTGGTAAATAAGAAACCGTATAACTCGGGGTTCTTCCCGTAAATCGGATAGCGTCAAATCTACCTGTAATACCTGCTGAAGTTAGTAGGGTATAACGCCCAGGTTTAGCGGTTGAATCCAAGGTAATTTCCAAAGTCCCTGCTAATGAAGCAGCTCCTGTAACTGCGACTAGAGATGTGCCAGCAGAATTGATATTAATATGGACAAGACTTCCCAACGCACCTGTAGTTGGCGAATTTAAGGTCAAGCTTCCAAGAGTAAGAGTCGAGCCAATATCGGGAGAGATAGTTCCGGAATTGGCAAAAACATTCCCGGTCAAAGTCCCACTACCGCTAAGCTGACCCCTTTGCGCGCTGAAGCCGCTATTTCTACAAACGAAAACCGGTGCTTGATCTATTAATCCATTGACTTTGAAATTTGCATTGTTGATTGTGACAGTTCCTTGATAGTCGGTTGTGCCCTGATAAATCACCGATCCATTTCCTCTTACAAAGACACCGGTTCCTCCAGCGCCGAAAATTGTATCATCAGTAAACGCAACCTGCTCCCCAAGTGTTAAAACATCATCAGCATTTTGAGCCAGAAAGGTAAGCGAAGAACCGGTACGTAGGAAAATACTATTCCCCCATGCGGATCCATCTGTACCATCTGTTCCCCCCGGGCCTCCGGTACCATGCGTTCCTGCTTGCGTGGTATTGTTAGTGGTATTAAAAGTAGTCGGTATCCCGGAAAAAGCTTGTATGGTGAAACTCAAACTTGTATCCACAAAAATAGCACCACCGAGACCACTTCCTCCTCCGCCTCCGCCACCCCCCAAACCCATTCCATAGGAATTGGCGCCTAGTCCTCCGGAGCCTCCACCAAGATTGCCGGTATCATTTCCGCCTGAAGCAGTGGGCCCATTCGAAGGCCCACCACCGCCGCCTCCTCCCCCGCCAAGAGAATCGCCGCCGTTGGCAGAGGTCGTACCGGATTGGTTAACCCCACCGCCTCCACCACCACCGCCGAATCCACCGAATCCTGCTTGGACAGTATAGTCTGTATCATAAGCTCCCGTTCCAGCGCCACCGCCACCACCACCACCATAGCCACCAGAACCTGCATGCCCATCCACTTCATTTGAAGGAGCCGTTATAACGATTCCACCTCCGCCACCTCCTGCACCGTCTCCTCCATTACCTCCAGAAGGTGCGGCCATTAAAAACTGTGCTCGAAGAGGAGGGGTGTTACCTTGACCCGATGTTCCATTCAACCCTAAACTGCCGCCACCGCCTCCTCCAAATACAGGGGAACCTCCTACGGAACCACCACCACCGCCCCCGCCGGCATTGTTTCCTCCACTATTACCTCCTCCACCAGAACCCGCTGTAATAGTCAGCCCATATCCATTTCCATCTTGTCCACCATCTTGATCCGAGCCTCCATTTCCTAAATTTGTAAGAACTCCTATGGTAGCCCGTGATCCTAAACCACCCCCTCCGCCGCCACCACCGCCGAGTAAGTCATAGGCGAGTGTGACATTTCCTCCATCACCACCAAAACCACCTCCGCCGGCCCCACCAGTAATTCCAGCAGTGGTAACAGATCCCCCATTGCCACTAAAACCCCCGCCACCGCCGCCGCCCTCATTACCAGTAGCAGCGAGACTAAAATAATTCCCTCCATTCCCGCCTACGGCGGAACAGCTATTTATCGATACATTAATCAAAGTAATCGAAGGATTTGAGCCATTTAAAAAAGTTTGGGGGGCGTAAATGGCACCTCCGGCGCCCATTCCTCCACCGCCACCGGCTATCCCGTCACCACCATTACCCCCTTTCGCAGTAAGGTTTTGAAAAATAATATTTTGGATTGTCACATTCCCTATAGGGATAAAAAATCCGCTATAAGCACCGCTGTTTCCATCAATCGTAACGGTGGGAATAGAGCCTGGATTGCCAATAGTGATATTCACGGGGTTTGGGGAATTATTAATAATGGGCAGAATTCCATTGAGTTGGATAGTCATGGGAAAGGCAAAAACAATTGCATAGTCATCAGGGGTATTGTTTAAATCTTGATTCATCGAATTCAACCAATATCTTAAATCGCCCACCTCCCCCATACCACCCGGGTCATTATCTGTACTGAGAGTAACGGTGAGCGTGGTCAAGGCGTATAAAGAATGTGAGATGAAAAAAAAGACCAAATATATCCAATATTTGCACTTAAACATGAGAATCCCTATTATTATTTTTCAACATCATCATGTAAAAAAACAATCTGATGTTACCGCGAATTAATAAAAACCACGCTCTGAAATCTACCGCACATGCACACTCAAACCCTGCTTTAATCAAAAGCACAACGAGCCTCGCAACTTCAAACTCTTTTCGAGGCAAAAATTATCTTTTGACACCCGAGCTGGTTACGAAACTTAAACAGGTGCGAACCAAGCGTCTGACGCAGCATTAAAAAATAATTGTTCTCATACGTGAATTTGAAACAATATGTTGGCAAATACCCTATTACCAATGAGTGATAAAATTCTATGTTATCGTACAATATCATGGGCTTTTCTCAAAAGAGTATTTGTGCCTATTTCTATATGAAAATAAAGGAATTTTACGAAATAAAGCTATCTACCTTACCCTATAGAGTTCGTCTCACTCATTAGGGTGACAATTGTATATTTTTTGTGTCAAAATGATTCACTCGTGTTTTATCAGCAACGTTATGAAAGAAAAAGTTGATTGTCTTATTATTGGTGGTTCTATTGCAGGTTGTGTAACGGCGATCCTTCTCTCCCGTTTAGGGATAAAAGTCACCATTCTTGAACGCTCTTCCGCAGAATTAAAAGGGCAAGGAACAGGAATTACCTTACCTGTTCCACTCGTCAATAAATGCATTGAACTCGATCTTTTTGATAGCAATATCCCCCGTTTACCTATTGAAACGCGCGCATTTTTTCGTAAGTCTTCCCTAACAGCCCAGGCGGAAAAAATTTGGGAACAACCTATAAAAGCGTGTACTTTAAACTGGATGGATGTGTATCGTAATCTTCGTAAAAGACTCCAAGGTATCGATTTTTTCCCTTCCGTAAACGTCACCAAGATACAAAAAGAACCCGATGGCCATTATTATTTAGAAACGGCGTGTAGAAAGGTTTTCAATGCTGATATTGTCATTGCAGCAGATGGTGTTGAATCCACAATACGTAACCAATGTCTGCCTAAAAGCACGGAGGCATACGCTGGCTATATCGCTTGGAGAGGGGTACTTGAAGAAACCTCGTTTAAGTTAGACCATCCTTTGCCCTATTACGTTTTCCCCAACGGCCACCTTTTATTCTATCGCATTCCCGGGGAGGGCTATGAGCAAACAGGGAAAACGTTGCTGAATTGGTTAATGTATGAAGTCACACCGGTGGATATGTTAGCAGCGCGGTTAACCGACTGTAAAAATATACGCCACACTCGCTCTATACCTCCAAAAGCATTACATGAAGATCAACGGCAACATCTACACGATTTTGCTAATCAACAGCTACCGCCAATGATTGCAAAAATCATACGCAGCACGCCATATCCATTTATTCAAGCTATTTTTGATGCACAGATCCCACCTTATGAAGATAATCAGCTAATCTTTATGGGAGATGCAGCAACAACTTTGCGTCCCCATAGTGGCTCAGGTGCAATGAAAGCATTAAGTCAGGCTATTAATCTCTTTGAATTTATTAGCGCCCACCGCGATGCCGATATTTTTATGCTTTTATCCCAATGGAAAAATTTGCAACAAAAGAGTAATGCGGAGGAAATTGAAAAAGCAAAAATTATGGGTAAAGCCTTAGTAACAGCCCCTCCTTCTTGGCAAGATATGACACAAGAAAAGTTTGATGTGTGGTGGTCGCAAGTAATGAAAGCACAGAGCTGGTATGCAACCCCGCAATTGTCAAAAAGCAGCGCAAGAATTTTTGCGACTACTAAACCAGAAGACGGCAAAAGAGTAGCATCTATTTTAGAAGCAAAACTATAAAAAATCTAAAATTCTTTTATCTCTAAGAATTTTTTTGGGGAACTTTTTCGGATTATAGTTTGTTAGGCGTCCTCTATTTTTTACTGGCTAAAATTACTTGATTCCCAGGTTGATCAATTTTATCAATAAGAATATCGAATCCCGCTTGCTTAATCAAAGCAGAGTTCACCGGTGCAGGATGCCCACTATGACAAAATCGCTTAACAAACAGAACTCTGTGCGAGCATAGTAGGCTGAAAAATTATAAAAAATGGCTGGTTTCGGACTATTGTAGAGATGTAATTCGAGAGTAATTTGTATGGATGCCAAGCTATTGCCAGCAAGGTGACGTTAAGAAACTTAAGAAAACGTTATAATGCCCATATAAACCAGACAGTGAGGCCTAGGGACAAATGGAAAATCTATGCTATTTATATGACTTATTAAATAAATTTAATCATTGGTATTTTCTTAGAGAAACTGTTTGTAAGAACAACCTTCGAAAGGCTATGTTTCTTATAAGTTGGATTTTTATAATCTTATTGTGTTATTTATCTTTCACAGTTCATGAAGCGATTTTTCTATTATTAGCACTATCAATGTTTTTCCAGCTTTATACTGTTTTCCATACAATGGATAAAGACTATGCATCATTTATCCCACCCAAAACTCACAAATTATTAAACCACCATTATCGCAGCTTAAGGTTATATTCAATTAAAAAAATTTTACAGCAAGATAGAGTCTATGAAAAAAATTTTCTAAATAAATCCTTAGCAGAATGCGAGGCCTTTTTGCTTTTAGAAGCTAACAGTAATGCATCTTTTTATAAACACCCATTAGCGGGTGCTTTCATAGCTATTGCTACCTTTATACTTGGGAATACCATTTGGGAATCAATCAATAAAATACATATTTTATTTTTTTATTTTCTAATCTCAATGTATTTATTTATATGGGTTTTACCTATGTTTGAAAGTCGATATCAAAAGATACGGACAATTAAATTTTTTTTATGTACGTTTAAGAGTGAATTAGAATATACAGAGTTTGATTCAATCGAGAAAGAAGCATCTCTAATTGCAAGGAGCCGGTCCACAGGTCTAATTGGTCTGATTGACTAATTTTATTTACCTGATTGGCGAAAAGTAACACATGAAATTTTAATAAAATTATTGCACACAATGCCCTTCCTGTATATAATATAACCATGAATGCATTAAAGCGTGACAACCTATATTCCCATATGAAAGCCGGCTTCGTTTATCGGAGAGAGGATTTGTTGTCTTTTTCAAGCAATTTGGATAGAGATCTCAATACCTTAGTGGAAGCAAACAAACTCAAAAAGCCAGCAACAGGTTTATATTACAAACCAAAGCATTCTCGTTTTGGATTACTACCACCGACTGATGAAGCACTTGTTAAAGGTTTTCTTAATAAGCCCTTTCTCATGTATTCATGGAATGATTACAATAAATTGGGCTTAGGCCTGACGCAGCTTTATAATCAAGTAGTTGTTTATAACAGTGAACGCCACGAGGATAAAAGGCTTGGAAATCGAGTTTTCTCTTTTAAACGCCCAAGTAATGGTTTCCCAACCAAACTGACTAAAGAATTTTTATTGGTGGACTTATTAAATAATGCGAAATATTTAACGGAAGATGTAAGCCAATTGCAATTAAAAGTTGCTAAAAACCTTGAGCAGTTTGATAAAGTCCAATTGATGAAACTATCTGCTAAATATGGCAAAGTTGCCACCAGAAAATATTTATATACCCTCCTTGAAAACTAATATGTTTTTACACGAATTACCTGATGCAAAAGATTTATTCATGGTGATTTCCGAAGAAAAAGGCATAAGCCCCAGTATTGTTGAGAAGGATTATTGGGTTATGCATGCCTTGTGGGGATTGCAACAACAGCATGATTTTGAATTAAAAGGCGGAACGTCATTATCCAAGGGTTTTAATCTCATCAATCGATTTTCTGAGGATATTGATGTCCAAGTACATCCCAAGCCAGAACTGAACCTGAAGATTGGCAAGAACCATGACAAGGCAAGCCACATAGAAGCAAGAAGCATATTTTTCGATAATGTATCTGAACAATTGACAATACAAGACCTCTCTTTTAGCCGTGATTATGAATTTGATGATAAAAAAATGAGAAGTGCTGGAATCAGAGGCCAATATATCTCTCACTTTGAGCCGCTTAAAGCCTTGAAAGAAGGTGTTTTGTTTGAAATGGGATTTGATAAAACAACGCCATATGAAGAAAAAGATATTAGCTCGTGGGCTTATAACAAAGTAATAACGTCTGGCATTAAAGTATTTGATAACCGGGCATTAAAAGTAAAATGTTATTGCCCGGAATATACCTTTGTAGAAAAGCTACAAACCCTCTCTACAAAATATCGCAGAAATAAAGCTGAAAAAACCACGTCGCCGGTTAATTTTATTCGGCACTATTATGATGTCTATATGTTATTACAAAATGAAAGGATATTGGACTTTATCAGTACAGATGATTACAAACATACAAGGCTGAAAAATTTGGCCGGGATGATGAGTTAGATCTATGCAAAAACCCTGCTTTCTTATTATCTGAAGCTGGAGAGTTGGATACCTTTAGCAAACTTTACGATCAAAAATCCGAAATATATTTTGGAAATCATCCTCAATTCAGTGAGATTCTTGAACTTATCAAACAATTCAGTACAAAAATATAGGAAACCCACATATAAGGTAAATTTTCCTGCTCGTACCTTAAGGCATGGAAATTAAGGCATAGTTTCTTTTAATTTCATTATTTCGAGTATTACTAGAAATTTTAGATTAAAAATAAACCCTTAGATGAATTCGCCGCGCATTTCTCCGCTAAATTATATTATGCTAGAGCTCAGATAGAGTGCGGCCTCATCCCATTTTGATCAAAGCAATACCCATTTATAGAATAACATTTCCTAACATGCGGCAAAATTTCCTAGAAACTCTGAGGATCTCTGTTAGAAATATACAGCGGATGAAGCAATTTGGCACGCTTACTCTGGTTAACAATTACGGCATAAGCTGTGTCGCAATATATATCTTATCTAAATCAATTTCCACTGATTTGAAAGGTAGTTTACCGACAGTAGAAGAAATTGAAGCGGAGTTAAATGAATAAGTTAATTTGAAGAAGTCATTGGCATAATGTCTCTATCGAAAAAATAATAATGAAGAATTGGCTTCAATGAATTAAAAGCATTTTCAACAATATAATACTGTGAAACATTGGCTCCATCACCTGATGGAGATAGTGGGACACTAATACAAAGATATTTATTGTTATTAAATACTATTTTTAGCCAATCTGACGTAGGAGCAATATCTGCGCCTGGAGTATAAGAAGGATTAACTGAATGATTTTGAGCTTTGTTTAAATTGATACGAGAAGATTTGAGAATTAGATAGTTTTCATCCTTACAGATGATCGATCCGAAATTAAAAGTTCCTTTTGTCGATTCAAAATGATTTAAGCAACCAGGCTCATCGTCACCTAAGCCTGCTGGGGATATAAGTTCACTTACAGTTACCGATGAATTAACTGCTTTAGCATTTTTGCAAGATCCAATAACTTCTGCAGGCACTTCCGATATTGCAGTTTGGGCAATCAAAATACCTAAAAATAAAAAAATCACTCGTATCATCGACATTGTTTCACCCCCTTAGCATTCATAAATTCTTTTGTGTATTTCCAAAACACCGTTTCCCCATATCCAGCTGTTGATTCATAGGTAAAATCATATACACCGTTTGCGCCATGCTTGTTAGCGGGCTGACTATCGCCAACAGACAGTACATCATGTAGGGGATTTGTAAATTTATATCCTTCGAGATAATGTGGTTGTTTCGCCCCTAGAGTTACTAAGTCAAAACCATCCCAAAAACATCCACCATTTGCATAATCAATCCCATTCGGATCGAGAGCATTTGATACCGCTTTATATACTTCTGGATATTCAATTTCAACATCGGAGCACATGACTAGGCGGTATCTTATCACCCTATTTTTAACTGCAGAAGAATAACCGGGTTTTTTAGCAATTAATTGATTAACTGACTTATAGTGATAAGAGTCTCTGAATCGGATAACTGCATTAGCAATAGCAGCTTTTTCTTCAAAGGTACCATTAGGAGAAGCTTCCCCATAAACGATAGCAGCAAGTAATTTTATCTCAGATACTTCAGATGGTTTTGCAGAACAATTTGGTTCTGGACGAGTGCAATATAATTCATCTGAGCTGAGAGTCCAAGTATTGTTTAGGCATGCATGAAAAACATTGCAGCTCCACCAAGGAACATTGAAATAAGCGAGGCTCCCATTAGCACAGTACCAGGTATCTGCACCTAATAACATATTATTTGAGGGGGAATAACAAGCAGGATCAATCCTTTTTGAGGGTACGACTTTCCAAAGATAACCATAGGTAATTAATTGACTACAGGCATCTTCATAGTTAGTGCCAACTACAACCTTAGGACCAGCATTGATTATATAGGCCAATAATCTTACCGCGAAAAAACGGACACTAATTTGTTAAAATATATGACTTAACGAAGAGGTGTGAGCATGGTAAGACAATTAAGGAAATACAGTAAAGAATTCAAAGAAGAATCGGCTAAATTAGCGATTAGCTATGGAAACATCAATAAAGCAGCAGATGAATTAGGAATACCACGCCCCACTTTACACGAGTGGGTAAACAAAGTTAAAGCTACAGGTGGATATGAAAATGATTCTGGACTTTTTCAACCGGTAAATGTTGCTAAGGTACTGGAAGAAAATAAAGAGTTAAAAAAACGCTTAGCACGCCTTGAGCAGGAGAAATTGATATTAAAAAAGGCGGCGACGTACTTCGCAAGGGAACTCGAGTGAAGTACGGTTTTATAAAAGAATTTAGCAATTATTTTTCTGTAACGATAATGTGCGCATTACTCAATGTTAGTCGCAGTGGGTATTACTCCTTTATTAATAGACCAATAAGTAAGAGGCAGCTGGCTAATAATCACCTGGATATAAAAATCAGGGGTATTTATGACCAGCATAAAAAGCGGTATGGAGTGCCTAGGATAACGCGCGTATTACAAGACCAAAATGAACCCTGTAGCCACACTCGAGTTGCAAGAAGAATGCAGGCAATGGGTTTAACAGCGCTTGCTAAAAAGAAATTTAAAGTCACTACTGATTCAGAGCATAGTTTGCCTATCTATAAGAATCATTTAGGACGCGATTTTTCAGCTACGGCTATTAACCAAAAATGGGCATGTGATATTACCTATATCCGCACCCTAGAGGGTTGGTTGTACCTTGCTGTAGTAATTGATTTATATTCACGCGCAGTAATTGGTTGGTCCATGAATAAGCGAATGAAAAAGAATTTGGTATGCGACGCACTGTCGATGGCTTTATTTAGACGTAAATTTCCGATAGGAGTTATTGTTCATTCTGATCGTGGCAGCCAATATTGCTCATTGCAATATCAACAAATGCTCAAGCAATATCAACTCATTGGGAGCATGAGTAGAAGAGCTAACTGTTGGGATAATGCTATCGCTGAAAGCTTTTTTCATACGCTAAAAGTAGAATTGATTCACAACTATAGTTATCAAACCAGGGAACAAGCTAAGCTTAGTGTATTTCAATATATTGAAGGGTACTTTAATCAGCAGAGAATACATTCTGCACTTGACTATAAAGCTCCATTTGAGTTTGAATGTACAGGGTAAATTTTCAGAGAGCAGTGTCCATTAAATCGCGGTAAGATTAAAACAGAGCACCTTTAAAGCGTTAGCATCATTAGGAAAAACGCTTAGTGCTTGGAAAGATGAAGTCGCCAGAATGTGGCGGTTTAGTAAATCTAATGGAATAACTGAAGGCTTTCATCGCAAAATGAAACTCATTCAGCGAAGGGCTTATGGTTTTAGAAATTTTGAAAATTATAGAGTGCGTGTTAAGGTGCTCTGCGGGTGATTATAGCTGCCCCCTTAAATGGGAAAGAGCCATTTTATTCTCGAACTTGGAAATGAGCGCAGGAAAGCTAATGTTTACAACGAGGAAACCGTTTGATGTCTTCTTGAATATGCCACATCGACCTAAGTGGCTCCCCTTAGTAAGTATATTACGAACTCAGAGGCGGGAGGAAGTGGTAAATTTTGGTCGGTGTTATTCGTCAATTATTCCAGTTGATAACATAAAAAGGGCATGCTGAGGTATAGATTCTTACAGAAATATTCAATGGCTTTTTTATATTCACATTATCTTTAAGGAGCCTGCTTGTAAAAGCAACGATATAAGCGAATATTTTTAGATAATCTCAATGCATGGAGTTCCAAGTTGAGAGATTTTTCAAAATATATTCCTCTGGATTCAAAGAGGTTGTTTCTTGATCTCGAAACTCTCTAACGATCCTATTTAAGGGTGATTTTTGGATAAACCCTTTTTCGCAAAGTTCTGAAAAATCGGATTTTGATATACCCGTCATGATCTCAAAAAATTGCGGCGATTTTGTTTCTATAACATCCTCAATGCGCATTTCTCGCTCATAAGTCATATAAATAAAGTCTGCCATACAAATGGCTAATCGTTTAATTTGGGTTGCATACCACTGTTTGTATGTTTTACGTTCTTTGTCTTTATCCTTTTCATAAAAATTTTCCAGGTGTTTCTCCTTTTCTTCGATACACAGATTAGGATCGCTCCTAATATCCTTCAATTTTTCCGCATCTCTTCCAATTTGTACTAATTTATCCATGTTAAAGCCCGATACGTTCTGCGTTCTGTACCCTTTTATTTTGGCCAAAATATCACGCAATCGCTCATCAATAAACTTAAGATTCGCAAAATTAACAAGTAAGTCAGAGGTGATTCTTTTTGCTAAGGCAATTTTAGAACCTTCATGATTTAAGGCTTTAAAAATATCTTCTGCTGTCGTTGGAATACTAACTAGGCTTCCTTCATAAAAGCGTTGAATATCTAGAGTCTTACATAGTTCTTCTGTTACTAAATCCAAATTATTTTCTTGAATAGACCCTTGTCCCTCATAGCTGGTATGTTGATCAAGCTGATCAGCAATATTATTTGCAGCGGCATAAGTTAATTCAAGACATCGAGTAATAGCAAAATCGAATACCCACGCTACTGGTTTTAGAATTTGCCCTGATTTCTCATGAATCCACCGTGATTGCACCCTAAAAATAGCCTGAAAATAAGACTCAGCAGAAGACGTATCATTTAGAATTAAAATACTATCCCATTCCTTAATGGTAACCCCTGTTAAAAAACGGCCACAAGTCAGAGTAATCGTTCCTAACTTAGAGGGATCAGAATCTACTTTTTTAATGGCATCTTCAACCTTCGACTTTTCTCTCGCAATAAGTGCATCATCTTCTTCCTTTTTGGTATCCGATCCGGAAGCATTAATAATGGAAAATTTAGAAAAATAGGGGTGTGCTTGTAATTTTTTGATCAATACTTTTGCAGATTCCACTCGACTCAACCACCATACAGTGTGACGTCTAGGGGGGCAGCACAGATGTTGCCCCAACTTGCCAAACACACTGATAGATCTGGCCTGATGATCATCTCTCGTGAGGCCATCGATGAAATGACTAACAGCATCTTCGTATAAAAATTTTCCCTCTCTCACTTGGAATAATTTATTTAAGGAAAAATCAATATTATCAGTTTCAAATAGTTCCCTTTGCTCATTAATATCTTTTTCTGTGATTTCAATTGTAGAAATTTTCAGATCTGGCATCAGACGATAAATTTTTTCTGGAGGATTCTGGAGTACTTCATCACGTTTGTTTTTTTGTTCATCCAGGTAGCTGTATGTAAATACTTGTTGTGCGCAAAAATCGTCATGCTCAATAAGCTTAAAGGGTGTGCCCGACAAATCCAAACGATACCGAAATTGTAACTGTTCTAAAATGAAATTAGCTCTCTCTGTTCTACTACCATAATGCACCTCATCAAAAATAATCAAATCCCAATTAATTAGAGGGATTTTTTGAAGACGTTCTTTTGTATTCCCGTTTTCATCAATAGCCAAGTCTTGTAATGAAACACACAGTACAATAGGCTTTTCACAATTTTCAATATCAGCATAATCCTCCAAGGTCAAATCAGTCGAAGCCTTTTCTTTGGATTTCGCTCGAATGCCTTCCCAACCATTAAAATCTACATGATTATTGACCGCATCCATCCACTCACCAATTACATCTGGCTTATAGGTCACAACCAGAGTACGTTTTGCTTCCATAATTTTAGCTAAATGAATGCTTGTAAAACATTTGCCAAAACGCATTTTAGCGTTGATTAAAAAACGCTTGGGATGAGTAGCACCTCTAATAACCTCATCAGGATAATCTTTTAAAAACCAACGCCTTCCTTTTTCTACAGCCTCTTTTTGTTCCTCTCGAAGCTTATAGTTATCTCGTCTTTCACATCCATAGACCAAATTATTAAAGGCTTTTTTCACATCATCAAATGTTGCACAAAACCATTCCCTTCCTGGTGAGTCTTCAACTTTTTTAAAGCCATGCTTTTGTAACAAGGTATGTATATGATGATCTCTCTTATTTTCTGGTAATTCACCCACAACTATCCATTCTGGATACTCAGGATTGCTGGTTCCAATCTGTTGCTTTATTCTGAATTCAGATCCACCAATTTGAGAGTGACCGACCTTGACCCAACCTTTTTTATGATATGAGGGCATGGTATAGACATACAACTCTAGTCTTTCCATTATGACCACTCCAGGACTTTTTGTCTGATATGTACTTGTTCTTCAGGGGTGAGCTGAAACAACTCAAATAGATCCTTATCTGTCCATTTTTTAGTGATATCCACGCAAGGAACTAAACACCAGGTATCTTTTGTTATATCTTGGGTGATTTTTTTAACACTAACCAAAAAACGAACAAACCCTGTTTGTAAATAATTGAGCAACAATTCCGCATCCTGACGCTTTGAAAAGGAACCCAATACCATATACGTTTCTGTACAAATTTGGCCTTTTTCTAATATAAAAACTTGCTCTTTTCTGTAAGTATCTCCTCCTGTTCCAACGGCCTTCGGTACAACAACTTTGAACATATCGATTTCTAATTTATTGCTTTTGATTTTGGCTCTGTCAATTTTTCTTATTACTTTTTGTTTGGTAAAACAATCAATAACATCGGATCCATTATCATCTCCGTGTTTATCGAAATAATTACTTGCTAAATCAAAAATGTTCCAAGATCTGGCATATTTTGACATTGAAGCTAAACCTCTTGCCTTGACCTTATTAACAACCGTTCTAGCAAATTGCGATCGCATAATGATTTCATCAGAAGATAAATCAACATAAATAGGTGGTTCATCTTGACTGACAAATAGGGTATCTCCTGAGTAATCACGATCCCAATGCACAAAGCAAACGCCTCCCTTCACATCTACTTGAGGAAAGATCATTTTTGAGTTTTGAAAATCGCAAATCTGTTTTAGCTGTTTCGATAATCTTAATTTTGAAGCAAATATTCTCAGTGATTTTCCTCTGCCACCCGCAAACCACCGTGCCGGTATGACCATAATAAATTCATTTATTTTCGCATGATCCATTATGCTATTTAGTAAATGATGATAAATGAGATTTGCTCCCGAATTACTACCATTGCTTTTATATTTTTCTTGATATGGTGGATTTCCCACAGCAATTATCTTCTTTGGTTTAGAGGTATTTGAAATGTATTCAAGCATCTTATTAAACTCCTCTATAAATTTTTTTCTGTCTAAACAGCCATCTATTTCCGACAGATAATTCCCATTTTTAATCATTTGTTGAAGTCGTTCATCATGTGAATGCGTATTACCTAAAAAAGTCCTCAAACTTAATCTATGATGCCGTTCATCTGGAGACAGACCAAAATATCTTCCTGATTCATACAGTTCCTTTTGAACAGCCCGCACATCCATACAAGATTTGGCAAAACAACTTAAATGAGCACAAGCCAATAAAATTTCACCTGCTTTACAAAATGGGTCAAAAAATACAACCTGAGAATCTCTTAAGTCTGCTTCATCAATCAATGAAACCAAATCACAGGCCTTTTCCATGGTCATGATTTGTTGATCCCGACCAATTACATTTCCCAATGTATCAACCACATGAGCAACATTTAATTTTAAATTTGGCTCCATTGGACTCCCTCAAGTTCCTTATTGAGCGTATAAGCCGTTTTCTCATCAACCAAAACTGAACATGCAAAATCAAATAGCATACTTTTTTCTTGAGGTTGCTCAATAAATTTCATGGCTTGATTAAATAACCTTGGAGTAACATTTTTTTGTTGATTACATTTAAAATGATCGACCCAGGTTTTAGAAAAATTAATCGCTTGATGTTTATGCTCACTAAGCCATTGATCGCTTAGTTTTATTTTTTGGACATTATGCTGAGCTTCTTTGGCTGATCCAGATAGCGCGGACAACAATTCATTTTCAGCGACATGCCAATGAATGGCACAGAGCAAATGAGCCAGATATACCTTACTTTTTTTTCTTAATTCAGTAACTCCAATAGATAAATTCTGACAGAGGAAGTAAACCGCTCTCCGTGCAATTCTTGACCTACAATCAAAAATATTGTCAGTATCAATGTCAATTGCCCATAGTGTATTTATGGCATTTGCAAGCGCATAATAAGCCGCATGTTCTCCAAGATGAAAATCAATGGCTTTGTCAAAAAAAGCCGCTAATCGTTTTTCCAAAATAGCCAAAACAATATTTCCGTGACCACAACAGGGTTCAAAGAAAGCTATCTCTTCATCAGACCAAGAAAAATCAGAGTTATCTGATAGAAGACCTAGCATTTCTTCAACATAATGCTCAGGTGTAAAAACCTCGCCCAGATCTCTTATACGTTCCTTAGAGCGATGATGAATTTTATTTAGATGGATGACTCTGTCCATGTAGTCCCCTATACTGAAATTACTTAATAATTAACAGTATAGATTAGAAACAATGTGTCTGCTTTTTGTGGAGTGGCGAGTGAGTACATGGCCAGTTGCATATTGCTAAAAAGTCAAGCCGGCGTATGATACGTTTCAGAAAATTGAGCTAACAACAGAATACTTTCCATCTGATGGAACAACTAAGAATGTAATGAACTCTAAACAACCAATACACTTTTCAGAACATTTCAATGTAGATAAAGCAAGACTCAATGAATTAGGGGTTTTTGACCCTATATTGAATTTTGATACCAAGGTTTTTGTTGAGCCTCTTTTGTTAAAAGATAGTGCAAGCGAAATAATTAGAAACTCTTACCAAACCTATAAAACCTTCTTTGCAAATTTGCTCCTTTTATTACAAAAATCAACTTACGTGGGGGATAAGTGCTGGCGAACGGCCAAACGAATGGTGAATTTTCCTGAATATCAATATACCTGTATTGGTTATAGCTCAGGCAATACAGAGGGACGGGGTTCAGGTATCGAGTTTAATGACAAGATACTTCAAAGTGCGAAAGAGATTGTTGATTTGGCGGAGGGAAACCCCGAAATATTCTTGCTATTACCCTTGCTCGAAGACGGTATCGCTGGCGATAGAATCAGCGACATGACTCAAAATATTATTGATGATGATATTTGTCGATACACACAAGAGATAATGGCTCAACTTGATATAAAGGGTAATCGCCTCCATACCTCAAGAAGTCATAACCTTTACAAGCTTCTTTTTAATCCTTACGCAAAACAGGCGATTAAACTTGTTCCTTGCGATATTTTGGTGAATCTACCTGTTGCGGATAACGTAGACGCTATTGTTGAAGAATTAGCAGCTTATAACGAACGATTACGCGACGTAGTAAACAGAGACATAGGCGATATTTGGCTTGAAACCACGAAGGCATATCGAAAAGAAATCTTATTAAAAGAGTTAAAGACAAACAAAGCGTTTTTTGTTGAAACCTTAACGGCTTTAAAAGACTATAGCCCTCAACATTATGATTTTGAAAAAGACTATGAAGGGCTTTACAAGTGGCTAAAAGATAGCCAAGAATTTATCAGTGTTGAATTACCAAAGGAAGCCAAGGATTGCCCTGATAATCTTGAATCACTAATGCTTGCTGTAACCGGCATCATTCATCATTACAGGGATGCCATAGAAAATAAGGAAATGTGGCGTACATTCTGGACGCTGCACAATTCAGAGTATAAACATGTCAGAAGCCATTACTCCTATATGTTATTTTTTACGGTTTGCAGGGCTTGGTTAATCTCGCAGAATAGTAATATATCCATCAATTTTAAACAGCGTGACGGGCAGCCAACGCTTGAATTCACCATATCCGGTAAGAATCGCCTGATCCTTCACATTAAACATGCTAATAACACCAGTCTTGCTAAGGGTTATAAGAGCGTATTAGAAAAATATAGACACGTGAAGAATGAAAAACACTGCTATCTAATAATGAACTTCAAGGCTGCACCCGCTATCCAACTAAAGGAAATTAGAGTTATTCAAAATCCAATATGCGAGATATTTGAAATCGATGTGACTAAAAGGAACGATGAACAAACCGATGAAATCTTCAAGCTGCTTGAGCCTGAGTTCGAGTTCAATTTATTAGAATTTGAGGATATGCTGTTTGAAGACAGTCTTTACACAGAAGAAAAGCGCAAAGGAGGGAAAAACTCATATCAGGCATACAAACCACTCAGGCAAAAGGTAGAAGCCCTTTGTAAAGAAGAGTTATCAAGTAAAGAGTATTTTTCGGCAAACCAATTATGCAACACTATCGCCAGTAGACTGGTGGCGGAGCATTCTGAATTGTTAAGCTCATTTCACCCCTACAACAACTATGAACTCGCAGGTAATGATTGGAAAAGACCCACCTTATATGAGTGGTGTAACAATCATTTTAAAGCAATAAAATCTAAGTCCAGCTTATCAACATCCGAAAGCTAGGCGATGATAGAAAGACTTCATCAGAACAAAAATCTGTGTTAATTCTCCTCCAATATAACTAAATATGATATACTGTAAGAGTATAAACACAAAAAATAGCCTATGAAAGCGCTTACTTTTATCAATGAATTACGAAGCCAAGGACGTTTTTCCTTTACCACTGCGGATGCAGAAAAGGCGCTCGCCCTCGAAAAAATCCCCTGTCTAAACGCCTTACATCGTTTGAAGAAAAACAACTTGATAGTCAGTCCGGCAAAGGGATTTTACCTTATTCTACCCCCAGAGTATCAAGTGTATGGCTGTTTGCCAGCTGATATGTTTATCCCTGATTTGATGCGTTATTGGGATTTGTCCTATTATGTTGGCTTTTTGAGTGCCGCTCAATATTATGGAGCAGCGCATCAGAAACCACAGCGATTTCAGGTAGTCACACTAAAAAATCGCTCACCTACTCATTGTGGTCGCATACACATTGAATTTATTGCCAAAAAGCAGATAGACAAGCGATTGCTTAAAAAATTTAATACGCTGGCGGGGGTGATTGATGTTGCTACTCCTGAACTACTGGCTGCTGATTTGGTCAGTTCGCCACAACATGCGGCAGGGATCAACAATGTAGCAACTATTTTATCTGATTTAGCTGAAACATTAGATGCCAAAAAATTATTAGAACTAATGCAGATTAATACTGAATTATTCTGGGTACAGCGATTAGGCTGGTTTCTTGAGTTCTTAGGGGTTGAAGATCTTGCTAATACGTTATATACCGCTTTGGAGGGGAAAACATTGCATTGGGTGCGCCTCGCGTCCCGTGTACCGTATAACCCCATTGAACGCAATAAAAAATGGCATGTGATTGTCAATACTACGGTGGAACCTGACGAATGATCCCTCTCGCACAAATTATCCAATGGAGACAAACTGCACCATGGACAGATGATATGCAGGTAGAACAAGATTTAATTTTATCTCGTGCTATTGTTGAGATTTTTTCTAATCCGTTTTTAGCAGATCAATTAGCATTTCGTGGAGGCACTGCCTTACATAAGCTATTTTTTTCACCCGCTGCTCGATACAGTGAGGATATCGACTTGGTTAGGACTTCCAAAGGTGGTATTAAAGAAATTATTGATGCGCTAAGAGACTGTTTAGAGCCATGGCTTGGACAACCCAAAACGCGGCAAACAGGACAAAGCTTCAAACTTTTCTTTTACTTTAATCCAGAAATTTCAGCGTCAAGCAAACAAAAGATAAAAGTTGAAATCAATATCCATGAAAATTTTTCTATCCTCGATCGTTTAAGTAAGCCCTTTACCGTTAAGTCTGATTGGTTTAATCAGGATGCAGAGGTTAATACCTTCCAGCTTGAAGAATTGCTTGCTACAAAATTACGCGCGTTATATGAAAGAAAAAAAGGACGTGATGCATTTGATTTATGGTTGGCGATCAAAGAACAAGACTTTGATCCGGCAAAAACCATGGCTGTATTTTCTGAATATATGACTCGTGGTAACAAAACAATCACTAAAAAATTATTTGTTAATAACTTAGATTTAAAGTTACAAGACTCTGCTTTTCTCGATGATATTGAACCCTTGCTTGCACCTCGATTAAAAAATAATCATTCTCGCCCTTTAGGTTTTATCACAGAGGGTGGTCAAGGTATTGCAACGGAAGGATGGAGCTTGTTGGATGCAGTGGAAACGATTAAATATACCCTTATAGACCAGTTAAATTAAAGTTCTACAGTTTAAGGTCACAATCTGTGACCTCAAGTTTGAAGCAATACGTTATATTTGTTCGCAACTCGCCCTTATAAGCTTGCTCTGCTTTCGAAAAGTAAATCTAGTAAACCTCTTTATTTTAACGCCTTCTATTGAGGTCGAAAATTTCGACTTCAATTGTTCTCATTCCTCTTACAATACCGATACAAGAAGATACCATCATGTATGACCACTAGAGGTCATACATGATCTCTAGTGGTTGCTTATATTTTTATCAAAAAACCCATTATCTTGGACTTATACCGTTAAAAATTGTATGAGCCATGTCAAATTTGACCGATTCAATTAAAGAATATTACGAAGATATCTCAGCAGGGGAAGCACAGCTTGCCGCAGATAACTTGGTGAACCTCTTTAAGATTTTGGAACAAGTAGACGCAAGACTGGCTCAGTCTAAACAACATCATGAGCCTAAAAATGAAGATATCAGAAGTACACATTGAGTTCATCAAGCCTCGCGATGGGTTAATTGGTTTCGCAAGCCTTGTTATTGAAGACAGCTTTTATATTTCCAGTGTTGCTATTCATAAAAAACTAAATGGTGATGGTTATCGGCTGACTTACCCCAGTAAAGGCAATTTCACCATATGCCATCCAATCAATAAGACAGTCAGTCAAGAAATAGAAACAGCTATTTTCAGCAAATTAAAAAATGTAATGAATAAGGTGAATCAAAATGTTCAAATATTACAATTCCCACCTTGTTAAGCAATATCGCTCATATACCGTTGAGCAAATTTGCGACTTGTTCAAAGAGAAAAAGCTCCATCCTCAAACGGTTAGAGATTGGGTAAAGTCTGATGATCTGGAAACCATTACCAGAAAACCGATCTTGATATATGGTGCGACACTTAAAGATTTCCTAGAAAAAAGAAATGCCAGCCACAAGAAGCAGCTTGAGTTTAATCAATTCAAATGCCTGAAGTGCCAAGAAATAATTATCCCTCAAAATAACACCATATCCATGTACAAAAATAAAAATGGCAGCATTAAAGCGGCGGCTACTTGTCCTGCATGCAATAACAAAATAGCTCGCTTCTATAAACAAAATGAGCAAGTGAAATTAGAGGGGACCTTCGTTATCAACGAGGCTCAACTGGTGACAATATGTAATCTTTCACCCACCGCCGGCAAGACTCACTTAAATAGCACAGCAAATAATGGTTCAAGTGAGCCATCTCGAATAATGCAAGATACCTCTTAATGTTCTGCCTCAAAACTCATCGAGCACCATAATTATTATTAGCGGAGTACATATGAAAAAGACCAAGTACAACTCACAAAACGAGTTAATAAAAACCAAGTTTTTTGGAATGCTTGAAAACGCCAAAGGACGTGATCCAAAAACAGTGGATTGTTATGTTAAAGCCATCCATGAGTTTGAGGTTTATTCTAATTTTCTCGATTTCAAAAAATTTAATACCAAGCTAGCAGTGGGCTTCAAAGAATACTTGTCAGATAAGAAAAACATGCGAACTGGTCAAAATATTTCTAAATCTTATTTGCGGCATTGCACCTCTCAGCTAAGAGAGTTTTTCGAATGGCTAAGCAGACAAAAGGGTTATGACCGATATATCCAATATGATGATGTACAATATTTCACTCTTTCTCGAAATAACCGTAACAAAGCTAGAGCTACAAATTATCAGGAGAGTTATACCATTGAAGAAATTATCTCGACTATACGTAAGATGCCTTCTGGAACCCCCATTGAAATGAGGAATAAAGCCATTATAAGTCTGGCGCTTCTGACCACTCCAAGAATCAGCGCATTACAAACTGCACGTATAGGCTCTATTAAGTATTATAGAGATTTCGATGCATGGGCTTTTGTACAAAATCCAAATTTGGTCGATACAAAATTTGCGAAACATATTACAGCTTTCTTTATTGGAAACGTACAGGATTTATACAAGAATGTATTAGATTTTGTTGAATTTCTTAAACTCCAAGGCTTTACTGACACATGCCCTCTTTTTCCTAGGATAATATCTAGTTTTACCAAGGAAGGTTTACCATGCTTAGTATTAGAAAAGGATTTTGTTAAGTCCCAGTCCACAATTAGAGCGATTTTCAAACAGGCATTTCATAATAATGACCTTCCATATCATAAGCCTCATTCATTTAGGCATGCAATCACGCGAAGAATGATGCGAAGTGATCGCTCCCCCTTGTTAATATCCAATTTAGCTCAAAATTTAGGACATGAGAAAGACCAGGGCGTTATCATTTCATGTTATGGTACTAGCCCTGAACATGACAGGGCGGGGATTTTAAAGGCATTTGAGCTGGAGTAGTAGCAATTTTAAAGAGGTAATGAATTATGAAAGCCGTAATATTCGCCAGAGTATCATCAAGAGATCAAGAAGATGGTCATTCATTGGATGCACAAATTCAATGCTGCTATGAATATGCCATAAAAAAGAATTTTAAGGTCATAGAGCAATTCAAGATTGTCGAAAGCTCCACCGCGACTGGAAGGCCAGAATTTTCAAAAATGGTCAATTTTGTTAAAGGCCAAAAAGATAAGATTATTGTTCTTTGTTATGGAGTTGACCGGTTGCAGCGAGATTTTGACGAACAATACATCGAGTTGCAACGGTTAATTAAACAAGGCCGGATCGAGATTCATTATGCGAAAAGTGAATTTATTGAACATAAGGATATGGATAGCTCCGATAAATTTAGAAAAAATCTTGATGTGCTGCTTGCTAATGATTACCGAAATAAAATCTCAGACAATGTGAAGCGCAGTGCTAGAAAAAAGCTGGCTGATGGTACGATCCTTGGCGATTCACCTCTTGGTTACCTCAATAGCAAACGGATGGATAAGAAAAAAGAAAAAGTAAACGTTTATATTGATCCGTTGCGTGGAAGCCTTGTTAAAAAAATGTTTGAGGATTATGCCACAGGCATGTATTCAATGAACGAAATACGTTTGAGAATAACCGAGGAAGGACTGAGAAGTAAAAAAGGATGCCAAATAGGCAAAAGTCAGGTTGAGCAGATTCTACAAAACCCGTTTTACTATGGGTATATGAAATACAATGACATATTGTACAAACATGTACACCCAGCGTTAATTTCTAAAGAGCTATACGATGAATGCCAATTGGTCAGGCAGGGCAAAAGAAAAAGTAAGTCTAAACGAACACAAAAGCCCTTCGTGTTAAAAGGATTATTAAAATGTCATCACTGCGGCTGTGGTTATAGCCCTGAACTAAAGAAGGAAAAATATGTTTACATGCGTCCCACGAAAAGCAAAGGTGATTGCTCTTACTGCCATCACTTGAGTGAAGAAAAAATATTGATTCAAATAGAGGACGTTTTAAAAGGGATAAAAATACCAGACAATATTTTAGCCGAACTAAATACCGAGCTTAAGAAAAGCTCCGCTGCTGAGTATGAGCATCAGATTCAAGAAAGCAATAAATTACAAACCCAGTATCAAACCATTCAGACTCGAATAAAAAGGGCTAGAGAGCTGTTTTTGGATGCTCAAGTCTCAAAAGAAGAATACGATGAGATGATTACAGGCCTACAAGCTGAAAGGCATAATGTAGAAGTGAGGCTGCAAAGATTAACCGAAGCAGACGATGGGTTTAATAAATCTCTATCAACTATATTTGCATTAGCATCCAAAGCTCATGATTTGTTCAAAAGTTCGGAACTGGAGGAAAAAAGACGAATTATCACAATATTATTTCCGAACTTGGAAATGAACGCAGGAAAGCTAATGTTTACAACGAGGAAACCGTTTGATGTCTTCTTAAATATGCCACATCGACCTAAGTGGCTCCCCGGACAGGACTTGAACCTGTGACCTAATGATTAACAGTCATCCGCTCTACCGACTGAGCTACCGGGGAATAGATGGCGAATCTTAAATGGATTCGACCTGTGGGTCAAGAGAATATCAAGATATTATAGATCATTTTTCAATGAATTGTTGCAACCTGTTCATCGCATCCTCTAAAACTCCCATGCTTGTTGCAAAAGACAAACGGATGCATCCTTCAGTACCAAAAGCAGAGCCTGGAACGAGAGCTAAACCTTGTTCTTGCAATAACTTTTCCGAGAACTCCAAATCATTGGCGAAGCCTTTGTGTTCTATGATTTCCTGTACATTAGGAAAAATGTAAAAAGTACCGTCCGCCGGGATTACTTCTACTCCTTTCATGGCGTTTAACCTGGTAACTAAATAATTATGGCGCTCGTGAAAAGCATCAACCATGGTTTGAATAATTTCTTGATTGCCATTAAGCGCGGCCACTGCAGCTTTTTGGGCAATTGAACAGGGATTGGAAGTAGACTGCGATTGAATTGTTTTCATTCCTTCAATTAAATTGGCAGGGCCTCCTGCATAACCAATTCGCCATCCCGTCATTGCATACGCTTTAGAAACACCATTGAAAACCATCGTTCTATCGTATAAATCTGGACAAGCATCCAGAATATTTACAAAAGGTTGCGACCAGATAATATGTTCATACATATCATCTGTCGCAATTAAAATCTGCGGGTATTTCTTTAGAACCTCTCCTAAAGATTTCAGCTCATCATAACTATAAGCCACGCCCGATGGGTTAGAAGGACTATTAATAAAAAGCAATTTTGTTTTGGGAGTAATTGCGGCTTCCAATTGTTGCGCATTAATTTTGTAGCGTTGAGACGGCGTAGTTTCAATAATTACCGGAACGCCTTCTGCTAAAAGAACCATGTCGGGATAAGAAACCCAATAAGGGGCAGGGATAATTACTTCATCCCCTTCGTTTAAATAGGCTTGGCAAAGATTATAAATACTTTGTTTTCCCCCTACGGAAACAAGAATTTGATTCAATTCATAGTCTAAACCGTTATCTCTTTTAAATTTGGCCTGGATTGCTTTTTTTAGATCGGGAATACCATCTACGGGCGTGTATTTTGTAAATCCCGCATCAATAGCAGCAATGGCTGCTTTTTTAATGTGTTCAGGCGTATCAAAGTCGGGCTCACCTGTACCCAAACTAATAATGTCTCGCCCTTGCGCTTTCATAACTGCGGCTTTTGCTGCTACAGCCAAAGTAGGAGAAGGTTTAACTTTATTAATACGATTAGCAAGGTGAAACTTCATTTTTACTCCTGATTAATATTGTAGGCTTCCGGCTTCTAGATTTCCTTGATTACGCTTTGCTGCATCAAGGATACGTCCTACTGAGTAGGTTGGTGCCAAAGGCTCAACATTCGATGTTTATGCAAATTTGTAATGTTGGGCCTTTGGCACCTACATTTTACTTGATTATATCCTTTTAAATCCCCTTTTCCAGCCAAACGTGATATAGTTTATATTATGAAAAAAGTATTTAATATTTGTTCAGATTACCAACCCGCCGGCGATCAACCTACTGCAATAAAATCTCTTATAGAAGGAATTGAGTCAGGCCTTGCCAGACAAACTTTATTAGGGGTTACCGGTTCCGGTAAAACCTATACTGTTGCCAATGTTATTCAAGCGATTAAACGGCCAACGTTAATTATGGCGCCTAATAAAACGTTGGCTGCCCAATTATATGGTGAGTTTAAAACATTTTTTCCTGAAAATGCTGTTGAGTATTTTGTTTCCTATTATGACTACTACCAGCCGGAAGCATATGTTCCTTCATCGGATACTTTTATTGAAAAAGACGCTTCTATTAATGAACATATAGAACAAATGCGACTATCAGCAACGAAAGCGCTGATTGAACGGCGTGATGCCATTATTGTAGCGACCGTATCTGCTATTTATGGACTGGGGGATCCCAATTCCTATCTAAGCATGATTCTTCATTTATCGCGTAAAGAAGAATGCAATCAGCGTAAAATTTTACGACGTTTAGCCGAGATGCAATACGTTCGTACCCCTCATATTTTAGCGCGTGGACAATTTCGCGTGCATGGGGATGTAATAGATATTTTTCCCGCAGATGCAGAAAAAGAGGCCGTGCGCATAGAATTATTTGATGATGAGGTAGAAAACATTGCTTGCTTTGACCCTTTAACCGGGGAAATTCTCCATCGATTACCAAGAGTGACTATTTTCCCTAAAACGCACTATGTTACTCCCCGCGACCGCATTTTAGAAACTATAGATTTGGTAAAAATTGAACTACAAGAGCGCTTAACTGAGCTTAATTCGCAAAATAAGCTGGTAGAGGCACAGCGCTTAGAGCAACGTACCGCATTTGATATAGAAATGATGATGGAATTAGGTTATTGCTCGGGCATTGAAAATTATTCCCGTTATTTATCAGGAAGAAAACCAGGGGAAGCACCCCCTACTCTTTTTGATTATTTACCTCCCGACGCTTTATTAATTATCGATGAATCCCACGTAACCATCCCGCAAATTGGGGGCATGTATCGGGGAGATAGAGCGCGTAAAGAAACCTTGGTAGAGTATGGGTTCCGTTTGCCCTCTGCACTGGATAACCGCCCCATGCGTTTTGATGAGTTTATTGCCCGCTCACCTCAAACTATCTATGTTTCGGCAACCCCAGGACCCTATGAACAAGAACAGTCTGATAATGTTGCAGAGCAAGTGGTAAGGCCTACGGGATTAGTAGACCCGCAAATTGAAGTACGGCCCGTAACCAACCAAGTGGATGATTTGCTCTCCGAGATTAAAGTAGTAGTAAAAACTGGCTTTCGTATTTTAGTCACCACATTAACCAAAAGAATGGCGGAAGATTTGACGGAGTATCTACACGAACATGGTATTAAAGTGCGTTATTTGCATGCAGACATCGATACCGTGGAACGAGTAGAAATCATTCGTGACTTGCGCTTGGGCGAGTTTGATGTACTCGTCGGGATTAATCTGTTGCGTGAAGGGCTAGATATGCCTGAAGTTTCTCTGGTTGCCATTTTGGATGCTGACAAAGAGGGATTTTTACGCTCTGACCGCTCTCTAATTCAAACAATTGGCCGAGCGGCCCGCAATATTCAAGGACGGGTAATTATGTATGCCGATCGCATAACAGGATCCATGCAACGTGCTATTGATGAAACGGAACGCCGCAGGACTAAACAAATAAGCTTTAATAAAGAACACGGCATTATACCCAAAGGTATTTCTAAATCTATCGAAGATATCATGGAAGGGGCTTATGTAGGAACGCGCAAAAAAGTTGCCGAGAAAAAAGCCAGCTACACTCCCCTGCCTCCCGAGCAAATTGTTAAGAAAATTGCAAAACTGGAAAAGAAAATGTTTGCTCATGCACAAAATATGGAATTTGAACAAGCTGCAGAAATTCGTGATGAAATTCTTGCTTTAAAAGAATTTTTAGTTGCCTCATCATAACTCCTATCGAAAAATTTTTTATTCCAAATACTTAGCTAGTATTTTGTAGATATACTTAAGGCTTTAAGAAGAATTTCGGCTCGCATGAACAATAAAAAAGGTTTTACCCTATTGGAACTGATAGTTCTAATGGGAATTATTGCAATAGTAGCCTGTGTTGCATTATTAAGAGTTCCGCAAAAGGAAGCATTTTTAGCGGATGGTTTTTCTGATGTATTGGCTCAAGAAATCCGCTTTGCTCAAATCATGGCTATCGGATTAAATCAGTCCTATAGCATCGATGTAGGCAATAGCGCTTTAACTATTAAAAACCAAGCAGGCACAGCCGTATCTAATCCAGAAACAGGCAGCACTCTATTTTCCTACCCTTCCGGGGTGAGTGTTTCTGTTGCTTCACCCTATTCCATTCCATTAACTATTATATTTGATCCGCTCGGTAAGCCTTATAACTCAAGCGGTCTGGCACTAACTACCGCTCCCATATTTACAGTTACATCGGGGGCTAATACCAATACTGTAACAGTTTATCCTGAAACAGGTTTTATAGAATGAATAAGCAAAGAGGTATTAGTTTAATAGAGTTGGTTATCTTTATACTTATCATTGGTATAACTGGCACTGCTATTTTTTCAACTTTTAACACGATACTTAAAGGTGCTAATCAACCCGATAAAATACTTAAAGCATCCCAAATAGCAAATGCGCGTATGAAAATGATTTTAATAAAGGGATTGGCAGGGTCTTTTACCGATCCCTGTTTAGCGAATGATAACGCCCCCTTACCGGATGCCTGCCAGGATTTAAATACCTATGCAAATGGTGAAGGTTATACTATACACTCCTCTTCCTCTACCAGTGGTAAGGCAACGACGCTAATAATTACCGTGTCAGGAATGGGTTCAGCCAGCACCAGTATGAGGTTTGTGGAATGAAAATGCGCGGCTTTACTTTAATAGAGATGGTTATTGTAATTGTCGTTACTGGAATCCTCTCAGCTATCGTGGCTTTATTTTTACGTTCAGGATTTACTGGTTATCTCGCTGCCAAGCCCGTTTTACCCTTGGCAATTAATGCAAATTTAGCTTTAGACAAAATAATGTTCGAGCTAGAAAATGCTACTAGTCTGAATGCCATTGCAAGCGATAGTTTAACTTTTGTTAATAAACAAAATGAAACTATTACTATTTCATTGCATGGAACCACAGTGGAACGTACAGTTGATAGTAATAACGCACAACCTCTTTTAAAAAATGTAACAGCACTAACCTTTAAATATTATGAAAACAATCTGAATGTGTCCCTAAGTACAGACAGCACTCGATTAATAACTGCACAAATTACAATAACAGATGGCACGGCCACTTATTCAAAGATGCTCTCAAGCACCGTTTTAAGAAGGTTATTATGAAACGTCAAAAAGGCTTTTTAATGATTGCGGCCTTGGTAATTATAGTCATTTTTGGGGTTTTATCGGGATTAATTGTTTCATTGTCTATGGTTTCTAATGTAGGAACCGTTTATTTAGACCAACTAAATTCCGCTGCATTCCTGGCGGAAAGCGGTTTACAACAAGCAAAGAGCAATTTAACCCAGGCTATTATTGCTAATAGACAAAGTTGTGCAGGACTAAATAGCACACTTAGCTTATCCACTGGCAATTTTTCCATAGCAAGAGCTACTAACTTGCCGGCTAATAACATTAATCCGCGCTATGCCTATGCAACCTTAACCATGGGGTTTACAGCAGCATCCTCTATTACCACACTTTCAGTCAACGACACTTCCGTCTTTTCACCACTAGGTGGGCGAGTCCTCATTGGCGATGAAGTATTTTCTTACATGGCAATAACCAACTCAACAACACTCTCGGGTGTATCCAGGGCAATGGACGGAAGTAGGGCGGTAAATCATGTGGCTTCGGAGTTAGTTAGCCAATATCAGTGTGTGGCTGATTCTGTAGGCACTTCTCCCGTATCAACTGCTTTTGGCTCCCGTCAATATCAAATGGGAATACAACAGCCTGTTGCTTTTACAGTAGGACAAGATGGCGTTATCCTTCGATGGAATAGCGACGCCTCTGAACTACAGTGGGAAGCCATGTCCGCAGGTTCTTTTGTATACAATGCTATCTCCGCCTTGAATTATCATTCGGCATGGGCAGTAGGTAATAGCAATACTTCTAATATCAGGCTAGCCAGGCTCGAAGGGAACACATGGTCAACGGTTTCAATACCTATCTCACAACCGCGCAACCTTAACGGGGTTGATGCAGTTTCTTCAATAGAGGCATGGGCTGTTGGAGATCTAGGGCAAGGAAACAGTTTTACTATTTTCCGCTGGACGCGCGATGCCAGTAACAGTAGTACAAATTGGTGTAGATTGCCGTGCTCGGGTAAAACCATTACTACCAGCGGAACCACAGGGCAGCGGCGCGGACTGCAAGCCATAAAAATGTATAGCACTTCGGGAAGCGGGGTTGCGAGTGTGGGCTACGCCGTAGGCGGACAATCCGGAACTGGAGGCAACAGTAATCGCGGAGTAGTCATGTCCTATAATGGCACAACGTGGTCCAATTTGCCTTTGCCTGGCGCCTCGAATGAAATTGGCTTGTTATATGGTATCGATATAGTTCCTAATGGTTCTAATAATCCCAAGGATATCTTTATTGTAGGGCGATCTTCGCAAAATAATGATGGGAAGATTTTACGATATAAAGATGGAGTTTGGAGCCCCGTTATAACCACTTCTCATCAATTGCGCTCAGTCTCCGTATTAGATACAGATGGAGATGGCTATGCTAATTTTATAATTGCAGTAGGACATAACGGACAAGTAGTGACACTAACAGCTAACTCCTCAGCTATGAGTGTTACTTCTACAGCCACTTTAACTGGAGTAAATTTATTTGGAGTAAATGTGGCCAGTACCACAAGTGCGTGGGCAGTGGGGGAAAACGGCAAACGTTTTCATTATAATGGCTCGGGGTGGGTTCAGATTGAGGCGGGGGTGAATACAGAAGATAATTTAAATAGCGTAAAAATTATTTCTGCAAAAGAAAACCCTGTTAGTTTTTCCTGGTATGAATTAATTAACTAATACCATAGGATGGTATAGACTGTTTGCAATTAGATTAATTGCCAAGGAATCATGTTCGGCGTCTCTATTAAAGAATCCAAAACCCAAAGATTCTCTTGTTGTCTCGGCGAGTCTAGCTATTCACTGGCAGCTGTGAGTAACGGTAAATTGTTGTTTTGTGAACGCCAGGATTTTCTCAATAAACCTTTTGATGCCATGGCTAGTTCATTTGCGAGTGACATTGAACGCTTGGGCTTTATTGGCGAAGATTGCCATGTTGTATTGAGTCCCGGTCAATATGAGCTATTACAACTGGATGCTTTAGCAGTACCCGAATCTGAAATGGCAAAAGCATTTCGTTGGAAATTAAAAGGCCTAATAGAGCTTCCCCTAAATGATATTGCCGTGGATACCTTTAGTATTCCGCCGCACGGAGTTGTTGGACAACGAAAGAAAGTATTTGTAGCAGTAACGTTATTATCGGAACTCAAAAATAAACTGAATATGTTTGAGTCAGCTTATTTACATGTTCCTTCGGTTACTATTGCACAGATGGCCTTACGAAATTTACTACCCTTGATGCCTTTGAAGCAAAGCTCTCCTGTGATTGTAATTTCTTTAGAAGAAAACATTTGTAACCTTTATATTTTTTTACAAAATCAATTATATCTAGAACGCCAGCTGGCATTAACCAAAGCAATAGTAAATGAAAACGGGCCGAAAGCTCAGAATATACTCCTCGAAATACAGCGGAGTATTGATTATTGTTTAAGTGAATTAAAACTGCCGGAACCTGATCAAATCATTTTCACTCCTGGTTTTTTTCAAGCCTCGGCACTTTTGGATTTTTTAAAACAGGAACTTCCCAAGGAAATATTTCTTATGGATTTAAGACAATATCTTCAAATGGACTTCCCTATGGGATTCGAAGAACAAACCAGCTGCTTATATAGTATTGGAGGCGCCTTGCAGTTTTCTCCCTCTGTACAAGAAATAACGGAGACTGCATGATACAAGATATTAATTTTCTTAATTTTTTACCTCAGAAAAAAGATTTTTTGAATGCAAACCATATTTTAATTAGCTCTCTTGCTCTCATTATTCTTCTTATAATCGCCTCTATTTCGCTCGGGATTAATCAAGGACTGACGCATTCTGAACTCGAAAAGGCTCAAAAGCGAAGAGCACAAGCCGAAATTGCTTTTCAGCAGGTCACTAAAACCTACCCATTGCTCACTATAGACAAACCTCTCGTCAATCAAGTCAGTGAGCTGGAGTCGATGTTACAGAAAAAACAAGAGCAATTTGGCCATCTTACGCATGCAACACTAAGAAAACCTTTTTCACACTATTTACAAACACTAACAAGAGTAGTGCCCAATGGATTATGGCTAACCAACATTCGCATCGATCAGGACACGCAAAATGTTTCTATAACCGGTGTCAGTTTACAACCTCTTTTTGTGTCCGTGCTAATGCAATCTTTACAATCTGCCGCTTCTTTCGCAGATATTCAATTTGATCTTTTTTATGTGAAAAAATTAAAGCATACGTCTTATATCGAGTTTGAAATAGCTAATGATCAGTTAACTGGTGCTAGCAAAAAAGCAAAAGAAATAAACAGATAAATTATTAAAAAACTATGTAAGAGGTAGGCGTGAGAGAATCTTTCATAAAATTGCGTTTTAGAATCGACAGAATGGCATTTCGTGAACGCCTCGTTCTCATTTCTTCTCTTTTATTCTTTATTTTATGTATGTGGTTCTTGCTTTCATTTCTGCCCCAAAATGGAAATTTGAATACCCTGTCGCAAAAAATTGCTGAAGAAAATAAAAAAACAGCTGAGGTACTTCAAAAAAAAGAAAACATTGAAAAACTTGCGAAAGAAAATACGGTTATTAAGTTGGTACAAAAATATAAAGACTTAAAAAAAGAAGAGGCTATTTTAGACCAAAAGCTCATGCGCTACGACCAGCGGTTTATATCTAATCGTGAATTAGCTCGCTTATTATATTCAATGCTTTTGCAAACTCGAGGTGTCAGTATTGAGAGTTTTTCCAATATAGATCATATGGCAGAAAGAGAGGCTAAAATTATGAATACTGCAATACCGGCTGCCGCTTCTTCCTCGACCTCCCATAGAAACAATAATCTGTTACCAGGAACCACTTCAAATGACTTGGTTGGAAAGCTCCCACCCGAGAGAACCCAATATAAATTAACTTTAAAGGGAAATTATTTTTCAATATTAAATTATCTAGCACGCTTGGAGCGGCTTAAATGGCAACTTTATTGGGATAAGTTAGAATACAAAGTAGAGCAATACCCGACAGGTATAGCTACCATTGAATTTTATACATTAAAACCTACAAATGCAGGAAGTCTCCCTTCTTCGGCCACTAGCTCGGGAACACCAAATGATTAGAGCAAGGCTTTTTTGTTACTTGTTAATTTTACTATTATGTAGGTCCTTGTGGGCATATCCACTTTTACCTAAAGATCCTACCAAACCTTTTATACTTCCTGGCGTTGTGGAAAAAAATAAACAAGTGGTTCCTCTAGAAAGAAATTTGTTGAAACTGCAATCAATTATTATTGGCCATGGCAAACGTGTGGCGCTTATAAATAACAAATATGTTAAAACGAGAGATACAATTGAAGGATTAAAAGTCATAAGAATTGAAGAAAATTCCGTTTGGCTATCTAACAACGGACGAAAAATAAAATTATACTTGTTTGAGCCAGGAATACGGAATTATAAATGAAAAAAGGCCTTTCTCTCTTATTGTCACTACTTTTATTCGCCTGTACGACAAATCAGCCGATAGATGGCACGGCAGTTGATGATATGAATGTAGCACTTCACCAAGGTATCCATGAAAATGAAACCTTGGACGCCACCGATAAAGACCGCCGTTCACAAGCTATTTCTAAAGCGCTACTACCGGACGTTAAGCTACATTCGCCACAACGCAATGTTTTGTCGCGTCGATTTGATATTGCGGTAAAAAATGTACCCGCGCGTACCTTTTTTGCCGGACTTGTAGAGGGGACGCCAATAAATATGGTAGTTAGCCCTGAAATCGTCGGCAACATTACTCTTAATTTAAAACAAGTAACGGTAGAACAGGTACTGCAAACATTAGAAAGTGCTTATGGATATGCTTACAACCCAATTCCTGGAGGGTTTGAGATTCTACCCAACACCTTAAAAACGCAAATTTATACTGTAAATTATTTAGAACTTGAACGCAGAGGGCGTTCACGAATAATCTTGAGCTCTGGCGAAGTAACCCAAAGCACCAGTGGGGGAACAACCAGTACGACAAATTCTCCAATTGCCACCTCTACCTCAATCACTACTGGCAACAATGTCAATAACACAGAAAATGTAATTGGCCATGTGGAAACGGTTAGCAGCATTGACTTCTGGCGACAACTCACAGCCACCTTGGAAATTATGCTAGGTATTACTCCCGAAAGGCAAAATTCAAATAGAGTGGGGAACGGAATCAATCAAAATCCAGTTCCTCCCACAGGCGGCTCTAACTCGGCAACGGGGCGTTCGGTTAGCGTCAACCCGGTCGCCGGTGTCGTAGTAGTGCGAGCAACACCAAAAGAACATAAGCAAATAGAAGCGTATTTAGATTTAGTGCAAAATAGTATGAATAGGCAGGTTATTTTAGAAGCTAAAATTCTTGAAGTGACTCTGCGAGATCAATACCAAATGGGTATTGACTGGAAAATCTTTGGTGCCAACTTAAACGCTATACGCTCCTTCCCTGGCACAGATATTAAAAATGAAGATTTTCCTGATGCTTTTACAATAGGAATTAAATGGGCCACTGATTTTACTACTACCATCCGCGCTTTAGAGTTACAAGGCAATGTACAAGTACTCTCGAGTCCGCGAGTTGCGACGATGAACAATCAAGTTTCGGCAATAAAAGTAGGCAATGATCAGTTTTTTGTTTCGCAATTAAATCCAACTACCAATGTTACTACTGCAGGGGTGGTAACCAACTCGAACCCTACTCCAAGCCTCTCACCGTTTTTCTCCGGAATTACTTTGGATGTAACACCCCAAATTGACGCGCATGGGGATGTAACTTTGCATATTCACCCCTCTGTTAGCTTGGTGACGGAGCAGTCTAAAACTATTGAAGGAGCAGGTGTTAATGGCCGTTCTTTAACAGTCCCTCTTGCGCGTAGTGATATTCGGGAGTCGGATACTATTGTTCATGCAAGAAATGGCCAAGTAGTAGTTATTGGTGGTTTAATGGAAAACCAAACGCAAGAAGATGTGGCACAACTGCCCTTCTTTGGTAATGTTCCATTTTTGGGCACTTTGTTTCGAAATACTAAACAGCAGTCGCGAAAAAGTGAGCTCGTAATTTTAATAAAGCCCACCGTTATTACACCAAAAACAGCGACTAAAGACTTAATTGAATCTACCCAACAAATACAACGATTGAAACGTGGCTTCCATATTGGCAGCAGACCTGATATCTTTGGTACGGAAGGAGAAGAACCAGTAAGCTTTGGACCACCGGCCGGCTATTATAGTCAGCCTCGGCACTAGGTGCAGGGGAAATGAATGTATTTAGAACATTTCAAATTAAAAAAACCACCGTTTTCTCTCACCCCTAATACTGAATTCTATTGTGAATTGCCTACCCACAATGAAGCACTTAATGTTTTACTGTTGAGTCTTAACCAAGGGGAAGGCTTTATTAAAATCGTAGGGGAAGTGGGAACTGGTAAAACGCTTATCTGTCGACTGCTATTAAACGCACTTGATGATAGTTTTGTTACCGCCTATATCCCAAACCCTGATCAGAGTGGGGAAAGCTTACGCCTTTCCTTAGCTATTGAATTAGGCTTAAAACCAGAAAAAAATTTACCGCAACACGAGCTATTAGAGTTAATTAATTTACGTCTTTTGGAATTATTCAAAGCAGGCAAAAAGACAGTATTAATCATTGACGAAGCACAGGCTTTACCTGAATCGTGTTTAGAAGCTATTCGTTTATTAACCAACCTGGAAACAGAGGAAAAAAAATTATTACAAGTTGTTTTATTTGGTCAACATGAGCTGGATTATAAACTTGATCAAAATCATATGCGTCAACTGAAACAACGCATTACTTTCTCTTACTGTCTAAAACCTTTAGCAAAAGAGGAGTTAGAAATTTATATATGCCATCGTCTTGCTAAAGCTGGTTATACTTATGGTTCAATGTTCTCCCCCTCCGCAAAACGCTATTTATTTCGTGCCAGCGGAGGACTTCCCCGTCTACTCAATGTCCTTTGTCATAAAGCATTATTGGTAAGCTATGGTCGGGGCATTAGTACTGTTGATCTGAAATCAGCAAAAAGAGCAATCGAAGATACCGAATGCGCCTATAACTTAAAAACGCGTTTAAACTCTCCCATAGTACTTGGTGCAATTAGTTGTTTTGTACTAGCCGTGATTCTTACGCTCTATTGGAAATTGGGACTACTTTAAATGAGCTTATTAA
Organism: Legionella adelaidensis; assembly: GCF_900637865.1. Taxonomy (NCBI): domain Bacteria; kingdom Pseudomonadati; phylum Pseudomonadota; class Gammaproteobacteria; order Legionellales; family Legionellaceae; genus Legionella; species Legionella adelaidensis. The sequence continues at coordinate 266,056 of NZ_LR134433.1, forward strand.
ATGAGATGCTAAAAGATCTCAATGAGAATAAGTCTCATCTGCCGACAACACCTACCTACATACCGAAGCAGAAAAAAAACTTTTGGCAAAGATTACCTTATTATATGCCCTGGATGGTGGGTACGTTTGGGTTAAGCTTATTAATTTTATTGTTGTCTCATGGATATCCTAATAAAAATCTGAAAAAACCAAATGCGCCAATTGCGAGCCCCAACGTACCTATTTTTATACAGGCAGCACAGCCTCCACAATTAAAAAATGATCCTATACCAGCCACCATAATTTCCGTTTTACCCTCTTTTCATTTGGTTAAAGAACAAGAAGAAAACCACCCCTCTGTAATTCAACCTATTCCTGTTTTACAAAATGTCTCCCATTCTGAAAACGAACTTAACCTGCCTTTTGAGGAATTTCCTACTGAAGAAGTGGGTACGCCGGCTGAAGTTAATAAAATCTATAGCCGGTTGACTCCGCAAGAATGGCGGGACGAGCAATTAAATAAAGCACTCGATGCCATAGAACAAGGTAATAATAGCTCCGCTATTCGTATTTTAGACTTTTTACTTTATAAGTTTCCCTATTCAGTTGAAGGCCGAGAAAGCTTAGCCGCTATTTATATTTCCCAAAATGCTTTGAACGAAGCAATGCGCGTTGTGGATGAAGGTCTATACTTAATTCCACACTCAGTTAGACTAAACACAATGAAAGCAAGATTACTATTCGAACAAGATCAGGTCGAAGAGGCGTTAGGAATATTAGATCAATTTAAACCGGATATTTATAAAGAACCTGATTTTTACGGATTGCGGGCAGCGATCTTGCAAACAGTCGGACGCATTGCTGAGGCTGGTAGCATATATAAAATATTGGTAGAAATTGAATCATCCAATGGGCAATATTGGTTGGGATATGGAATTACTTTAGAAAATAAGCATAAAATCAACCAAGCTGTAGATGCCTATAAAAGAGTAACAGAATGTTTTGATATTGAGCCCTCCGTGCGTGATTATGCGGAAAAACGATTAAAACACTTGCAAGGGTAGTTTATGCGTATAAGACTCGGGGAGTTATTACTTAAAGAAAATCTTGCAGATCAAGCTACGCTTGATAAAGCCAGTGAGATGCAAAAGCAAACTGGCAAAAAATTTGGCCGAATATTAATTGACCTGGGAGTTATTGAAGAGGAAGCCCTCCTTCATCTTTTAGCTCAACAATTAAATCTTGAATATATCGATCTGAATTATTTTGAAGTTGATAAAACTTTAATTGACTTACTGCCAGAAACCTACGCCCGTAGATATCGCGCCCTTGTTTTAAAAAGGGAAAATACGGATTTGATTGTAGGGGTGACCGACCCTTTGGATATTAATGCTTTTGACGCATTATCTCGTACATTAAAACAACCCATTAAAATGGCGGTGGTAAGTGAGTCTGCACTTCTTTCCGTTTTTGATAGAGTTTATAGGCGCACTCAAGAGATTAGCAGTTTTGCTGCCGAATTGTCAGGCGAAATGCTCGAAGACCTTCCTACCGCTGATGATGATCTTTTTGATGAAAATTCGGAAACAGAAGACCAAGCTCCCGTAGTCAAACTATTAAACTCGCTTTTTAGAGATGCTATACAAGCACGTGCTTCGGATATTCATATTGAACCATCCGATAATGCCGTTCGTCTGCGTTTTCGTGTTGATGGTGTGTTAAATGAGAGTATCTTGGAAAGTAAACATATTTTGAACGCATTAATCCAACGCCTTAAATTAAGAGCACAGTTGGATATATCTGAAAAAAGAATACCACAAGATGGACGTTTTAATTTTTCTTTAAATGGACACTCTTTTGACGTAAGGCTTTCGACAATGCCTACTGCCAATGGGGAGTCCGTAGTAATGCGGTTATTGGATCAATCAACTCCGGTATCTGATTTAGCGCAGTTAGGCCTTCCACCTCACATGGTAAAAAAACTAACTGAAATTTATAACCGACCTTATGGAATGTTATTAGTTACGGGACCCACCGGTAGTGGTAAAACTACCACCCTGTACAGTATTTTATCTCGACTAAATACCCCTGAGCGTAAAATTATAACCGTTGAGGATCCGGTAGAGTATCGTATTAATCGTGTTAACCAAGTACAAATAAACCCCAAAATTGATTTAACATTTGCAAGAGCACTTCGCTCCATCTTGCGTCAAGATCCCGACGTTATCATGGTGGGTGAAATTCGTGATTCCGAAACAGCTCGCATCGCAATGCGAGCAGCGGTAACCGGACATTTCGTCTTAGCTACTTTACACACGAATGACGCCTTAGGTTCTGCACTGCGCTTAATTGATATGGGTGCTGAAGGTTATATGGTAGCGGCTGCTGTAAAAGCAATCATTGGGCAGCGTTTGGTCCGTACGATTTGCAAAGCTTGCAGCCGTGATCATGAATTAAATGATGCCGAACGTATGTGGTTAGAATCCATGGGAATTGACCCCCATTATACCTTCAAACAAGGAGAGGGATGCTCCCATTGCAATTATCGCGGGTATTCAGGACGCGTAGGGGTTTATGAGTTGTTAGTATTAGATGCAAAGATGTTGGACGCTTTACGGTTGAATAATGCATCTGAATTTGTGAAAGCAGCATTAAGAAACAAAGATTATATTCCCTTGGCCAACGAGGTTATTGATTTGGTCTTAAATGGACTCACAACTGTTAGTGAGGCCATTCGGGTAATTGGGCAGCTTGACGAAGAATTCAAGTTTAGGGAAATTAATGAAGAAGATTCAGTAATCCCTGAAGCGGCCCAGTCAATAGGATTGTATGTTACAACCAATACACAAAAACGAATAAGAATAACCACACCACATCAACAAAATGCCAGTACCAGGCCACTGCTTCAAAGGCGAAATGACGCTCAGGAGTGAAATGGCCTCTTAAAGCTCTGGCCAATATAACAATAAGCATGATGGTTCCAATGGTCACATGCAGGCCGTGAAATCCTGTTAACATAAAGAAGGTTGTGCCGTAAATACCAGCGTCCAAGCTTAAATTCATTTCCGTGTATGCATCATAATACTCATGTGCTTGCAAAAATAGGAAAAGTACCCCTAGAGCAATAGTCAAGCCTAAGCCGATGTACAATTGCTTGCGATGGTTAAGCTTTAATGCCCAATGAGCCCAGGTTATAGTTGCACCGGAGGTTAAAAGAATAAGCGTGTTCAGGGCAGCAAGACCCCAGGCACCCATCGCTTCATTTGCACCCACAAAAATACGATTATTGGGATTAACTAGCAAAGGCCATTGCGCCTTAAAATCAGACCAAAGGGTGATATGAGTAATAGGGTGTGCTGTAATATCTCCCCCCAGTAAAGGGACACTCCAGAAACGAGAGAAAAATAGCGCACCGAAAAAAGCACCGAAGAAACAAACTTCAGAAAATATAAACCAGGTCATTCCCCATCGGAAAGAGCGGTCCACTTGAAGGTCGTAAACTCCCTTTTGGTTTTCATAAATAACTTGACCGAACCAGCCAAACATCATGCAAACTAAAATAAAAAGCCCTATCGTAAAAATATAAGGGCCATACCAATCAGCATGAAGCCATGAAGCTGCTCCCACTAGCATTGTAGTTAAGCCAATCGATCCGACCAAGGGCCAGTGGCTTGGTTTGGGGACATAATATGTACCATGGTCGCCCATGTTTAATTCTCCTTAAAATAACTCTACGCGTTTCCCATCCGCTTACTCACATCATAAAGAGTATAAGAAAGCGTAATAGTATTAATATTGTCTGGTAAATCAGTATCCAGATGAAATATTAACGGCATGTTCATTGCTTCATGCCCGTTCAATGTCTGTTGTGTGAAACAAAAACATTCTGTCTTCTTTAAATATTTTGCCGCAAGCCCTGGAGTTACACTAGGAATTGCTTGAATTGTCATGCGTTGATTACTTTTATTTTCCGCATAGAATGCTAACCTTGCAATTTCCCCCGGATGAATTTTATTTTTTCTACCTTTGGGTAAAATGCCCATGGAATACTGCTATTTTGAGTAGCAACAAATTGCACTAATACCTCACGCTGTTGATTCACTTTTGTGTGCGGATTATAGGCAATAGCCTCCGTGTTCGTTTTTCCATTAATATTTAATGCCTTGCACAAACTATTATATATAGGTACTAGTGCGAAACCAAAACCGAACATACCCAAGGCAATAAGTAGTAGGGTAACTAATAGTTTATTATGGTCTTTTACTGCCATACACCCTCTTAATGAATTTCAGGTGGTACTGTAAAACTGTGATAAGGGGGTGGTGATGATAAAGTCCACTCTAGCCCACGCGCACCTTCCCATACTTGCCCACTAACTTTAGGTCCATGGCCACGAGCTGTCCTAATAACATTATATAAAAAGATAAGTTGCGAAAAACCAAAAATAAAAGCACCAATAGTGACTATTTGGTTAAAGTTCGTAAATTGCAGTGCATAATCCGGAATCCTGCGAGGCATTCCAGCTAAGCCAAGGAAATGCATAGGGAAAAATAAAATGTTTACCGATATAACCGACAGCCAAAAATGCCATTTTCCAAGCTTTTCACTATACATATGACCAGTCCACTTAGGTAGCCAGTAATAGGCTGCAGCTAACAAGGAAAAGATTGCGCCCGGTACTAGTACATAGTGAAAGTGGCCTACCACGAAATAGGTGTCTTGATATTGGTAATCAGCTGGAACCAATGCAAGCATGAGTCCTGTAAATCCGCCTATAGTAAAGAGGAACACAAAGGCCACGGCAAATAACATAGGGGTTTCAAAAGTCATGGCCCCTTTAAACATAGTACTTACCCAGTTAAATACCTTGATTCCTGTAGGAACAGCAATAAGCATAGTGGCATACATGAAAAACAGCTCGCCACCTAATGGCATGCCCGTGGTAAACATATGATGGGCCCATACAATGAATGATAAAAGGGCAATGCTAACCGTTGCATATACCATAAAGTGGTAACCAAATAAGGGTTTACGACAAAAAGTAGGGATGACCTCGGAAATTACTCCAAAAGCGGGAAGAATCAATACGTACACTTCTGGATGTCCAAAAAACCAAAATACATGCTGAAATAGCACAGGATCTCCACCCCCGGCAGCCGAGAAAAAACTGGTGCCAAAATGACGATCAGCAAGCATCATAGTTACTGCGCCGGCTAACACAGGCATAATAGCAATCAGCAAGAAAGCAGTGATTAGCCAAGTCCATACGAACATAGGCATTTTCATCAATGTCATCCCCGGGGCGCGCATGTTAAGAATGGTAGCAATAATATTGATAGAGCCCATAATAGAGGACAGGCCCATCATATGGACAGCGAAAATCATAAAATCTGTACTTGGAGGCGCATACGTTGTAGATAAAGGTGCATACATCGTCCAACCAAAGTTTGGACCGCCACCGTTATGAAACATAGTCGATGCTAAAAGGGCAAACGCGAATGGTAGAATCCAGAAACTCCAGTTATTGAGACGCGGTAAAGCCATATCCGGAGCACCTATCATCATAGGTATTTGCCAGTTAGCCATCCCGGTAAATGCCGGCATAACCACACCAAAAAGCATGATCAATCCATGTAATGTAGTCATTTGGTTAAAGAAGTTAGGATCGACTAATGTATGACCAGGTTGAAATAGCTCAGCGCGAATAATTAAAGCCATGCCGCCACCAACAAAAAACATTAGCATGGCAGTCCACAAGTAGAGAGTTCCTATATCTTTATGGTTGGTAGTAAATAACCATCTTTTTGCAAAGCCAAAGAATCCCCTTCCTTGTTCAGGACCATGATCATGGTGCGTATCGTGATCGGTATCATGGATTACAACTTGGGTCATCTTAAACCTCCGGCTTGTGCTTTATTAACCATTTTAGGCGGTGGAACTTCACTGTTGCGTACTTTGGCAACGTCAGCAGGTTGAACTTCATCATTCGTATTGTTCTCCCAGGCATTTCTTTCATAAGTTGTGATAGCTGCAATTTCTTCATCGGTTAATTGATCTTTGAAGGCTTGCATTGCCGTTCCCGGAACTCCATTCAAAATTATGTCAATGTGGCGATCAATAGGATGGCCTACGGCAACCGAACTTCCTTTTAAAGCGGGGTAGACTGGAGGCATACCCTTACCGTCTGCTTTATGGCAAGCAGCACAAATTTGTTCATATTTGGTTTTACCCTGGGTCATCAAATCGGCTCTGCTGAGAACTTTAGGAGCCATCTGTTGCTGAGTGGCTGTAGCATATTTATCCACTACTTTTTCTTGTTCACCCACCCATTTATCATACTCTTCTTCAGTTACCGCATTCACAACGATAGGCATATATGCGTGATTAACACCACAAAGCTCAGCACATTGGCCACGATAAGTGCCCGGTTTTTCAATTCGGGCCCACGCTTCATGCATAAAGCCTGGAATAGCATCTCGTTTTACCCCTAATTCAGGTACCCACCAGGAATGGATTACATCATTTGAGGTTACTAAAAAGCGAATTTTTTTATGAACAGGTACTACCAGCGGCTTATCTACTTGAAGGAGATACCATTGTTCTTTTGTTCTTTTATTTTCTATTTCATCAAAAGGAGTAGAAAGATTACTAAAATAACTAATACCTTCATCCAGGTATTGATACTGCCATTTCCATTGATAGCCGGTAATTTTGATAGTGACATCTGAGTCGTCACTGTTTTCTAAATTAATAAGTACCTTGGTAGCAGGAATTGCAAGTCCAATTAATATTAGAAATGGAATAATAGTCCATACGATTTCAAGCCGTGTATTGTCATGAAAGGTTGCCGGTGTATAACCTCTCGATTTGCGATGATGGATTAAGGAATAAATCATCACTCCAAAAACCACGACCCCTATAATGGCACAAATAACAATTGCAATCATATGTAGGTCATACATATCTTTGCTAAGCGGAGTTACCCCTTTGTACATGTTCATTTGCCAATAGTCGGCAGCCGCCCAAGCTGATGAAGCTGTTAAAGCGCCCATTAGGCCTATTATTTTGCTTAACCTCTTTAGCATTCCGTCCCTCATTTGTTTCTATAGCAGGTAACCGTAAATTTAACCATTACCAAAGAGAATAATTCCCTTTGGTTTTTGATTGGCTAACCATATACTTGATGGCATCAATTATTTCAGCTGTCGTACATTCTTTACAGCCACCGTTTTTGGGATGATTGGCCCCATTGAGCGCATTTTCAATGAGTACATCCATATTCTTTTCAAGAATTGGAGCCCAGACTTCTTTATCTCCAACCTTTGGTGCGCCTAACTTTCCTTCCGCATGACAAACGGCACAATTTTCATTGTAGATAGCTATCCCGCTGGAAGGGTATTTTTTAGCACCGTTAGAGCTAAGATCTTCAATTTGGGAACGAGATAAGGATTTACTTAAGATATAATCCACCGCTGCTTTTAAGTCATTATCAGAGCAAGTTACACAAGCGCCCTTAACCGGCATGCTATTAAATCCATGAATGGCATGACGATACAAACCTGTTAAACCACTGCTTTTAAGGCGCATATACCAATTATCACCATTACCAATGCGGGGTGCGCCCATCTCTCCGTTTTGATGACAGATAATACAAGAGTTTACATACACTTGTTTACCTCTTTTCAAAGTAGGTTGACCTTCACTGGGCGAAACGCCTAAGGGCTCCTCACTTACTACAGTTTTCAAATACGTAGCAATCGCCAAGCGATCTTCTTGGGTGAGATAATTAAGCGAGTTGTGATTTACTTCCGCCATGGGCCCTGCAACCACTCCAGCGCGATTAATTAATAAATTCTTCTCAAATACGTCCGCTACATCATAACGATCAGCGGAAGATAAGCCATATTTAGTAATATTGGGGGCCCAATAGCCATCAACAAAGCCGCCAGTCAGATAAAAGCGGTTCTTAGGTGATCCCAAAATATTTAAGGGGGTGTGGCACATGCTACAATGCCCTAGCCCATCAACAATGTATTTACCTCGGTTCCACTCTGGAGATTGATCCGGATTGTACTCCAGAGAAGCATTGGGATAAAAGAATAGAAGATTCCACCCTAATAAGGAAAAACGCGCGCCGGGGACACTAAAAGGAAAAGGTAATGATTTATTTTTTTGATCAACCGCGGGAATACTCATGAAATAAGCATACAGGGCACGCGCATCATCATCTGAAATATTGGCAAAATATACATAGGGGAACACAGGGAAGTAGTTTCTTCCTTGGGGATCTTTCCCATGCTTCATTGCGCGAATGAAATCTTCTTCAGTCCAATTACCGATGCCTGTTTTTTTATCGGGTGTAATGTTGGGGCTATAAAAAGTTCCAAAAGGTGTACTAATAGCTAGACCGCCGGCAAAAGCAGGTGTATTACCCTTCACGTCAGTATGACAAGCGATACAGTCACCCATTTTTGCCAAATATTCTCCACGCGCGATAAGCTTTTGTTCTTGCTCATTCGCACCGGGACGCATTGGAGGATATTCAGGATAGAATCCATCAATCAAGGGTTCAACTAAAGTTGCCGTCGTATCCTTGGCATAAATAGGACAATAAAAAGAAAATAGTGTTAATAAAACACTTATATAAACGGTGTTTTTTTTAAAAAAAGAGCCCACGCTCCCTCCTTTAACTTACGGATCACCATGGCGGGATAAAATTAACATGGCATTTTATACTGTTGCTAAACTAACTTGCAATCGTGTTATTCATTTTTTAAAGGATTAAAAAAAACGGAAAAACTAACTTTTTATAAAAATATATTCCAATTTCCAACAAATTGTGTGATAATTGCGCAATTTTTAATTATAGTGAACTGCGTATTATGCCTATTTATTTGAATGGTCTTATGTTGGGTTTGTCTCTTATTATGGCTCTCGGGCCGCAAAATGTCTTTTTAATAAGACAAGGAGCCTTACGGAAACATGCTGTTTTATCAGCTCTTACTTGTTTCTTTTGCGACAGTCTACTTATTACAGGAAGTGTGGCGGGCTTACATCATTTATTAGAAACGCATGATAGCATCCGTCTCATCATGATTTGTTTCGGCTCCTTATTTCTTGCTTATTATGGCTTTATTACCTTAAAGCAGTGTTTCACTAAAAAATCGGCTCCAGTCCAAGCAGAGCAAAACCTCACCACGCGCTGGCAAATAATTTTATTAGCCTTAAGTTTTAGCCTTTTGAATCCCCATGCGATTATTGATTCATTGGTAATTATTGGCGGGGGCAGCATTCAATTCCCCGGACACCAAAAGGAATTCTTATTCGGCGTCCTAACTTCAAGTCTTGTTTGGTTTAGCGCTTTAACTTTTAGTACTTATTATTTTTCCAAAGCATTAACCAAAGCCACTATATGGCGAAGGGTAGAATTTTGCAGCGGGATATTAATGTTGTTTTTAAGTGTAAAATTACTTTGTAGCTTCTAGGGGGTATTAAGAAAGGGCCAATCAGTGTGTCGCCAATTGACCCAGTGGAATGACACATAGCAAGTCCAACCTCGCGTGCAAAGTTTTCCATAAAAAGGCTTCTAGTGTCAATAAGTAATGTTTTTGTTACACTATCAGTTCGAACCGCTTCGGATTAATAGCATAATTTATTCAGACTACTATTATGTTTTATGGCAATACTATTCAAGATACCCGTGAAATATTTTTCACCAGTTGGGAAAAATATTTAAATAAAAAAGAGCTGCTTCCTTTAGAACAGCAAGTAGTGCAAGTAATCTTGGCCCACCCGGAATACCACGCTTTCATAAGCTCAAAAAAATGCGATCAGCAATTTTTCCCGGAGCTCGGTCAAACTAATCCTTTTCTCCATTTGGGTTTGCATTTAGTAATCCGTGACCAGGTCACTATGAATAAGCCCGAAGGAATATCTTCCGTTTTCAAAGGGTTACTAAAAAAATATAAAGATGAACTTGAAGTAGAACATGTTATGATGGAAGCACTTGCTGAATGTTTATGGCAAGCGCAGCGTGCGCAGCAATTACCTGATGAATTAAGTTACTTAAAGCACTGCCAACACATACTAGAGTCTATTTAAATGGTTAAAAATACCAAAACACATTTTGGATTCCAATCTGTAGAATGGGATGAAAAAGAGTACAAAGTACGCGAAGTTTTTCATTCTGTAGCCCAAAAATATGACTTGATGAATGATTTAATGTCATTCGGCATTCACCGAATATGGAAATATTTTACTACGGAAATTAGTAGAGTTCGTTCAGGACAATCAGTTCTTGACTTGGCGGGTGGCAGTGGCGATTTAACGCGTTTATTTAGTAAAAAGGTAGGGCCAACCGGACAAGTGGTTTTAGCCGATATTAATTCCGCTATGTTATCTGTGGGACGCGACCGTTTACTTGATCAAGGCTTGTTTAATAATTTACGCTTTGTGCAAGCCAATGCGGAGGCCCTACCTTTCACCGCAAATAGTTTTGATTGTATTGTAATTGGCTTCGGTTTAAGAAATGTGACTGATAAGGAAAAAGCCTTACGTTCAATGTATGAGGTGTGTAAACCGGGCGGTAAAGTTTTAGTCCTTGAATTTTCCACTCCGCAATTAGCAGGCATTAAAACATTATACGACTGGTATTCTTTCACAATATTACCCAAATTAGGCAGTTTTTTTGCGAATGATGAGGACAGTTACCGTTATTTAGCAGAGTCTATCCGCATGCACCCCAATCAAGAAGAGTTGAAAGGATTAATCGAACGTGCGGGATTTGAAGATTGTCATTATCATAACTTAACCGGTGGTATTGTTGCCCTGCATATAGCTTATAAGTATTGAGAACACAATGATAAAAGATTACACATTGGCTGCATTACAAAAAGCAATTAATAAAGCTATTGGTCTGGATGAAAAAATGCCGGCCAAACTGGCCTCATTGGCAGGTAAAACGATAGAAATTATTATTACGCCTTTGAACGTCAGCTTTTATCTTACTTTCACTTCTACGGGTATTGAGTTACTACCTGAATCCATTAATCCCGCTGACACTGTCATTCGCAGTAGCCCTCTAGGGCTTATCCGCCTAAGCTTTTTACCCGCCTCGAAAGTACGCTCTTTATTTAATGATCAAATTACCATTAGTGGAGATGTGGAGTTAGGCCAGCGTATAAAAAAAATATTCGATGAAATAGATATTGATTGGGAAGGGCATTTAGCCCATTTTACCGGAGATGTCGTTGCTTACCAAATTGGCTCCCTTATTCGGGGGGGCAATGCAATAAAAGAGCGTCTGAGCAACTCTTTAAAACATAGTATGACTGAATACTTACAAGAAGAGTTACAACTCTTCCCTCCACGGGAAGAAATTGAAGATTTTTTTAAAGAGATTGATGAGCTCTCATTACGCGTTGAGCGCTTAAAAGCGCAATTTGAAAAAATGGAATGGCGTAAAGATAATGAAATCCACTAAACAATTATTTCGCTTATTACGAATAAACTATGTTTTAACTAAAAATGGATTAGACCAGGTTATTCTTTCTATTCGTCTTTTTGCCCCTTTTCGTTTCATTGCATATTTCAACCCTTGGAATTGGTTTAGAAAAGAAAAACTCACACGGGGTCAAGCCATTCGAAAAACATTAGAAGAGTTAGGCCCTATTTTTATAAAATTTGGCCAAGCCCTTTCCACCCGACCTGATATTTTACCTCCAGATATTGCTTTAGAACTCAGTAAGCTGCAGGATCAAGTGCCTCCCTTCCCTAGCGAACAAGCATTAGCCATTCTAGAATCTGCTTTTGGCCATAGCGCCCATGAAGTATTTGCACAATTTGACGAGGAAGTTCTGGCATCTGCTTCTATGGCGCAGGTACATGCAGCCACGCTTAAAACGGGTGAAGACGTTGTTGTAAAAATTCTGCGGCCCAATATGCGTAAAGTTATCGAGCAAGATCTCAGCATCCTTTACACCATTGCACATTTAGCTGAACGTTACTGGGCAGAAAGCAAGCGTTTAAAGCCTAAAGAAATCGTAAAAGAATTTGAAAAAACACTCTTTGATGAACTGAACTTACAGCGCGAAGCAGCGAATGCCAGTCAATTAAGAAGAAATTTTAATAATTCTCCTTTGTTATATGTTCCAGAAATTTATTGGGACTATGTTCGCGAAAATGTGATAGTAATGGAACGTATTTATGGAATTCCGGTCACGGATATTACAGCACTTAAAGAAAATGGTGTAAATATAAAGAAACTGGCTGAAAGAGGCTTACAAATCTTTTTTACCCAAGTATTTCGGGATTGTTTTTTCCATGCAGACATGCATCCTGGTAATATTTTTGTCTCTTTCGAAAACCCGGAAGATCCACAATATATCTGTGTAGATTTTGGGATCATCGGCACCTTAAGTGAAAATGACAAGCGTTACATTGCGGAAAATTTACTCGCTTTTTTTAATCGCGATTATCGAAGAGTCGCACAATTACATGTTGAATCAGGGTGGGTAGCCAGAGACACACATGTTGAGGAATTTGAAAGCGCTATTCGTACTGTTAGCGAGCCTATTTTTGAAAGACCATTAAAAGATATTTCTTTCGCTTTACTTGTTATGCAACTTTTCCAAGTAGCGCGCCGTTTTAATATGCAAGTGCAACCACAATTGGTGTTACTACAAAAAACGTTGCTGGCAATTGAAGGGCTGGGACGACAACTCTATCCCGATTTAGATTTATGGACAACAGGTAAGCCTTTTCTGGAAAAATGGGTTAAAGAACAAATGGGCCCCCAAGCTTTTTTCCAGCATCTGCGCGCGAATTTACCCTTTTTTATTGAACAATTACCTCACATGCCTAAATTATTTAACGATGTCCTTCTTTTAACCAAAGAACAAAAAATTCAAGAAATTGAAAAAAATCTCCTGCGTGGACCTTTAAAATTGAGTAAGTTTGCTTGGTATAAAGGCCTCGGGGCGGGGGTTTTTGTGGTAATGATGCTATTTAGTGGATTAAGCTATTTTAATGTTTTAGAACCTGATAAATTAGCTACAGCCGCATTAATAACCGCCTTCGCTGGCGGACTGCTTTCTTTCTGGAGCCGACGAAAAAGGAGATAAGCCATGGGCCTTAGCGGAATAAGTCCTTTATCCTTGCTTTTAATTTTTCTCATTATTCTCGCATTATTTGGGACCAATAAAGTTAAATCAATTGGCAGCGATTTAGCCTCAGCGATTAAAAGTTTTCGCAAAGCCATGAATGAAGATGATGAGAAGAAATGAGTATCGGTGAGTTACTCATTATTTTCATCGTAGCGCTCTTTGTATTTGGCCCCACTAAATTACCGATGCTCGCTGAGCACTTAGCCAAATTAATAAAGACGGTTACAAAAATAAAAAATGACGCCAGTCTTTTTCTGCAAAATCAGTTAAACGAACAACAGCTTAAAGAGAACGAAAAAAAAGCCAAAACCGCGGATGAGCAATATAAAAATCGCGATACAGACTAGACTGTCATTGCAAACAATAGCCTACACCTGCCTATATTCTATCTCCTCTTTTTTTCCAAATAATACAGCCAAAATAATTCCAATTTCATACAAAAACCATAGAGGAATAGCTAACATAATTTGCGAGATTACATCAGGCGGCGTTAGAAGCATTCCAATGATAAAAGCGGCTACTACTATATAAGGCCTGATTTTCTTTAGTGTTTGTAACTCCGCTAAATGCAGGCGCACCATAAAAAAACACACTAACGGCACTTGGAAACATAACCCAAAAATGATGAGCATACGCGTGATAAAATCCAGGGTATTTGTCATATCCGGTAAGTAGCGCACATGAAAAGGAAGCGCGTGGGAAAAAAAATTAAGCATATAAGGCAATACCCAATAAAAACAGAATAAAACACCACATATAAATAATAACAAACTCAAGCTAATTAAGATTTGTAAATTATAACGCTCATTTCTATAGAGGGCCGGCGCAACAAAAAGCCAAGTATGGTATAACGCAAAGGGAATAGTGCCTAATAAAGATAAATTGGCTGCCAACTTTAAAGGTGTAATGAGGGGAGCAGTAATATCCGTCGCTACCATGAAATTTTTATCGGGCAATACTTTTAATAAGGGTTGCACCAAGAAAAGAAAAATATCATTTGAAAAATAAAAACATAAAGAAAAAAGAACGATAAAAAATGCAAAAACAGATAGTCCTCTTCTTCTTAATTCCAGGAGATAGGACATGATCATTTAAACATCCATATTTTTAGGTGATGATTTACTAAAATATAAAAATGTATAATTGAGTGCAATTACTAAATGAGAATTTTATGCATCAACCTCGTAAACGTTTCGGGCAAAATTTTTTACAAGATAAAAATATTATTAATAAAATTTTGCGCTCCTTTAATCCAAAACCAGACGAATTCATTGTTGAGATCGGCCCTGGATTAGGTGCCTTAACACTTCCGTTACTACAAGAAGTAAATTCATTAGTCGCGATAGAAATTGATAAGGATTTGCAAAAATATTTACAAGCACAACCTGAGGCCAAAAATAAATTAAAAATTATCGATGCAGATGCTTTGACCATTAACTATAGTGACTTTGGTCATGAGATAAGAGTTATTGGCAACCTCCCCTATAATATTTCTACGCCTCTTTTATTTTCGCTGTTACAAAGCTCCCAGCATATAAAAGACATGTTATTCATGCTGCAAAAGGAAGTAGTTGAAAGGCTGGCGGCAGAACCAGGAACAAAAGATTACGGCCGCCTAAGTATTATGGTGCAATACCTTTGCCAAGTAGATTACCTCTTTACTGTACCGGCTGAGGCTTTTTTCCCCCCACCAAAAGTCGAGTCAGCGATTGTTTCCTTAACACCTTATAAAAAAAATCCCTTTACTGCAGTACCCGTTCAACAATTGGAAAAACTAGTAGCTAAAGCCTTTTCTATGCGGCGTAAAACATTAGCCAATAACTTAAAAGGATTTATTAATTTAGATATTTTAGAAAAATTAAATATAAACCCAGGCTTGCGTCCAGAACAGGTGACAGTAGAGCAGTATGCTCAAATAGCGAAATTACTCGCCAATTAGTGTATACTATGTGCGACCTTTTTTTTGCGTTATTATCTTAGGTAGGAGACTGTTTTGTTTCATAAACCTCATAAAACACCAAATGCGAAGCCGCTTAAAGATTTAACCGCCATCGTCTCACCGGCGCAATTGCTTGCAGACGCCAAAAGACAGCAATTATTGGAAAAAATAGAAGATTTCAGCGGTTTTGAGCAGACGCGATTTAACACTTTGTGTACCCCGCTTATCCATAACCTAATCAATCATTGTCAATCCTTGCCTGAAACTTACAACAGCTACTACGCGCAATCTGGAGGTTTGTTAGATCACGCATTAAATCGTACCGAAGCTGCCTTAGATTTATTTCGCCATTTTATTATTCAAGAAAGTACTGAACTCTCTGAAGAACAAAAACTCTGGATGTATGCACTTTTTTCAGCGGGAATTTTACAAGGTATTGGGAAATTACAAGTCGAATTTAAAATTGGACTCTATGATGTTAATGGCCAATTGATAAAAACCTGGAATCCCGTGCTAGAAAGTCTGGCAGCAGTTGGCAGTTACTATCAATATAGCTTTTTAGGCCCTACCGATGAAGATTTTCGTAAACGTCTCAATTTGTTATTAGCCCGCATGCTAATGCCTGCTGCCGGCTTTAATTTAATTGCCTCGAATGCTGATGTCTTGGCAGTTTGGCTCTCTCTCTTAAACGAAGATTGGCAGTCCGCGGGAACACTTGGAGCAATACTTGTTAGAGCAGATGCTATTGCTATTCAGCGTTATTTTAATGAGTTTTTACATACTATCGCTACCCGTCGAGGGAGAATAAATCGTATTAGCACCTTTGTTGATACAAATCCTGAGAATTTGATTGATAAAGAAAAAGCAATTGGAATAGAGTTTATTCAATGGCTAACCAAGTCTTTGGAAGACGGACAAATTATGATTAACAAAGCACCCTTATTAATGGTGCCGGGCGGATTACTTATTTCCCCTGAAATATATAAATATTTTGTGCGTGAACATCCAGAATATAAAAATTGGCAAGCGATTCAAAACGGCTTCTTATCTTTGAAATTACATAGTGTGGCAACAGACGGCACGGTAGAGGCCCGATTCGAACAAACAGCCACTCAACAAATGCATACAGGGGTGGTATTTTCAAATTATGCAATTGCCCTCCCTGAAACGATGAAAATTCATAATGTAAATACAGGTAAAATTAGTACTATCTCAGCCACCGAGCTAATTCATAGTGCCCAACATAACAATAATTTCCGGCAACCAGCTAGTCCAACGAGCAGCCAATTGGCTCATTTAAATGCACACGGGAAATGGGAACAAGTTGAAGCGCAAGACGCCTTACGACCAGGAAGTCATCATAGTGGCTGATTATGCTATTGGAGATATTCAAGGATGCTATGACCCTTTGCAACGATTGCTTGAGAAAATCCACTATAATGAGCGGCAGGATAGGCTCTGGTTTGTAGGTGATTTGGTAAACAGAGGCCCTCAGTCGCTACAGGTAATACGTTTTGTCAAAAGTTTACCTTTAAAACCTATTGTTTGCTTAGGTAATCACGATTTGCACTTACTAGCCCGGATTTTTACCCACCCTGTACGAATAAATAAAGATGATACTTTACATGAACTTTTACAAGCCTCCGACAGTGAAGAAATCGGCCATTGGCTGCGTAAACAATTTATATTATTTTATGATGCTACGTTAAACATCGTCATGTGCCATGCAGGGATTGCCCCAATATGGGATTTACCTACCGCCATAAAATTATCACGGGAATTAGAAGCTGTTTTGCATGGAGAGGATTACTTATATTTTCTAAATAATATGTATGGCAATGAGCCAACACATTGGTCTAATTCACTCCCTCGTCTCGAGCGCTTACGTTTAATTTGTAATTATTTTACCCGCATGCGTTTTTGTAATGAAAACGGCGATTTAAACCTATCTTATAAAGGTACTATAGCCGATGCACCTGCCCATTTATTCCCCTGGTTTTTAGTGCCCAATCGTATTGAAATACCAGCTGATATTGTATTTGGTCATTGGGCGGCCCTGATGGCGAGGAGTCCTCACCCGCGAATTCACGCTTTAGACAGCGGCTGTTACTGGGGAAATTCTTTAACAGCAATATGCCTCCAAGATAAACAACGTTATACGGTTTCATGCGCATGAAGTTTTTAGTTGTATTATTATTTTTATGTATTTTTGAGAGTAGTGTTGCCGCGACTATTTTAGAAAATTGCACCCCTCCCTTTTCTTCAAATAATTTACTGTTGGAAACAAACAAGCAAATTGAAGAAGTTAGCGCCGAAGAACTGCAGCTAGAGGAGGCAATCAAAAATCCTGAATATTTATTAAAAAACTGGATTGAATTGCCCACATCCCCGAAAGCCAATCAAAAAACACGGTTTCTTTCCCTAAGAGAAGCCATTTTATTAGCGTTACGATATAACCCAAATATAAAAAATGCAGAGTTAGACCGAATTATTCAACGTTATCAATTGCGTTTAGCCCATAATGAATTTGAATTACAGTATGCTTTAAGTGGAACAGCCTTTGTTGAAAAATCTCATTATAGTGATGTCGGCAGTGTTACCACAAAAAATTATCTACTCACTCCTGAGTTAGACTTAAAAACTAAATTGGGTAGTCAGCTATCTCTAAAAATGGATAATAATGTAGCTGCTTATGGCAATTATAACCCTTTGCTGAATCTATCTTTTAGTCAACCGCTTCTGCGCGGCTTTGGAAAAGACGCCAATGAAGCAGGGCTTTTAAATGCAATCGATAATGAGTGGATGAATAAAGTTAATTTACGCCAGTCCATCATGGATCAAATCACCCAAGTGATTTTAATTTATCGCTCGCTTGTACTAAGCGGTAACAACCTGCAAAACCAACGTCAGCAATTACAAGAAGCAGAAACCAGTTTTCAAATAAATGAAAAACGTATTAATGCTGGCCAATTAGAGCCAACTGGGAATATTCAGCAGTCTTATCAAATTGAATCGCTGAAGCTCACGGTAGAGCAGGCTGAAAATGACTTTCGCAATACCTCGCAAGATTTATTACAAGCATTAGGACTCGATCCTGATATGAAAATAGCAGTTCCAAATGATGTAAGCTTAAATAAAATTATCATTCCGAAAATGGAGGACGCCTTAGCCGTAGGTCTTGCTCACAATAACCAATATTTAGCATTACAAAATACTTTAAAAGCGGATGAACGTGCTTATAAAATGGCCAAAAACCAACAATTATGGCAATTGGATTTTAATGCCAACATTCAAGCGGGCACGATGACTGGAGTAGATAGCACCAGCCCTGGTGTCCCGGGGCTCTATAAAGGTCATAATATTGATAAAGCTGCAGGAATAACCCTTACTATCCCTATTAATGATGTTAGCAGTAAAAATCAATTAATAACGGCAAAAGTACAATTAGAAAAAGATAGAATTAATTTAATCGCTGCTAAACGAGCCCTCATAACCTCTATAAAAAATACAATTAGTAATATTGAAAGCCAGGCGAAACGATATGAGTTGGCCAAACGGCAGGTTGAACTGGCTCTAAGAGCCTATACTTTGGAAAAGAAAAAACAGCAAGCAGGAATTTCTAGTGCATTAGATGTAAACAGTACACAAAATCAATTATTACTAGCCCAAAGAGGGCTAATTAGTGCAAAGGTAGATTATCTTAACCAATTAGCTCTCTTACAGCGATTATTAGGAACCACTTTAGATTATTGGAAAATAAAATTACGGTATTGTTAAGAGACAAATGCAGTAGAGCCGCAGGCCAACAGAGGATGGGGAGCCCGACGGCCAAACATTATTATGAGTTATTATTTATGAAATTTTTTATATTACTTTTTACCTTGCTTTTAGTGAGTTGCTCACCAGGCAAACACACAAATAAACCAGAAAAACATATTATCAAAGTACAAAGTACCACATTACATAAATCATTGTTTTTTACAGGAACCATGCAACCTTTAAGGGAAACCACGCTTACCGCCCCTTTGGACTCTGTTATTGATTCCATGCCTCATTCGTATGGGCAAAAAGTCCAAAAAGACGATAAAGTATTTATTCTTAATTCCGCTGAATTGCAAAAACAATACAATGAAACACTTACTGAATACCTCAAAGCAAAAGATGCGTATGTTATTGCTAAATCTAAATTTACAGGGACGCAAGACCTCTGGAATGCCGGCCTCATTGCTAAAAATAGCTATATAGGAGAAAAATCAGGTTTAAATACTGCCAAAATCGCTCTCATGCAAGCAACAGAACGGCTTAGCGATTTGCTTGAAAAAACAGGGGAAAACTCAGCTAATTTTGCTTCGCTTAGTTTTTCTGATTTCGAAAAAGTGAAAAAGATTTTAAGTATTAAACATAACCTCGTGAATATAAAAGCTACAAGCCCTGGTGTTTTATTGTACCCTCCGAAAAACTCTGAAGAAAAATCCAACCAGTTAACTGTAGGCTCTTCAGTTAAAGCAGGGCATGTATTAGGACTCATTGGAGATTTAAGTGGGGTTCGCATTGAAATTGAAATCCCGGAAGTGGATATTGATAAAGTGAAACCTGGAATGAGAGCGATGGTACGGAGTGTTAGCTTCCCAAATGAAGAATTAACAGGGGAAATAGTGGCAATTAATGCACAAGCAACCAGTGGCAACGGTGCTGCTTTGCCTTCTTTCCCCGCAGTCATAGAAGTTCGAAATCTCAGTTCGCAGCAACAAGAATGGGTTAAAGTGGGCATGAGTGCCAATATTGAATTATTTATTGATAACCATAATAAGCTCATGATTCCTATACAAGCCATTAGACACCACAACGGTAAGAGCATCGTTTCTTTGGTAAAAAATGGAAAAATCCAGCAACAAATTATTACCACCGGTGCAACGAATGGAGACCAAGTGGTGGTAACTTCCGGTTTGCACGAAAATGATGAAATTGTCCATGGCTAATCATTCATTGGGTTTAAGTCCCAAAAGTACTTGTCGGCCCCCCTTAATCCGGTTAAATCAATTAACTAAAGGGTATTGTGTAGGTTCTATTTTTACTACCGTTTTGAAAAATATCAATCTAACTATTAATTACGGTGAAATGATTGCGATAGTAGGACCATCTGGCTCGGGAAAATCCACTTTAATGAATCTTATGGGACTACTGGATAAAGCAGACTCTGGGGAATATTTTTTGCGAGATAAATTGGTCACGCATTATGATACAGATGAATTAGCGGAGCTAAGAAATCAACATATTGGCTTTGTTTTCCAACAATTTAATCTTCTCCCTCGCTTTAATACCTTACAAAACGTGAGTTTGCCTCTTACCTACCGAAAAGACTGCACTCCCATTTCAATTCAAAATAGAGCACGGCAAGTTTTGGCTAAAGTAGGTATGGAAAAATTCTTACATCATTTACCTACGCAGTTATCAGGCGGGCAACAACAGCGGGTAGCTATATCCAGAGCATTGGTTGGGAACCCGGAAATGATTTTAGCAGACGAACCGACCGGCGCATTGGATTCAGCGACCGGACAAGAAATAATGAATTTATTCCTTGCTTTAAACCAAGAAGGGAAAACGATTGTTATCGTTACGCATGATGAAAAAATTGCCGAGCAATGCCAGAGAAAAATCATTATGAAAGATGGTCGTATTATCACAGGTTTTGACTAATGTATTTATTCAATCAATGTCAACAAGCGTGGGTTAATTTATTGGCGGCAAAATTGCGATCTTTTTTAGCGGTATTAGGCATATTAGTGGGCACGGCCGCCGTAGTTGCTTTACTAAGTTGTGGTCAACTTGCCACAGAAAAAGCCTTACAGCAATTTAAAGCTTTGGGGACAGATTTATTAGCCATTTCCTTTTATCAAAAAGCTGAAGACAATCAGAATAGTGGGCAAAATTTCATCCCTTTATCAGCACTTTACCAATTTCCTCAAAAAATTCCTGCAATAAAAAAAATTGCCCCTTATGCAAGTACTTACCAAACTCTAAGTTATGAGGGAAATATTTTAAATGGCTCTATCATTGGAGCAGATGAAAAACTGGCAGATATTATTAAAATTAAACTGGCAATGGGGCGCTTCGTTTCTTTTTTACACTCCTATGAGAAGGTGTGTGTCATTGGAAATAATTTATGGGAACAAATTAAAGAAACCACCTCCGACAACCCCTTAGGAAAGCAATTACGCATAGGTGAAAACCTCTATACTATTATTGGTGTCGCTCAACCTTGGAAAGAAAACGGTTTTTTTAACGAGGATATCAATACGGCCGTCATTATTCCTGTTGGTGGCATGGCTCTGATTAGCCAAGACACGGCCGTAAATAACGCCATTATGCTGTTACGCAGTGACAGTAATATTGAAATAATTTCTGAGCAGCTCAAATCTATAGTCCACAAAGAAGCGCCCAAACTGACAGTCTTTATCCGTAGCGCCAAACAAATTATTGCCAGCATGGAAAGCCAGGGAAGAATTTTTACTTTGTTATTAGCCATCATTGGCAGCATATCTTTATTAGTAGGCGGGATCGGAGTAATGAATGTAATGTTGGTTTCTGTCAGTGAGCGAAAAAAAGAAATTGGTCTACGAAAAGCGGTAGGGGCTAAGAATAATGAAATTCAACGCTTGTTTTTGGTTGAATCGGTAATGCTTTCTTTAGTGGGAGGCTTTTTAGGAATCTGTGTAGGTTTAATTTTTACAGCAATTATTGCTTATTTTAATCAATGGCATTTTACTTTTTATTTA
This sequence comes from Legionella adelaidensis, assembly GCF_900637865.1. Classification (NCBI taxonomy): domain Bacteria; kingdom Pseudomonadati; phylum Pseudomonadota; class Gammaproteobacteria; order Legionellales; family Legionellaceae; genus Legionella; species Legionella adelaidensis. Next base: position 287,913 of record NZ_LR134433.1, read on the forward strand.
TTACCTCCTTTAGCAGGGTTTGGTGTATCTGTTGTAACCGGTGTTTTCTTTGGTTTTTATCCAGCACGCCGGGCAGCGCTTCTTGAACCAATGGAAACGCTTAGGGCAACTATCTAAGTTTATCCCGGATCCTTCAAAATACTATTTTTGAGTATCCGGGGTTTATAGATAAAAACACGATCCTTACCTGCTTTTTTAGCAGCGTAGAGTGCTTCATCTGCTTTACCAAGTATTTCCTCAGCTTTACTTCCATGCTCTGGAGCGCTAGCGATACCTGCTGATAGCGTAATGGGAGGTAAATGAATACCTTGTGTTTGAATGACTAATTGTTTTATTTTTTCGCAAATATTCTCTATACGCGATTTAGCCTCTTCTTTTCCACTACCCAATAGAACAATTACAAACTCCTCTCCCCCGAAACGGCAAGATATGTCGCCTGCACGGAATGCTTGCTGAAAAACAGTACTGATCGATTTTAAAACCACATCCCCAACATCATGCCCATATTCATCATTCACCTTCTTGAAGTTATCAATATCTAGCATAGCCACTGTTAATACACCTTTATCACGATTAATATATTTAAGTTCTCGCGGTAAGGTTTCATCAAGATAGCGTCGATTAAATAAACCTGTTAAACCGTCTCTGATCGCTTGGTAACGTAAAGCCTCGCGTAAATTAATGTTGGCTAGTGCTAATTTTATATTCTCGCCAAAAGTAATAATAAGTTGTTGCAATCCAGTTTCTAACGGAAAAAAAGGATGGCCATTTACATGTAATAACCCAATGACTTCTTCCCGTACTATCAGCGGAAAGTCCAGATACCATCCTTGCGGTATCTCGGTAAAGTGTTGGCAGATAACATCGTTTTTTTCATTGCGTATTATATAAATAGAACTACTTCGCATTGCCCAGCAACTTAACCGGGAAAATTTTTCAGGCAAGTATTTTGTTTGTCCCCATTGGCAAACGGTTTTTAATTCATCACTAGAGGTATTATATGCGGCAAAACCCCCATTTAAATTTTGGAACAAATCTTTCGCAGTTACCTGAATAATTGAATAAGCTTCTTCCACTGAATAACAGCTATGAAGAAGTTCATTCATTTTATTTAATAAGAGATTTTGTTGTTCCTTATTTTTTAAAGAATCCAAGGTGCTCGCGATATAAGCATCTACTTGCTCATTTATTGGACCCAGGACTCTCCTTTTCAGCAAACAAAAAATAATCATAAAAAAGATAATTGCCGCTATAGCTAAAATAATAAACAAAGAAGAGGTGAGTTTTTCCACTCTTTTTATATACATAATATTATTTTTTGTACGTAAATCGATTGCAAAAGTTAGTTCCTCAATAGTTTCCAAGAAGTTTGCTCTTGCCTTTAAATAATCACTGCCAAAAAGAATCTGTTCCGCTTCTTTTTTATTTTTTTCAGTAGAACCACTTAATAAAATAAACGCCCGATGCTCCATACTATTTAATTTATTAGCACGCTGCTCTGCTCTTTTTAAAAGATCCAGTTCTAATTCGCTCAGTTTAAGCTCTTTAGTAGCCGATGCTTTTCCGTTGTTCACTAAGGATGCTACGTGGTTTCTTTTTCCTCCGAGCACATAAGCCCAATAAAAAGAAGAATAATAGGTGGGTTTGGATAAAGTACCGTTTCGAATTCCAATGACATCTTCATAATAATTTTTATATTTTGAATCACCGGTTGCAGTATAGTAATGTGCCATCTCGGTAAGTGTGCTAGAGTGGTTTAAGATTTCGAGAGCAACATTTACAGAAGAAAGTCGATTTCTCTCAATATTTTCCAGTTTCTGATTAACGTACAACAAATATAGAACGAAGCTGCATAAAAGAAGAAGAATAAAGACTATCGTTAACAGTGAAGTCCTAAAGTAAGTGTTTGCCTGATTTTTTTTAACGGGCATTTCCATTTTATAATTTAAGCTCTTCCATCGCGTTAAATGCAGTATAGGCTTAAATCAGATCTTTGGGTATGGAATATTAATTTATGCTAAGATGGGAGATTATATATTTTAACGTTCGTTAGGCTGGCAACGGAGTAGCCTTGATGCAGTAATCAAGGAGTCAGGTGGAAGTTATTTAAATGGATACCTTGATTTACGTATCACTGCATCCACGCTGCGTTTTCGTCTGAGGCTCGCAGTGACGAATTAAATATCAAGCATAGGGGACAATATGAAAAAATGGGGAGTTCTATGGGGGGTAATCGCTACTTTTCTAGTCTTTACAGCAGCATACGCCCAACAAACTAATTGGCAACAATGGGTTTATGCAGTCAGAGAGGAAGCCTTGGCGCAAGGAATTTCCGCCACTTTATTTGACCAGGCGTTTGCCGATATCCATGAGCCGAGTAAACAAGTAAAAAACCTGGCTCGTTCACAACCTGAGCACCGGTTAACTTTTATAAAATACCGCGATTCGCGTGTTGATAACTATCGCATTTCCGTAGGCAGAAAAGTTTATGAAAAGAATAAAGCCTTAGCTGACGAGGTTGGCAATCACTTTGGGGTAGACCCTTGTTTCGTTATGTCTTTTTGGGGAATGGAAAGTAGCTATGGTAGTTACATGGGTAACTTCCCTGTAATCCGTTCACTCGCTACTTTGGCTTACGATTCCACACGCAAGGATTTTTTCCGAAAAGAATTATTCCTGGCATTGCATATCCTTAATGATGGTCACGTAGATCTAAGCCACTTTAAAGGTGAGTGGGCTGGTGCTTCGGGTCAGCCTCAATTTTTACCGTCGAGCTGGGTTAAGTATGCTGTGGACTATGATGGTGACGGCCGTAAGGATATTTGGAGTTCAAAAGCAGATGTGTTTGCTTCCATAGCAAACTATATGAAACAAAATGGTTGGCAAACAGGTCAACCATGGGCAGTCATTGTCAAATTACCTGCTAATTTTGATATGAATTTAGAAGGTAAGAAAACAGTTAAGCCTGTAAGCGAGTGGAATGCGCTCGGAGTTCGCACTGAAAATGGTGACGCGCTTCCTTTTCCTGAACTCATGGCAAGTGTGATTCAGCCTTATGGCGGCCCTACATTCCTTGCCTATCCGAATTATAAAATGATCTTGCGTTATAATAACTCTATTTATTATGCCGGAGCCATTGGCTATTTGGCCGATAAAATTTGCAGGAGGTAGGTTTGCCTTTCCTTGACAAATTAGCGTCATTGACTCCTTTTGAGAGGAAAATTATTTGTGATAAGGCTACTGAGTACGCCCACATCGGAAAATATAATGCGTATATACATTCCGGCACTTACCTTTGCAGGCGTTGTGGGCTTGCTTTGTTTCGTGCTGATAGTCAATTTTCCAGTGGCTGTGGATGGCCTAGTTTTGATGTAACTATTCCGCATGCGGTAAAAGAAGTACCCGATGCTGATGGACTAAGAATAGAAATTCTTTGCTCCCGCTGCCTGGCTCACTTAGGGCATGTTTTCACGGGCGAAGGTTTTACCCCCTTAAATCGACGCTTTTGTGTCAACTCTACCTCCCTAGATTTTGTTAATAACCAACGCGTTACAGATACAGAAGAAGCTATTTTGGCAGGCGGGTGCTTCTGGGGAGTTGATTATTATCTAAAACAATTAACAGGTGTGTTGAAGGTAGAGGTAGGGTATACGGGCGGTTCCTTGGAAAATCCGAGTTATGAACAAATTTGTCAGGGACACACCGGTCATTATGAAGCAGTTCGCATTATTTTTGATAAAGAAAAAATCGATTATCAAACGCTAGTTAAATACTTTTTAGAAATCCATGATCCCACACAAAAATCAGGACAAGGTCCCGATATGGGGCATCAATATAAAAGTGCTATTTTTTATTATAATGAAAAACAAAAGGCTATAGCCCAAGATCTCTTAAAGCAGTTAAGCGCAAAAAATTATGAGATAGCGACACAATTATTACCCGTTACCACCTTCTGGATCGCCGAAGACTATCACCAGGACTATTATTTTAAACATAAAAAAACACCTTATTGTCATAAATGGGTGAAACGATTTTGATGCTCTTGGCTATATTAAATTTGCTAAAGTTGCATAAAAATTTTCTAATTTATATAATATAGGACTTACTTAAAAGTAGCAGGTGTACATGGTAAGTGAAGCAGCAATAGATGAACCGAGTCAAGAGGCATTCTCTCACATTAATTATCATAGAAATGTTAGTACATTAATCAACGCGCTAAATGCTTGTGTAGAAAATGATACGGACCAGAAAAGACATATTTTTACGCGGCTACATGAGATAACGCATGCCTATTTACAGGAAAACGCCCTCAATATCAGAAAGCAAATATTATTTAGTCGTCACGCGCAAAGTCAAATGTGGAGCCAAAAAGGATTTGGTTTTACCCCCAACGCACCTATTTCTGAAGAAGCTCGCCTTAATTTATCCGATACCCATAAAAGTACTAACCATTTATTTTATTTCAGAAATACTACTCAAAAAACGCGTATCATTATTTCTCCTTTGACCAGGGCCATCCAAACTGCAGGGCTAATCATTCCTGATAAATGTAACGCGAATGTTTCTATAGAGCCTGCATTATCCGAAAATAGTATTAATCCTTCTGGTTACGATATTCGTGCTCCTGAAGATTTAATAAAAGTCCGTAACCATTTATCATTTTGGCGCCACCCTCTTAAATTTCTATTCTTCTATATTTCCTATTTTCTTTTTGGCCCCGAGCATTTTGATGAGCAAAGAATGATGCGCCAGAGAGCCATGATGAGAATCGAAAAGCACAATGAGGGGCCTACAATTTTTACTAATGAACAGGAAGTAGATCAAAACTTAACGGTTACGAGTGAGGAAAAAATAAGAAAAATTAGAGATCTTATTAATGATACCGAGGAAGACACGTTATGGTTCATAGGTCATGGAAATAACTTTAAACGCTTTTTCAAAAGAATATTTAATATATCTATTCGCTTTGACTTTACCGAAACGCAAGGCGTTTATCAGGTCTCAACAGAAGAAGACAATCTTAGTTTTTTTATTCCTCCTTATTCCTTGGTAATTAATCAAAAAACAGGAGCACTGGAAGGAAAGTATACGGGTACTTTAAAAGTGGTCCCTATCCCTCCAGAGTTAAATGCCTTTTGCTCTTCCTATGCGATTATGCAAGAAACCGGATTAAGAAGAGATAGCACAGACGCGCTAACTCCTGACTCATCCGCTACTCCGCTTACCCCAACCGAACCACAGGAAGATCCCTTTGTTCCCTTGTTGCATGAAAGAAGGCTGTCAACCTCCTCCTCATCTGAACCAGAACCAGAATTTGATATGCCCTCATTGCCAATCTCTACTGAGGAGCCTGATTCTACAACTGCAATTCCCACTAGTTGATAACTGTACTCTTTAACTTTACCTGCGAATTAAAATATGGCCCAGGAGTTCTCACCAAAATGGTGAAAAAATGAGCGTGTTATAAATTAAATAGTGCTTCTTCGGCGTTGGGAAATAGATTACAATTCCCCCCGCGCTAAATTTTGGGATGAGAAATAATGCCAAGTAAACATGAATCGCTGCGACGGGCAGATAATATTTGTGTAAACCTTTATAAAACGGATGGTGTAGAACCTCGTATTCCGCATTTAAATAGATTGAGAGGCGCCTTTCAGACTTATATAGAGTCATTGCCAGGAGATAAGGTACCAGTTTATACAAATGACTTAAAAATTATCGAAGAGCGCTTTTTTGTATACATGATTTTAATGGCGCGTATCGCTACTAATAAATACTCTCTTACTGATCACTATAGAGGTAAAGGGTATAGACGCGAGTTTCACATTGATATAGAAGGGTGGCCTGTGTCTAAAAGCGACCCCCACTATCCTCAATGGCTAGCCTTTTTAAAAGAAGCAATTGCTATCTTTAAAGAACAAAATCCACAACTTGATGCCACTTCGTGGGTAGGGCCGGAGCAAACACTTACTGACGATCTCGATGTTCCTCAGAGCGACCCAGATTTATCATCAGACCATACTTCCGAAGCACCGGGCTTAGATGCTTCAGTCGATACAGAGCGTGAAAAATTAGTTGAACCACTGCTAAAAAGCTTGCGCGAAATGGCTGCCTATGGAGAAACACTAAAAAAAGACTCTCCTTACAAAGGAGAGGAAATCGTTGATTTAAGTGAAGCTTTGCAAGATGATCTATTAGGGTACCTACGTAACCCCTCGTCCCAATCTAAAGCTGATTTCGTCAAAACATTTCGTGAAAAATTGCACTCTAAAGATGAGCTGATGGCCACACATCGTAAACAGTGGAAAGTGATAGTTGCCAATGTTTTGGTTGCTTTAACCGGGTTTGGCTTTATTGCAGTCGGACTAAGCTTACTTCTCACGGGACATGGGCTTTTTAATAAAACAAAGTCCACAGGGTTGGTTGAGAAGGTAGATTCAACTTTGGAAAATACGAAATGGAATGCACCATGCTGTAACTCTGTTGGCTAATATAAATTAAAATATAAAAAAAGGTATGTATCGTGAGTATTTGTGAATGTTTAAAGCGGGTATTTTGTTGTATCTTTCCCGGTGGTAATGGCCCGGAAGGCAAACCCATTTTAGATCCCGAGGGACTTTTGAATGCTTCAGTAGAGAGCTTTAAATCTAGTTACGCTGCTGTTACGGGTGGAACTGCCCAGGGGGGAGGTGCATCTACGCCACCACCTGGTACAGCAGCAAGAGTAGGCTTTATTTCTCCCGATGCGAGTCCAATCAGAACGGTGGGATCTCCGCGTGCACAGTCTACGCCAGGTTCTGATTATGGTGGGGTGCTCGGCGATAACCTAGGAGGAACTCCCTCCCCGGTTCGAATCCAAAGTGCTCCTTCACCATCTTCTCCTATGTCGCTTTAATAGGTTACTTAATGAAGAACAGTATAATCTTTGTAATCACTCACTTCTTAACCTATTAGTAGTACCTATAGCAGCAAGGAGACACCATGGTTAACAATAAAGCTAGGTATGGCACCCTACCCCTCGCTCATACCTTCGTTGCATCCGGCTCTGCAGAAATTAAAAAAGGCAAAGCCACATCAAGCCAGGAATCACCGGATAAGGCTTTAACGTATCCCACATGCCCACCGTATTCGGTGACATAAATAGTTACGTGGGGATTTAAATTTTTAAGCTTTTGAAAACTTTCGACCGGGATTACCGGGTCATCAGCGGCGGTTAAAATAATGGTGGGGACTCGAACTTCCTGTAATTTTTCAACAGAGAAACTATAGTCAGCAAAATATTCGTCAATATTCCCATAGTCAGAATATTTTTTTATAAGCTCAACGGTCATTTCTCTACAGCTTTTTAAAGTAAGGAAATTACTAAAATCATAGAGTTCAGGAAAACATCTTTGTTTTTCTCTCAGATTGGTTTTCCATTTTTTACAAAAATAATTTCTATAAATAATTGATTTATCAATAGCATCAGTCACTTTCGCAGGATCCACTGACGGGCATACGGAAATAACTTTTTGCAGATTTTTTATGGTCAGATTTTCTATACTTTGCTGCCAAGCCATGCGCAAAGCGAAACTACCGCCCATTGAAAAGCCAATTATATAAACCGGTAATTCAGGTTTCGTTTCTGCAATATATTTAACGGCTTGAAAAGCTTCCTTTAAAAGACCTCCATGAAATAATCCCTTGTTAAGAGGAAGAGATGTGCCATGATCACGCATATTGAGACGAAATACGTCATAGCCTTTTTGATAAAGGCTTTCTCCTCTTCCTATCATATAAGTGGAACTATCAGAGCCTAACCAGCCGTGCAATTGAATAACGAGCCCCTTCGGTTTTTTATTAATCTGTGCTGAGTAATAGCCGCTTAAATGTACTTCCTCATGGGTCCGTACCTTAATTGGAACATATTGCGCATTCTTCACCATATTTCCAACAACAGGCGCTGATTTAGAACTAAAAATCGTTTGAAAATGTTTATTTCTAATAAATAAAGAGGGATTAAATTGTATTTCCATTTTTTTCATAATTTCACTGGTCAATATTGATTATATAGTAAATTGGAAGATAAAATGAAAAATAAATTGTTCATTTTTAATATAAAGCGTTTGAAAATTTACTTAAAATTCGATACACTTCGCCCACTTTTTATAAAATTTGAAAACCTATGACGCGCCTCTTCGGTATTATTTTCGCTTTGCTCTCTTCTACTTGCTTTGCTGAAAAAACTATGTCCTTTGATAACGGCACCACTCATATGCAAATCTATTTTAACCGTATGCAATCTGTGCATTGTGATAACAGCGCTACACATTGTATCGGGGTAGGCTTTGGTTCCTCTGCCCATGTCAAGGACAGGTTAGTATATTCTACCATTGATGGTGGCAAAACCTGGCAAGGGCCGACTCTTCTGGCCAACCCGGAAGAAATAGATAAAAACGCCGAAGAATTTCCTAACCCTGTTAGCACTTATTGTGATCAGGGGGGAATTAATTGTTTTATAGCCAGCTCCGCCATGATAAAGGGCGTTCCTACGCCTATTGTGTACAGTTCGCAAGATGGAGGCCAAAATTGGAGTGCCCCAAAAGTCCTCCCGCTTCCTAAAAAATTAAATACCAGGGCGCCTTATTTTATTTTATCCACTTCCTTAAAAATTGCCTGTGACGGCAATGCTGCCACCTGTATTATCGCGGGTGGAATAATCAATTCTCGCGAGCAAGTACCCTTTCTATATACCTCTAGCGATGCAGGAGCTTCTTGGACTTCGGTGGAAAATTTAAAAAAACCATGGTTTCAATCCCCTGCTTATCTGTTTCACGGAACATTTTTAACCAGTGCGCATTGCAATTATTCGGGTAGCAAATGTGGCGTGGTTGGAGACTCCATTATTACCCGCTCTATTTTTAGCTACACTTACTCCTCAAAACCCATTTTCTATGGCTCTGAAAATGATCTGGCTAAATGGAGTGGAGCAAAAATAGCCGCACCGAATGTTAGTTCAAAGGTGCCCAGTTCATTTACTGATCTTACTTGTGATGGCTCAGGAGAGCGATGTGTAGGGGTAGGATATGTGTATGCTAACGACAATGTTTCTCCTTTTATTACCTTTTCAGAAGATGGGGGCAATAACTGGACAAAATCAGCTCCTTTGAACATACCATCTATGCTTTTTTATAGTATTGCTTGTGACGATTCGGCACATCATTGCTTCGCCGTCGGCAGATTGGCGACTGTTGATGATACCATCCACGTCACCCGTTCGGTTATTTACAGTACCACTAACGGCATAAACTGGTCACAAGAGGAAGAGATGCGCCTCCCTAATTCCTCTATGTTAAAAGACATTTTTTGTAATGAATCAGGCTCATACTGTGTAGCAGTAGGCATACTTGCCGAAAATGAGATAGAAAAGAGGATTATGCAAAAATCAATAAATGCTGCCGTTTTACCGACTGTTATCGGCAAAACGCCACAGCAATTGATGGAACCGTAGAAGATTTATAGTTGTTAACTTTTTTAGAGGGCATGATGTTTAAATATAACCGCTTTTGGCATTTTTGGTATAGATTAGATAATCGCCATTACTCCAGGACATACTTTTTTAGTTTTATCAGTACGCTGCTTCTTAGTGCGATTTTTATACCTGTTTCATGGCCTGCTTTTTTTGCCATTGCCGCTGTAACCGGGATTGCTGTCGCTACTACATTTAAATTTTTTAATGCGCTTTCCGATTTTTTCTTTGCCAAGCAAAATAATAAATTACTCAATCTTAAAGAAAATAGTGAGAATCCCGAGTTAAAAGAGCAGATTGACTTCTATCTGAACAGACGTTGTATTTGTCCTGCACCTATACTAGAGGGCAACGTTTTATCATTAGAAGGAAAAAATGCTAACAGGAAAATTTTTGCACCTCTTTTACGTTCAGGAGTAGGAAAATTAAACATACAGCCGGCAAGTAATAGTTTAAATCGTAACCTATCCTACACCGCATCGGAAGAGGGTACGGGAGAAGATAAACTATTTATGAAGAAAGTTAGTGCTTCTGATGGATTAAATGAAATAGCTGCTCGCGAAATGGCAGAAATAATAGGGCTGGAACATATAATTCCATTAAATGAAGTCACTAAAGGCAAAGCAGACGGGAACCCCTTATTGTCTTCTAAAAAGAAAATGGAGCAACTGGTAGCTGAACGACGGGAACCAAATGAAAGTGTTAACCCAGAAAATATTGCGCGAAATGTTGCACGCTTTCTTTCTAACTTAAAACATGCAACCTACCAGACCCAGGCTAAAGAAGGTAGATTAGAAGAATTACTTTACTTGCAAAAACAAACGCAAGGCTTAGATGGCCTTAAATGGTATCTGCTTTCACAAGGTGATTACCAAAAAAAAGCAGTAGCCATGAACATATTAGGGAAAATAAATATTCCTTCTTTTCAACAAAGCATTTTATTGCAACTTATTTTAGGCTGCGAAGATGCCAATCTAGGGAATGTGCTTTTTTATGATGTTGGTGCGGAAGTTCATTTACATAGTATTGATCACGAACGTATTATGCCGGGAGATAATTACAATGTATCTAAATCCACATTGGTGACAAATGGACCAACCAAAGAAATACTACTTGATAACGTTTTTCCTTTCAGATTAGCACTCGCTGGTTTCCCACAAGCGAATATTCCCTTTTCTAAAGAAGTGTTACAAAATTGTTTAGATAATTTGGACCCGGTTAAACTTTTGGCTTATCACCGGAAGAAAAAATTATTCTCTCCGGCAGCGGTAGGGGCACAACTTGAGAGAGTTGAGCTTATTCGTAATCTGTTTAAAGAAGCGCTCGCAAAACCAGAGATTACCCTCACACCTAAAGAATTGGTGCTCAAATTTGTTAATAATCACCCTTCTTATGCCTTTTTAAAATCGCAGAAATTAAGTGATTTTGCTATCTTTCTACAATTAGGACAGATAACTGCAGATGCCGATCTCAGTTTATTGAGACATCCGTTGCAGTGGGCACCTGTTATAGGAGAACTTATTAAAATTTCCCGAGCTCAATTAGAGGGACGCGCCCCGGAAATGCAAAGTAATAATACATTAAAAGCTTCATTTTTTGCCAATGTTACTGGTGTTGCAAGGTTAGAAAAAGCCAATCCTTCTATGCATGAGTTTCGTATTTAATTTAGCAGGGGGTACCCCTTGCTAGTTGACACCATAATTTATGCTATACTATGACTTCTTTTTACACAGATTAATTGCCTGTAAGTGGAATTACAATGGATGATAATGAAACAGTAGAAACGCCTGTTAAGAATACTACCTTATCAAATCATCAAGGTGAATTTCCCCATTGGTTAACCCAAAAGCAGGAAACTAATCTCAACAAAGAAACTCTCCAAACTAATTTCATTGCTAATATAAGCCACGACATAAGGACGCCCTTAAGTGGGCTCGTTGGCATGAGCGAATCGCTTTTACAAGAGATACAAGCCGGGACATTTGATACTGCTTCTATAACAGCAGGCTTGGAAATCGTCAAAAATTCTGCCACTGAAATTGCTGCTCTATTAAATGAAGTGTTAGAGGCTACTATTGAAAGAGAGAACCCTGCCCAACATAGTAAGTTTGATCTCCTTTTATTTTTAAAAAAGTTAAAGCATCTCGAATATGCTTCTGCTTACAGTAAAGGTTTATTTTTTGAATTGTTAATTGATGAGCGCTTACCGCAATTCATTGAGGGAGATAAAAAGAAATGCCATAGAATACTTCTAAACCTGCTTGGCAACGCAATTAAATTTACCAAAAAAGGCGGCGTTACTTTTTCAGCTCATTTAGTTGCCCAAACACAAGAAGCGGCTACGATAGAATTTAAAATAGTTGATACAGGTATTGGCATCCCTGAAGATATGCAAGAGCTGGTTTTTGACGAATTTTTTCGTCTAAGTCCCTCATATAAGGGTGATTATAAAGGGCTGGGGCTTGGGCTAACCCAAGTTAAAAAGCTGGTGCACCAATTAGGGGGGAAAGTTGCCTTAGAAAGCCACCCCAATCAAGGTACTACTGTATTTGTTGAGCTTACGTTTAAAAAAGTACGTTCTACCAACAAAGAAATAGCGTCGCCTGTAATTCATAAAGACCTAAATAAAAACCTTCATGTTTTATTTATTGAAGATGACTTGATTATTAAAACCATTACTGAACATCTGCTAAAAGCCAAAGGATTACAGTTTAAATCTTTTACTAATGCTACCAGCGCATTTGAATGCTTTACTAGTGAAACGTTTGATTTAGTATTAACTGATATAGGTCTACCTGATTTCTCTGGTATTGAATTAACTAACCGCATGCGAGCCTGGGAAAAGCAAAACCACCGTCAAGCAATTCCAATCGTAGGAGTCAGTGCGCACACGCAAGAAGCTGCACTAGTAGCTGAGTGCCAAATAGCGGGAATGAATGGAGTTTATCTCAAACCTTTTACCGCAGATAAATTATCCGAAGTAATAACAAAGTTTACCCTCTAAGTAGGTTGGCGCCGCTAGGCCAACAAGGGATCTCGCTAATGAATGTTGGGCCTAGCGGCGCCAACCTACATTTAACCCGTTAATTTTCCCTTAAGCTTCCCCCTTTATACTGCCCCTATATCAATTAAGGGAGCAGTGATGCAAGTATTGATTGTAGAGGACAATTCTTTCAACGGATTTTGCTTAAATCGACTAATAAACAACATTTATAAATTTGCACAAATCACCATTGTTACCCATAGTTTTCAAGCCCTAAAGCATCTTGCTGAAAATAGTTCTGATTTAATTATTCTGGATGGCAATTTAGCTTCAAGTGATTCCGTAAACGGCCCGGCTTTGGCTGGCATCATATGGGAAAAATATCCTCATAAACCTATTATTGCCTGGACCGATTGTGAAAATATGCGCACTGCCTTTGCCAAAGTATTTAAAAGGCATAATAAACCACTTAATGAATTTACTTGCTGGCCAAAGGTTATTTCAGAAGATACAATCATTGAATCTCTCTTGCATTTAGCTAACACTTCGTATTGGGATATACGTTCAGTCCCGCAGATAAAGCGGGCATAAGCCCTCTGACAAGGAAAATAGTTGAACATACCATGCATCGTTGAATCTATAATAACGCGTGAAACGAAAGCTTTTATTATTTTTGAAGACGCGGACTTTATTTCTTTTTTAGATCACCGTCCTGTTTTCTATGGTCATACCTTAGTCTGTCCCAAGAAACACTATGCAACTTTATATGACCTCCCGCAAGAATTAATTCAGCCTTTTTTCTTATTGGTGCAACAAATTGGAAAAGCTGTTGAATTAGGCATGTCTGCAATGGGAAGTTTCATTGCCATGAATAACAAGGTTAGCCAAAGTGTTCCTCATTTGCATGTACATATCATCCCGCGCTCTAAGGGCGACGGCCTGAAAGGTTTTTTTTGGCCAAGGCTTACATATAAAGAAGAAGAACATATGTTAGAAGTACAGCAAAAGATCATTCAATATTTATAGAATATACATATCGAGAGTCCGTAGAAAAGAACTAATGCGCTTCATCCCAGTTACTTCCATAACCAATGGAAACGACTAAGGGAACGGAAAGCTCCACCGTATTTTCCATTAACTTCTGGATGTATGGTTTGATCTGTTCAACCTCTTTTTCCAGTACCTCAAAAACTAACTCATCATGGACTTGCATAATCATACAAGCGTTTGGTTGCTCTTTCTCTTGCCAATCTCCTATGGCAATCATTGCTTTTTTAATAATATCTGCTGCGGTTCCTTGCATAGGGGCATTAATAGCCATGCGTTCTGCTGCTCTTTGACGCATGAGGTTTCTGGTATTAATCTCTGGTAAATGCAAACGTCTACCAAAAACTGTTTCCACATATCCTTGTTGGTGCGCTTGCTTACGTGTTCTTTCCATATATTCCAAGACACCTGGGTAACGCGTAAAGTAACGGTCAATGTATTCTTGTGCCACTTGTCGCTCAACCCCTATTTGTTTAGCCAAGCCAAAAGAAGACATCCCGTAGATCAATCCAAAATTAACTGCTTTCGCACTGCGTCTTTGCTCAGAAGTTACTTTTTCTAATGAGGTATCAAAGATTTCACTGGCCGTCGCGGTATGGATATCTAATCCTAAAGAAAATGCTTTGAGTAAATTAGGGTCTTGTGATAAATGAGCCATAATACGTAATTCAATTTGGGAGTAATCAGCGGCTAAAATGACATGATTTGGTGCCGCTTTAAAAGTTTTTCTTATTAATCTCCCCTCGTCATTACGAATAGGAATATTTTGCAAATTGGGCTCACTGGACGATAGCCTACCTGTTGCTGCAACTGCTTGATTATAATTGGTGTGGACTCTTTGGGTTTGTTCGTTAATACATTTGGGCAAAGAATCAATATAAGTGGAAACTAATTTACTTAAGCTGCGGTATTCTAATATAACTGCGGGTAACCGATACTCATAAGCTAACTCTTGCAATACAGCCTCTGCTGTAGAAGGTTGTCCAGTAGGTGTTTTTGCTAAAACGGGTAAATTTTGTTGGTGATAAAAAATTTCCAGTAACTGCTTGGGCGAATTTAAATTAAAAGGCTTGCCGGCCAAATCCCAGGCTTCCTTTTCTAAATCGGCCATTTTTACCTTTAACCGCTCACCATGACGTTCTAAAGCACCCTTGTCAATGAGAACACCTTTACGTTCCATATTGCCTAAAACAGTGAGCAAGGGAATTTCAATTTCATGAAGTACGCGTTTCAATTTTTCATCTAATAGCGAATAAAGCGCTTTATGTAAACGAAGAATTATTTGTGAGTCTTCCGCTGCATATTGACCAGCCGGCTCAAGAGGAATTTGCTCTAAACGTAATTGCTTTGCACCGCTTCCCACTACATCATTAAATGAAATAGTTTTATAGCCTAAATATTTTAACGACAGAGAATCAATATCATGACGTACTGCTGTACTATTTAAAACATAGGACTCCAGCATAGTATCTGATTCTATTCCTAATAAATTAACATCATGATTTTTCAAGATAATATAGCTATATTTTAAATTATGACCAATTTTTTTAATTGTAGGATTTTCAAAAATGGGTTTTAGTTTCTCTATTACATTCCCAGCAGTAAAAGAAAGATTTTCGACTAAGTGTTTAACCGGTATGTAAAATGATTTTTCTGCTTCTGTTGCGAATGTAAAACCAATAATCTCTGCGCACATGGCAAATTCATTATTCGTTTTAATATCGAACGCAAATACAGAGCATTCGGTTAAAGTCTGTAGTAAATATTGAAATTGGGATTGATTAGTAACCAGTTCATAATTAATTTCTTGCGGTTTTAAAACTTTTAGCTCGGCACTCGTTTTTTCTTCTTCCTCAAGTAACTCCTTCAACCAGTTTCTAAATTCCAGGTCACGCACAAACTGAATGAGTCGCTCCCGGTGAGGTGCTTTAGGAGTTAAATCAGCAATTGTAATAGGTAAACTAACATCGGTACGGATAGTGACTAATTTTTTAGAAAGCGGTAAATAACGAAGGCTATCGCGCAAATTCTCACCAATCTTTCCCGTAATTTTATCCGCATGTGCGATCAGCTCATCTAAAGTTTGAAAATCAGCTAGCCATTTAGCTGCAGTCTTAGGGCCGCATTTATTAACCCCTGGAATATTGTCAGTGGCATCCCCTACTAAGGTTAGGTAATCAATAATTTGCTGAGGTGCCACTCCAAATTTTTCTTTAACTGTTGCCGGGTTCAAAATAACATTGGTCATTGTGTTAATGAGGATTACATTCTCATTAACCAATTGGGCAAAGTCTTTGTCACCCGTAGAAATAACCACAGGAATGTTTTGTAATGTCGCTTGCGTAGCTAAGGTGCCAATCACATCATCGGCTTCCACTCCTTCTATCGTTAACAAAGGAAGACCCATGGCCTCTAGCAAACTTAACAAGGGTTTAAATTGACAACTTAACTCATTGGGCATTGCTTGACGATTGGCTTTATATTCAGGATACCACTCATCTCTAAACGTTTTTCCCGCGGCATCAAATACAACCGCTATTTGTTGAGGTTGATAGTCTTTAATAAGTTTTTTTATCATATTGGCCACCCCATAAACCGCTCCGGTAGGTTGACCTTTAGACGTCACTAACGGCGGTAGGGCATGAAAAGCACGAAAAAAATAAGAAGAGGCATCAACCAAAACCAAGGGGGAGGTCATACTTACTTGCTCTCCTGACGCTCTAACCGCTCCGCTAAATCCGTTACTTTCTCATTAAGAGTACGTAAATTTTTGCGCATTAAAGGAATACGGGTAGTTGCCAATTCTTGCTCAATCGCTTTATCTTTCGGACGGGCAGGATTACCCAAATAGATATTGCCTTGCTTTAAATGCTTTTTCGGAGGAACGCCTGCTCTAGCACCAAGGATTACTCCATCGTCAATTTTTACGTGATCACTCACGCCCACATTGGCCGCAAAAATCACGTGGTTTCCACTCGTCGTGCTACCAGCTATTCCAGTAAATGCGCAGAGAATGTTATGTTGGCCCAGTTTAACCGAATGAGCCACCTGGACGAGATTATCTATTTTTGTCCCTTTACCAATGACAGTAGCCCCAAGTGTTGCCCTATCAATAACCGTATTCGCGCCAATTTCTACATCATCCTCAATTTGAACAATTCCCACATGTGGAACTTTTAAATGTTCTCCGTCATCAAAGGTATAACCAAAACCATCCGAACCAATGACACTAGAGGCATGAATAATAACGCGCGAACCAATTTTAGAATTATTATAAACAGTGACATGAGGATGCAAAACAGTATGACTGCCAACAGTCACATTTTCACCAATATGAACATTGCTTTTAATAATACAGTGATCGCCAATAATACTGCCATCTTCAATGACTACATAAGGAGCAATAGAAACGTCATTACCTATTACTACATTTTCACCAATAACTGCTGTTTTATGTATTCCAGGATTGGGCTTTTTTTCAGGGTAATAATGGCTTAACAATTTTATAAAAGCTTTAAACGGATGAGAGACTTGGATAACGGGCTTATTTATTCCCTCTACCCCAGTTGTTACCAAAATAGCACTAGCATCTGAGGACTCGGCCTGTTTTAGATTCTCTTTACCTTCTGCAAATACTAAAGAACCCACTTTTATATTATCAATAGGAGAGAGGCTAGTAATACATAGATCACTATTACCCACGACGATACCTTGCACTATTGCGGCAATTTCAGAAAGAGATGCATTCATTGAAAACCTATTCTCACAAATTTTGAATTATACCCAAGATCCTTCAAAATGCTAGATTTTGAAGGATCTTGGGTATATAGCGCGTGTGCTGAGAAGTATCGACTATTAAGGTTTTTTCATTAAAATCTGCGCAAAATTAAAGCAGCATTAGCTCCGCCAAAGGCAAAATGATTGGAAAGAGCGATATCAATATGCTTCTTACGTGCAATTTGAGGCACATAATCTAAATCGCATAAGGGATCAGGAATATCTAAATTAATAGTCGGCAATAATATTTCATTTTTTAAACTTAAAATTGTAGCAATAATTTCCATCGCACCTGCCGCGCCAATAGCATGACCGGTCATTGCCTTTTGCGCCGTAATTGGAATTTCATAAGCCCGCGCCCCAAAAACGGTTTTGATAGTTTGCGTTTCTGTTAAGTCATTTAACTGGGTACCCGTTCCATGTGCATTGATATATTGTATATCTCCCACGGCAACCCGCGCATCATCAAGTGCCGCATTAATAGCGCGAACCTGGCCTTGGGAATGTGGGGCAGTTACATGATAAGCATCACAACTTGCACCAAAACCAATGATCTCTCCATATATTTGCGCACCACGTGCTTGCGCATGCTGTAACTCTTCTAAAATTAGAATCCCTGCCCCATCTGCCATTACCATCCCGTCACGATTTTTATCAAACGGTCTACTAGCTTTAGCGGGATTTTCATTGTGTGTAGACATGACCCGCAATTTACACCAAGCTGCCATTATAGTTTCCCACACTAACGACTCTGTTCCTCCGCAGAGTGCAATGGAGAGATGCCCATTATTAATTTGTTGGTATGCGTGGCCTATTGCTTCTGCAGAAGAAACACAGGCATTTGAAATAGTAGAATTAGGTCCACCCATCTCGAAAGCAATAGCGATATGATTAGCAATAGAATTGGGCATTCCCCGAATCACACTTAAGGCAGGAATCTTTTTCCAGTTTTCTGTATAAAATGCCTTATAAGCACCTTCTAATTCAGGCGTACCGCCCAAACTGGTTCCAATATAAACACCCGCGTTTTGTAATTCTTGGGAGGTTAATCCAGCTCGTTCAATAGCATGATGAGCACAATACAAAGAATATTGGGCCGCGCGTGGATAGCGCTTGTGTTTATCAAACTCCGGGAGATGCGTTAATGAGAGGTCAGTAATTTCACCGGCTATTTGCGTTGTATATGGAGAAGGGTCATAGGACTGAATGCGCTTAATCCCACAATTACCAGCAACAGCATTCTCCCAAAATTTCTCTAAACCGCTGCCAATAGAGGAAGAAATCTCCATTCCTGTAACAACAACCCTTTTCTTCATGCGGCATCCTCATTATTTTTAGAACTTGTCTTTAAACCTAAATTTGGCAGATGAATCTACTGCCGAATTTAGGTTACAGGCTTTTTAGCATACAATAGCATCCCACTCTTATTCTAACAATGGCATACAAATCTTCAGCGGAAGGGACCAATAATCATAAGCATTTGTAAGACGAAAACCCAAATCCGTGTACAATTTTAACGCACCTTTGTTCTTGGATTCAACCTCTAGAAATAAGTTATACACTTTTTTTCTATTGGCATGATTTATACAAAAAGAAAGTAACTCTTTACCATATCCCTTTTTTTGAAAAGCTGGCAGGATACCAATATCAGAAAAACGCGCGCGTTTGTTTTTATCCCATCTAATATGCGCCTTGCCAATAGGAAAAGAATCGAACCTTGCCAAGAAAACAGTATACCTTCTATCAACTATTAATTTCTTAAATCGCAGCGTCATCTCTTCTGTCACACTGTTGAAACAAGCATGATCTATTTTTACCAAGTGAGGAATATCTTCTTCTTTTACTTCCTCTATTACTAATTTATTTGCATATTCGATGGCATTAGCGTCACTGCGAGCCAACTCAAACTCACTAGAAAGATAGACTCCCCCAAAAGGGGCGAGCCATTTTTCCCCTTTTCCCTGCGGTGTGGAAAAAATGAGCGTATCAAAGGTTGTTTCTGACTGTAAAACCGTAATGGCTTTCTTTAATAATTTCCTGGCAATATTTTGTTTTCTAAATTCTGGAGAAACGAGCAAGGCAATTTCAAAAGCATGAGTATAGAAGCGAAAAGCACTTAAAAATCCAATTAATCTATTATTTTGCACATATAAAAAATTACATAATAATTCACGCGGTGTTTTTAAAATATGCTCATATAATGGGATAGACGCACCATCCTCTTGCAAGCATTCTTCTTTTAATTCCTGCAATGCTTTCAGCTGTTCCGTGGTTACTTGGTTATTTTGAATAATCATAAATGAAAGAAGTTAACTAATTATAAAAAAGAGAATAAATAAGACACTTAAAATAATAACTAAGGGACTTACTTTCTGACGTGTAAGTATTTTTAATAATGTATATAAAATAATCCCAGCCCCCACTCCATTAGCAATAGAAGAAGTAAAAGGAATCATCATTATCGTTAACATACAAGGGGCTATCTCACTAATATCTTTTAATTTAAGCTCACAAACATGGCTCATCATAGAACAAGCAACATATAACAGTGCTGGTCCTACTGCATACGAAGGAATAGCTTTTGCTAAGGGATAGAAAAATAACATCAACAAAAAGCCAATCGCTATCACTACCGCAGTTAAGCCGGTTCTTCCACCAGCCTCTAAACCTGCGGCGGATTCAATAAATGGCGAGGTACTTGAAGAGCCCAGCATTCCCGCTACTATAGAGGCTGCAGCATCTGCAGTAAGGCTTCTACTAACCAAATTGGAATAATTAGCTTTCTCTCGAAAAACGGAACGATTTAGTAAACCAATTAAAGTTCCGGTAGCGTCAAATACTGCAATTAAAAAGAAGGCAAATGTAGCTTTTAATGCAGACGGGTTCGCAAACCCTGAGAAATCCAGCTTAAATAAAGTAGGTTTTATCGAAGGGGGGGTACTCATAACTCCATGCCAGTGCGTTAATCCTAACAAAAAGCTAATAAGAGTAACCGCTAAAATACCTAAAATAATTGCTCCGCTGATTTGATAAAAATCGAGGACTAAAATAATAAAAAACCCTAAAAAAAATAAGAGGGCTTCGGGCCTACCCAAATTTCCCAAATCCATAAGAGTATGTTTGGAACTAACAATAATTTGATTGTTTTCTAAAGAAATAAGCGCAATTAATAAACTAATCCCAATTAATATCGCAATTTGCAAATTGGCAGGAATAGCTTCAACGAGCAGTCTACGTAACCGCGTTAAGCTCACTACAAGAAACAAACAGCCCGAAACAAAAACCATAGCAAGCGCATGGTGCCACGGTATGCCCATTCCTTGAACGACACTGTAGGAAAAATAAATATTAAGCGCCATACCAGGCGCAACTCCAATAGGAGTGTTGGCAAAAAATCCAGTTAACGCGCAAGCAAAAGCGGTAACGAGACAGGTAGCTGTAAAAACAGAGCCTTGATCCATGCCCGCATCACTTAATATGCTTGGGTTGACAAAGACAATGTAAGCCATTGTTAAAAAGGTAGTAATACCAGCGAGAATTTCCGTTTTATAAAAAGACGAAGGTCTCTTTTCTGTTGATGAATTCATATCACCTAGAAGTGAAAGTTAACCACACCAAATATTATTTCAATAGCAATCAAAAATATAATAATTACTTCTAAACTATGAGAGTGGCGATTTTCGAGATAGCCATTAAACATTTCAAAAATTTCACTGAGAGTATTGAGACGGTGATTGATTGCATTAACACGGCGTTGAATATGTAAATAGCGTTCTAGCATAATGTAGTATTCTTCCAACGTTGGGTGTTGCCAAAAATATTTTGGATGATAGAGAAAGTTACTAATTAAATTCATTTCACTTTTAGCGCCAAGAATCTCACCAATAATTTGTCTTATCTCATTACGAGTAACTGCCATTTCACCCTCAGAAGAAAGGCTATGAATTAAAGGAGTATATTTTTCGATTAATGCTTCAATAATAGTTTCAAAATATTGTAATTTTACCGATTGAGAAAACCCGTAAGAAAGACTTAACTTGACCTCCTCACTCTCACCTTCAGCCTCAATACCAATACAATCCACGTCGAAATAATCATGAGGTTCGATTGTAGTTCTATCGTTATAACGAAATGAAAATTCGTCATGCACCGGAAAAGTTACAAGTTTATTGGCAAATTGTTTAATCGCCTCTAGATAATCGTTCACTTTATACCGCTTCACACCCCACGATACTATCGTGCCATTTTTAAAAACAAAAATGGTTTCATCTGCTTCAGCGTTATTAATTTTTACAACATCACGTAGCTTGGAAGAGGTATAACCTTTTAACGTGGATTTATAATGATGATCTAATCTTGCCAGGTCAATTTTATTTGCAATACAAAAGCTTAAACATTCCATGAGTAATTACCGTAGAAATACCACATGTGGCATCTTTGTTAGAATCCATGAGATGATAGATTATAACTTATGGCCCATAGGAAAGGCTACATCCTAATTTTTTCTTATGCCGTTTCCATAGACTCTAATGCCTCTCGTCCTGGAAAAGCTTTTTTTCTATCAGTAACCCCACTTAACCATTGTGGACAAACTTCTAAAATTTCAGCGATTTTATTTAATTGATCTTCAGCCGGAGAGATATTGCCAAAAATCATAGCATTAGCAAGATGACGTGTGACTCCAAACACTTTAGCCACTGCTTTTGTTTTTTCAGTTACATCTTCGGGAAAGCCCAGTAGAGAAAGTTCACGATTAAAACGCTGGGAAAATACTTTGCTATTCATTTTTCACTCCATGAAAAAGCATTAATAAAAGAAACCCTTTCCTAACTTGAGAATCATCGCTGAATCATAAGCAATCCTTCCGTGGATCTGGCATTGTTATAACGTATTTTTACCTTCTAGCAAAGCGTTTTATTAAGAAACAAAAAAATGTAGGTTGGTGCCAAAGGCCCAACTTTCATTAGTGAGATTGTTGTTGGGCCTATCGGCGCCAACCTACAATTATTTTTACTTCTCGTTATAAAAATAATTTAAATCTAACTCCCTTGCTGCTTTTACGTCATCGAGTCGCCTCACGGGCAAGCTATACGGAGCATCTTTGACAAAAGCACTATCTTTTTCCGCTTCTTCCAAAATTAATTTCATTGCACAAACAAAAGAATCCAGCTCCTCTTTGCACTCTGTTTCAGTTGGTTCTATTAATAAGCATTCAGGAATTAGCAAAGGAAAGTAGGTGGTCGGGGCATGAAAACCATAGTCTAGTAATCGTTTGGCCACATCCATGGCACTAATACCCATTTTTTTCTTTTCTGGATTTAATGTAAGAATAAATTCATGGCTAGCGCGACGTTTTGGATAGGCTGGGGTGAAGCCAACTTTAGTAAGTTCGCTCAATAGATAATTGGCATTTAAGGTGGCAAATTCAGCTACTTTTTGTAAACCTTCCTTCCCTAATATACGAATATAGAAATACGCACGCAATAAAATCCCCGCATTACCCATGAAAGCGGATAAACGTCCAATGCTTTGAGGAAAATCAGGGCTAGTACTCCAGCTATAACCATTTTCATTTTTAACAACGATGGGTTGAGGGAGGAAAGGTAATAACCGTTTCCCAACTGCAACAGGGCCCGATCCAGGTCCGCCCCCGCCGTGGGGAGTGGCAAAAGTCTTATGTAGATTTAAATGAATTACATCAAATCCCATATCACCCGGTCGGACTTTCCCTAAAATAGCATTTAAATTTGCGCCGTCGTAATAAAGGAGCCCCCCAGCTTGATGGACTATTTGGGCAACTTCTTTAATTCGGCGCATAAATAAACCCAGGGTTGAAGGATTTGTTAGCATGATCCCGGCCGTCTGTGGACCTACTTTTTGTCTTAGTTCTTCTAAATCAATATCTCCATCATCGCTGGTGGCAATTTCTACAACTTTATACCCGCACATAACAGCAGAAGCGGGATTGGTTCCATGAGCTGCATCAGGAATTAGTATTTCATTACGGGAACTTTCACCGCGTGACTGATGATAAGCCTTAATCATAGCCACTCCAGCAAATTCCCCCTGGGAACCCGCCATCGGCGTTAAGGAAATACCTGCCATTCCTGTAATTTCAAGAAGATAGTTTTGTAATTCATACAGAGCCTGCAGAAAGCCTTGGCTATACTTATTAGGGCTAAGCGGATGACGATTAATAAATCCTGGGAGCGAAGCGGCTTTATGAACACCTCGCGGATTGTATTTCATAGTACAAGAGCCCAAAGGATAAAAATGTGAATCAATGGCAAAATTTTTTTTCGACAACTGCGTAAAATGTCTCACAACTTGTAATTCTGAACACGCTGGTAATTTAGGTGGGGTTTTACGCAGAAAATTTTCAGGTAGTTTAAACTCTCCCTCTGGGGGTCTCGGAGCTTGCGCACTCGCCTGACGGTCGCTTTGGGATTTTTCAAAAATCAACATAGTTTGCCTTCCATGTTTTGAATAATTTCTTTTAGTTCCTCGCGGTGCTTTACTGGGGAAAACTCAATAATCTGATAGTCGGCTATTTCTGCTAAGTGATAAGGGTCCTTCTGTAATATAGACTCTAAATAGGCTCGATCTTTGGTTATAGCAATGATAATTCCACCTGTACGGGGCTTCATTGGACCTGAAACTAATAACACGCCTTGTTTATAGTAATAATCAAGGAACTCTCTATGAGCCTGTAAATATTTATCGACCTCTTTCAGCGGGGCTTTATAAGTAAGTTGTACAACAAACATTAGCTATCTCCCTCTAACACCTGGCCAAGAACCGTTGCATATTCTGCAATCTCCATAGCATTCCGCATTTCAGTGGCACACACTAACAGACAATTTTTTAGAATTGGATACTGTTTTTCTAGCGCATAACCACCCGCAATACCCGCTTGCATAAGTTTTTCTAATATGTCATCAACAGGCTTGGATAAACGAATCACTGCTTCATGAAAATAAGGATTATTAAAAACCAGTTGCACTCCTTTTATTTTCGTTAGTTGCTCAATTAATTCATGGGTATTTACAAAACATGCATTCGCCACGCTCCTTAATCCTTCAGCCCCTAATAAGCTAAGATGAATAGTAGCTGCCGTAACCAATAAGCCTTGATTGGTACAAATATTTGATGTTGCTTTGCCTCGACGAATATGTTGTTCTCTCGCTTGCAAGGTAAGTGCAAATCCTTCTTTCCCTTCTTTATCTACTGTTCTCCCAATTAATCGCCCGGGCATTTGCCGAACATATTCCATACGCGTACTAAAAAATCCAAAATAAGGCCCCCCTGACGCTAAAGGAGCACCCAGTGGTTGACCTTCACCGCATACGATATCGACACCTTTTTTCCCCCAGCTGCCAGGCGGCTTCAATAAGCCTAAAGAAACTGGATTTACACAAGCGATACTAATTGTATTATTTTGCGAAGCCCAATCAGTCAGCGCATCCACTTCTTCCAGGCAACCAAAAAAATTAGGCTGAGGAATCACAAGAGCAGTAATGTCCTCACCTTTATAGGCATTTAGCGCGCTCAGAGAAGTGACTCCTTTATTTTCGTCAAAACCTAAAGTAATTACTTCAATATGCTGCGTACGAACAATAGTCTCTACTGTTTCTCGATAAAAAGGATGCAGGGTCGCAGGAATTAAAACCCGACTGGTTTTGCTATTACGATTAATACGTACAGCCATTAACACAGCTTCAGCGAGAGCCGTAGCCCCGTCATACATAGAAGCGTTAGCAACTTCCATGCCGGTTAACTCCGCAATCATTGTTTGATATTCATAAAGTAATTGCAACGTACCTTGGCTCGCTTCCGCTTGGTAAGGGGTATACGCCGTTAAAAACTCGCCGCGAGAAGCTATGTCCCAGACTGCCGCGGGAATATGGTGCTCGTAACTTCCTGCCCCTATAAAACATGTCCCATTCTGATTTTTATTTGCTAATCCCGCAGCCAAAGCAAGCATTTCCATTTCATTCATACCCGAGGGGATTTGCTGTAGCCCCTCAAATTGTAAATCAGAGGGTATTTCATCAAACAATGCCTGCAATTCTTTTACTTGAATACTAGCAAGCATTTTTTGAATATCTTCTTTGGTGTGCGGAATATAAGGCATATTAGTTGTCCTCAGCTATCTCTTGCTCGTACTCTTCAGCACTCAATAAATCTTTTACCTCTTCAGGATTATCACTTTTAATTTTAACTAACCATCCCGCACCATAGGGATCACGATTCACTATACCAGGGTCTTCGGTTACCATAGGATTAACTTCTATCACCTCTCCGCTGATTGGAGAATAAAAATCAGAGGCGGCTTTAACTGACTCTACAACCCCAATTTCATCACCCGCGTTGATGCGATCACCCACTCGCGGTAATTCAACAAAAACCATATCTCCCAACAAAGCCTGGGCATGATTGGTAATTCCCATGGTCATATTTTCTTGCTCATCGCGAATCCACTCGTGGGTATTAGTGTATCTTAAACCTTTAGGCTCACTCATTTTTATTATCCTTTTTTAAACAATTGCGGTGCCATTTTTAACAAATCGGGGTTTAACTACTTTAGCGGGGAGTAGTTTATCTCGTATTTCCACACTTACTTGCTCACTAACGTTGACAGGAACTCGCGCAAAAGCGATTGACTTCCCCAAGGTAGGAGAGTAGGTCCCACTGGTAATTATTCCATCCGCTTCTCCGGGAATAATTACTCGCTGGCCGGGTCGCATAACTCCTTTCTCTTCTAAAACCAATCCGACTAATTTGTGACGAGTCCCGTGCTCTTTTTGAAAAAGAAGTGCGCTCATGCCGATAAAATCTCGGTCTTCAGGCTCCCATTTTACGGTCCATCCCAAAGCGGATTCTAACGGAGTAATCGATTCATCCATATCCTGGCCATATAACATAAGGCCTGCTTCTAAACGCAGCGTATCACGCGCTGCCAAACCACAAGGCGGAATGCCCGCTTGTATTAATTTGTCCCACAGTCCTGCCACTTCTTCCTGAGGCACAATGATTTCAAACCCATCTTCCCCGGTATAGCCTGTACGGGCAAAAAACCATCCCTCAACGTCAACACATTCAAAATGGGTTAAAGTAAGTATGGCATCTGCTTGGGCCGGATTTAAAATACTTAATGTTTTTTGAATAGCTTGCGGTCCTTGTACTGCAATCATTGCTAATTCCGTTCTTTCTTGTAAACCCGCAGAAAAACCAACGATTTTGTCTCTTAGCCAAGCCAGAACCCGTTCACGTGTGGCTGAATTTAAAACAAGACGGTAATTATCGGAAGCCCGTTGATAAACGATTAAATCATCAATAATTCCACCATGCTCATTACACATACAGCTATATAAAGCACGCCCCATATGCGTTAACTGATCAACGTCGTTAGTGAGTAACTTACGTAAAAATTGACGACCGCCAGCCCCTAACACATCCACCACGGTCATATGAGAAACATCAAAAATCCCTGAGTCGTTGCGCACTAAATTATGTTCATTCAACTGAGAACCATAATGCAATGGCATCTCCCAACCATGAAAATCGACCATTTTTGCGCCTAAAGCTAGATGCTTGGCGTATAGGGGTGTTTTTGCAGTCATTGCTTCACCATTTATTTACGCACGAGGAATGATTATACCTTGATGATTAAAGCCAGCAATATTTCTTTATAGTTTAGCAAAAAATGCAGACGGCAAGGGGCAATCAATCCCTCTCTTTCCCAATCATCTAGAATCCCGTTTACTTACGGTTTCACATGGATAAACAAAGCCTCCACCTCCTTAGGGAGTGGAAAATTTGGTTGGAACTGTAATTTCTGCTTAAATCATAATAGATGCTTTATTAATAGGATAAAAATGATAACAAAAATCACAGCATGGAGCAGTCTTTTCGATTTCGGTTTCTTACTGCTTCTCTTGCTAATATTTGTTTATTTTTGGCGGGATTTTCGTAAAACACAGGCAGCCAAACTTTGGGTTAAAACTAAAGGAACCGTTGAAAGTTATGAACTAGAAAATGCCGGCCACTCTTTATGGCCAAAGATTGAATATTCTTATGAGGTAGATCATCAAGAGTTTCGAGGACATCAATTTTTCCTTCCTTCAGCGCACAAAGAAATTTATAGCCTTTATGCACGCAAACTAGCTTACCGTATAGGCAAATCATACCAACAAGGAGAAACCATTGACGTTTATTATAATCCCAACGATCCGAGCGAAGCAGTATTAGACATTACCATTTCACATAAACTAAAAATAATTATAATTTTAGTTGCTGCTTTTATTATCCTTCACCTATCTTTAATTTTTCACCACCTGCTCACTTAACGCAGAGGTGAACTACTAAAATATCATCTGGAAAACGTCTTAACTGGCCTTTTTTGTATCGGGAATAGTAGCAGGTGTAGCAGGTTCACTTTCGCCGGCAGGGCACTGACAGGGCGGGCTCACAGTTTTTGACTGCAAGGAAGTTATAGCAAGACCTCTTACCCCTTGGCCACCAGGTGCTATAGCAAAGTTTATAGTGACTTCTAATGTTTGCTTTTGCTCATATTGTGGATTCTTATAAACGACTAACGTCGGCATTATACCTTGCCAATGATTTTTACCCACTTCTTTAACTACAGGAGGCATCAATGCAACTGCACTAACAAAGTACTTATTTTGCTGTACGGCCTCAGGCAATTTAGAATTATTAAACGCGTTGCTATAATTAATCCACCCCTCAGAAGTGAAATATTTAGCAATTTCTTTTTGTTGTGTCAGAAAATTTTGATAATCAAAAGTATACGTGGCAATAATGGCTTCATTCACCCAAACTGACATTTGTACATTAGCTGGCTGCGCTATCGTTGTATAAGACCAAAAAAGGAAAAATAAACCGATTAATCTAGTAAGAACCATTTCTTCACCTATTTTTTTATTTGTATTCTATACCTAAGAAACTCCAAAATGCTATTTTTGATTTGCCGATCCAAGCTTAGTATTTGCGTATAGATAGAGATAAATTTGTATTGTAAATGAAAGATAAACGCTTTTTTTTGCAAATCCGTGGAAAAAAAGTGCTTTTGGCAGGAAGAATATGGTATTTTTCCCCACATTTATAACCTGACAGCGGAGGAGCAAAATGCCGAAAGAGCAATTTTATTTTGCTAATCGTGATGGCGTCAGTCGTTATATTAATCGCTGGGATATTTTACTGATTGTTTTATTTTTTTCTGTCCTTTTCTTCTTAGGGTGGGCGGGAAAACAGATGGCTACTCCCTATGAGTTAGGAAAACCTCTAGCTATCTCTTTAGACCCCAGTCATTTACCTGCATATGCTCTTCGTACTGTTTTGCGTATGTTCATCGCTTTATTTTTTTCACTACTCTTTACTTTTGTCGTAGGAACATTAGCTGCTAAAAATCGCAGGGCAGAACAAATCATTATTCCTGCTATTGATATCTTACAATCAGTTCCTGTACTGAGTTTTCTCGCCATTACGATAACCGGTTTTATCCATTTATTTCCGGGAAGTTTATTAGGTCCTGAATTTGCTTCTATTTTTGTAATTTTTACCGCGCAAGTTTGGAATATTACTTTCGGCTTTTACCAATCACTAAAAATGGTTCCTTATGATTTACGTGAAGCGGCCGCTATGTTCCAGCTATCGGCCTGGCAACGTTTTTGGAAGGTAGAGGTTCCTTTTTCTATGTCCGGGCTTTTATGGAACATGATGATGTCCATGTCAGCAAGTTGGTTTTTTGTGGTTTTGTCTGAAGCCATCGCGGTAGCACATCAAGACATTCGTTTACCAGGAGTAGGTTCTTACATAGCGCTAGCTATTGAGCAACATGATTTACGTGCTGTTCTTTACGCCATTATTACCATGATTATTGTCATTTTCTTATATGATCAAATCCTTTTTAGACCGCTTATCGCCTGGTCTGAAAAATTTAAAATGGAGCAATCTGCAGAACAGGAAGAATACCAATCATGGTTAATTGACTGGGTTCGTGGAAGTAAATTAATGAAACGCTTTAACAAAGGGTTACACCTTTTAAAAGATCGTTTTATCAATGCCAAAATTATGCGTAATTACGGTTTAAGGCCAGCCCGTGAAATTGACTACAAAAAACAAAAACAAATGGATTGGCTATGGAATCTGGTGTTTTTCTCCTTCATCCTCAGTAGCAGCTATTTTTTATTCCGTTTTATTCTTACTGAGCTTAAAGCGGCCGAGTTTTTACGTGTCTTTTATTTAGGAGCGATCACTGGCACGCGGGTTATAGTATTAATTCTTTTAAGTTCAGTTATATGGATTCCTATTGGTGTTTGGATAGGTCAAAAACCAAAACTGACGCAAAGGATTCAACCTATTATTCAATTTGCCGCCGCTTTTCCGGCTAATTTGTTCTATCCTTTATTTGTCATCGCCATCGTGCGGTTTAACTTAAATGTTGAAGTATGGGTAACACCTTTAATGATTTTAGGTACCCAATGGTACATTCTTTTCAATGTAATTGCTGGGGCTTCTACTATCCCTCGCGATTTAAGACTCGCGGCTGCTAATTTTGGTGTTAAAGGTTGGCTATGGTGGAAAAGGGTGGCATTACCCGGCATTTTCCCATTCTACATTACAGGAGCTATCACTGCTGCAGGTGGTGCATGGAATGCCAGTATTGTGGCGGAATGGGTAAGTTGGGGGCAAACCACCCTTCGCGCCACCGGTTTAGGTGAATATATTCAAGCCAGCACTATTGCTGGGGATTTTCCTAAAATTGCATTAGGTACGGGGATGATGTGTCTTTACGTATTATTATTTAACCATGTTATATGGCGGCCCCTTTATCGTTTAGCACAAGAGCGTTTTAGTGCTTATTGACTTTATATCTTGGATTTAGTCATGTCAGAAACAATCATTACAATTGAACATTTAAGTAAAGCCTATAAAAAAGCCAGCACGCAAAATCTTTTGGTTTTAGATGATGTCAACTTCGAACTAAAAGAAGGTGAAATTGTGGCTTTATTAGGTAAATCGGGATCGGGTAAATCCACGTTACTCCGCATTATTGCAGGGCTTATGTCACCTACCAGTGGTAGTGTAACGTACCGGGGTAAAATAGTTAATCAACCCGTTCCGGGCATCGCTATGGTTTTTCAATCCTTTGCCCTGATGCCTTGGCTGACTGTATTAGAAAATGTAGAGTTAGGATTGGAGGCCTTGGGTATTAACCGTGTTGAGAGACGCCAGCGCGCTATTGAAGCCATCGATATTATTGGCTTAGACGGATTTGAATCTGCTTTTCCTAAAGAGTTATCCGGGGGAATGCGACAGCGGGTGGGTTTTGCGCGTGCTTTAGTAATTAATCCCGACGTTTTATTAATGGATGAGCCTTTCTCGGCTTTAGACGTTTTAACCGCAGAAAACTTAAAATCGGATTTATTAGAGTTGTGGCAAGAAAAGAAAACGAATACGAATGGTATTTTATTAGTAACCCATAATATTGAAGAAGCAGCAATGCTAGCGGATCGCATTGTTATATTAGGCAGCGACCCTGGCTATATCCGCGCAGATTTACCCGTTACTTTGCCCCAACCAAGAAATGCAGAAGCGCCGGAATTTAGAAACCTCGTAGATCGTATTTATACTTTAATGACCACCGGACCACGTGAAAAGGCACGCCATCAGCGTCAACGTCAAATTGATTTAGGATATCGCTTACCTGATGTAGAACCTTCCGAGCTTTCTGGCTTAATTGAGACCATGATTTCTTTCGAAGAGCGAATTGATTTACCTGAGCTAGCCGACGAGCTCATGATGAATGTGGATGATTTATTCCCCATTTTGGAAACGCTTGAAATCCTTGGTTTTGCGAAAGTCTTAAATGGTGATATCCATCTTACCGAATTAGGTAAACAATTTTCTGAGGCGGATCTTCAAGAACGCAAACGCTTATTCGCAAGAAGCTTATTACAAAAAGTTCCTCTTGCAAGATATATTCGAAGAGTACTGGATGAGAAAGGTGGGCATCGTGTTTCTGAAGAAAGATTTTTAAGTAAATTAGAGGATTACTTAAGTGAAAAAGAAGCGGAGCGCGTATTGCGAACCATGATTGACTGGGGCCGTTATGCTGAATTATTCGCTTATGACTTTAATACCGGGTATTTAAGTTTGGAGAACCCGGGGCAGTATTAAAATTGGGCTCTACGCATTCGGATTGCTTCTAACTTTGCTTGCAATCAGAAAATCACTTCAATGAATACGGTTAGAGAGACGTCCCGGTTGCAAATAACCGGGCTACGGGCATCTTTTAAAATTGTAATGACAAAAATTATCATCCGGCTGCTTTCTCTTCACTAGCTGATTTATTTAATAAATACTCAGCAATAGCAAATAAACGTTCTTCCGTTTTTGCCATTTGTAAATCTGTTTTATATTGATTATTAATAACGAGTGCAGGAACAGCGCTTACTTGATACTCTGCCATTCTCCGCTTGCTGTTTTCAAGCTCTATATCAATGCTGGGAGAGTGTTGAAAAGCGCTTTGCGCAGTAGCCGCGTCTACTCCGTGCTTAACAAAAAAATCAATCATTGCTTGTGAAGTATTTAGCGGTTTCCTCTCCGTGAGGATAGCTTTAAATAAAGCAGGGGTAAGTTGTGAGCTTATCGTTAAAGCCTCTGCGGTATAGTAAGCCTTAGCATAAATTTCCCAATCTTTATTAAAAACAACAGGAACGCGGTTATAGGAAATTTTATTGCCTTGTTCTGCTACCCATTTATTTAACGAAGGCTCTAGTTTATAGCACCAAGGACATCCATAACTGAAAAATTCGGTAATAACAATTTTTTTGTTATCTATTTTTTCGTTGGTTTTTAAAACGATATAATCTTTGCCTGGAACAAAATCTTCAGCCAACGTCATGCTTGAGAACAGAACGAGAAAAATTGAAATTACATATTTAAACATTACTCACCTTTAAAATTAAATTAATGTAAACCAGCCATATAATTTGCAACTGCTTCCATATCTTTTTGATCCATATTTGCACTGATATCCTGCATGATAGCGTTAAAATCGTTACTCCGTTTCCCTTCTTTGAACAGCTGAAGCTGCTGCGTAGTATACACTGGTTGTTGGCCAGATAATACCGGAAAGCCTGCTTGTGCATTTCCAGTACCTTTAGGTCCATGGCACGCAATACAAGCCGTAATTTTTTTATCAAAGTCGCCGCCGCGATAAAGTTCCTGGCCCCGTTGTAAAAACTCTTTAGGGGTAGCGCCCTCCGGCAAAGGTAATCCTGCATAATAACTTGCTAAATCCTCCATGTCTTGCTCTGTTAAAGGAGCTACAACAGGAGCCATTATCGGAGAGTTTCGCGTTTTTCCTTCTTTATAATCTTTTAATTGCTTTAGCAAATAAGAATAATGCTGGCCAGCTAAACTTGGCCACTGCGGATTCGAGCTTATTCCTTTTTCACCATGACAAGCCACACATACCGTAGACTTCTGTTCCCCGGCTTTAGAGTTACCCACTGCATAAGAAAATGAGCTACATAATAGCAGAAGCAATAAAATCCAATTTTTCATTATCGTCTCGCAGTTCTAAACTGGTTTAATGGTACACTACTCTGCATCAAAATTCTAAAGCGAATAGTATATGTTAGCGAATCCTTATTCACGTGCAAATTTTTTAAAAAGCGCGGCACGCGTAGAACAACTACCCCCCGATACAGGAGTTGAAATTGCTTTTGCAGGGCGTTCCAATGCCGGCAAATCCAGCGCGCTAAATTGCTTAACCGGGCGGCAATTAGCCCGTACCAGTAAAACACCGGGACGCACCCAACTCATTAATGTCTTTACTCTAGAAAACCCAGACCATCGGCTCATTGATTTACCCGGGTATGGTTATGCAAAAGTCTCTTTAGAAATAAAACAAAAATGGCAAGAAAATTTATCAAACTATCTGGAAGTCAGAGAGAGCCTGCGCGGGCTGGTATTATTAATGGATATCCGTCATCCTTTAAAAGACCTTGATAAGACCATGTTGCATTGGTGTGTCGCAAGACAGCTGCCCGTTCACGTATTGTTGACTAAAGCAGACAAAATTAGCAGGGGACAAGCGCAAAATACCGTCCTGCAAGTCAAAAAAATGTACCCTCTCAGTGAAGAGTTCTTTAGCGTACAACCATTTTCTTCACTGAAAAAACAAGGGATAGAGGATTTAATTCTGGTTTTAAATAACTGGTTTATGGAGAACCCAAGCTAATCTCATCAGGTATATCATTAAGTTTGACAGTCTCCGGCAAAGTTCTAGCTCTAGGCCGTCTAAAAACAACTGGAGCCTGTGTTAGACTGTACGATAAAGGGGCGCCTTCTGGTTTTTTTTGGCCAGCAGCCAAAATTTTTCGTGCCTCTTCACGAGCTTCATGCTTCAGAGCCAGATGTGGCGAAAAAAACAGCGAAGTTCCACTGATACGATCACCTAATTCCAAATTTGTATCACTAGCGGGTTTTTGCGGAAAAGCTACCGGAGCACTTGATACATGTAGACTTGGCTCTTCATATCCTTCGTTTGAATCCTCCTCTTCATCTCCCCTACCTTCCTTCACATCCTGGGCTGCCGTAGGTTCGGCATTGCTTGGGCTATCCTGAACCAGCTCTTCATCAAACATAAACATACGGTCATCCGTATCGCTATTTTCTGATTGTTCTATTTTTTCTTTTGCCATATGTTATATCTCCATGAAGTCACTTCATTGAAAATATCTTAAATTTCGTCTTGCTGTCAATTAAATATGCACATTGACTGAGGGGAAGGAACGAAGAGAGCTTAGTTGTTTATCTTTATACTCTCAATAATTGCCGAGAAATCTTTATTCTCATAGCCTTTCTCATGGAAATCACTATAGATAGCAGTAGCATGTTTACCCAGCTCAGTGGAAACACCCACATTTTTTGCACAATTCTGACTTAAATTTAAATCTTTTAGCATCATGGCGACAGTAAACCCGGGTTCATATTGATTATTTGCCGGGACATTTTCAAGAATATTAGCAACAGGCACATATTTATTCATGACCCAGCAATTACCAGAAGAATTAGTAACTACTTCATGTAATTTTTTGGCCGACAATCCTAATTGCTCAGCCAATATAAACGCTTCAGAGACGGCAATCATGGTGACACCGAGAATCATGTTATTACAGATTTTTGCAGCCTGTCCGCTTCCCGCTTCGCCTGTGTGAATAATATTTTTTCCCATACAACTGAGTATGGGTTTGGCCTCGGCAAAAGCTTTTTCCTGCCCTCCCACCATAAAAGTTAAAGTGGCCGCGGCGGCTCCTGCTACTCCGCCGGAAACCGGAGCATCTACCACAAACAAATGGGCATTCGTTGCTGCTTTATGTACTTCACGCGAAGCATCCACATCAATGGAAGAACAATCAATATATAAAGTTTGTGGCTTTGCATATTGGAATAAGCCTTGCTCGCCCAAACAGACTTTTTTTACTTGATCGCCTGTTTGCAGCATAGTAATTAAAACGGTTTGATTTGCTCCTAACTCTTCCAATGAGGAAGCTGCAATTCCGCCAGCGCTTACAAAGTCTCCAAGCGCTTGTGGCTGCAGATCAAATCCTGTCACTGTATGGCCTGCTTTAATTAAATTAGTTGCCATGGGAAGTCCCATATGACCTAATCCAACAAATCCTATGCTTGCCATAAAAAACTCCTTACGTTCTATTAAGTGTGAATCGGCATATTGAATGCGCTTTCATTTAACTCAGTAACAGGCCAACGACTAGTGATGGTTTTTCTGCGGGTATAAAAATGAATACTCTCTGTGCCATGCATGTTGGCATCGCCAAAAGAAGAATGTTTCCATCCTCCAAATGGATGGCTAGCAATAGGAACGGGTATAGGAACATTTATTCCTACCATCCCTACTTGCACCCGTTGGCTGTATTCCCTAGCGATATAACCATCGCGCGTAAAAATTGCAGTGCCATTTCCGTATTGATTGCGATTTACCAGAGAAAGCGCTTGGTCAAAATTATGTACGCGCACCATGGAAAGTACCGGGCCAAAAATTTCATTTTGATAAACGGACATCCGTTCGTTAACCCGATCAAATAGGGTAGGGCCTAAAAAATAACCAGAAGGATGCTTAGGATGGGTAAAATTTCGCCCATCAACGAGTATTTTTGCCCCTTCAGCAATCCCGTGTTCAATCGCGCCAAGAACACGTTGTCTATGAGCGCTGCTGATTAACGGCCCCATATCGCAAGTTTCCTCCTCTCCTGCATTAACTTGGATTTTATTTATCAAGGGAACCAAGGCTTGCGTTAATTTTTCTGCTGTAGTATCTCCGACTGCAACTACTACAGAGATAGCCATACACCGTTCACCGGCAGACCCGTATGCCGCACCTACAATGGCTTTGGCCGCCTGTTCAATATCCGCATCAGGCATAACCACACAATGATTTTTAGCCCCGCCAAAAGTATGCGCTCTCTTCCCTGCCGCTGTGGCTGTTTTATAAATATGCTCGGCTACTGGAGTAGAAGCCACCGCCGTTACGGCAACGATATCGGGGTGGGTAAGTAACATATCCACTACTTCTCTTCCTCCCTGAAGACAATTTACCACCCCTGCAGGCAATCCTGCGTCATATAATAACTCTATTAGTCGAACAGGGGCTGAAGGATCTTGCTCGGAAGGCTTCAGAATAAAAGTATTACCGCAAGCAATCGCAGGAACCATCATCCACACAGGCACCATCACTGGAAAATTAAAGGGTGATACGCCACAACAAATACCAATTGGTTGACGCATGGTCATCGTGTCTATTTGATTTGAAACATTGAAGGAAAAACTACCTTGTAATTGAGTAACCAATCCACAGTGAAACTCCACCACCTCAATAGCCCGGGCAACTGAGCCTTTTGCATCCTCGATACTTTTACCATGCTCACGTGTGACTATTCGGGCTAATTCATTTTGATTCTTTTCTAATAAATCCCTGAACTTGAATAAGATGCGCGCTCTCTTAATGGGCGTAGTTTCACCCCATTCATAACTTGCTTTTTTGGCACTATTAACCGCTTGATTGCAAATCTCTCTATTAGCGAAATATACTTGACCGATAACTTCCCCTACAGCGGGATTATATATCTCCTTGCTTTCGGGGGTTGCCTCTTCGAATTTTTTCCCATCGATAAAATGTGGAACTGTATAGACCATTTTCTAACTCCATTTAAATTGGTTTATTTAGGTTTATAGATTTAGAACATACTCCAAACCGTAACAAAGAGACTTTAATTGCGTCACCTGTTGGCAGGCTAAAACCACTCCGGGCATAAACGAGCTGCGATCAATGCTCGTGTGTTTTAGGGTCAATGTTTCCCCCACACTACCAAAAATTACCTGCTGCTCTGCTAAAACTCCAGGCAAACGTAACGAGTGAATATTAATTTCTTGATGCATTCCTCCTCGCACGCCGGGGATTACTTCTTTAATTTCCAATTTATTTTTTAGGTCTTTTCTTCCTGCAGCAATCATTTCTGCAGTCTTAATGGCAGTACCGGATGGGGCATCTTGTTTTTGCTGATGATGCGCTTCGATTATCTCTACTTCCGGTAAAAATTGGGCTGCTAATTTGGCAAAATGCATCATAAGCACAGCAGCTATTGAAAAATTAGGAACAATAATACCTCCTAATTTTTTTTCATCACAAATACTTTTTAAATGATTCACCTGGTCCGGCAGTAACCCACTAGTACCAATAACCGGGCTAACACCTGCGTTTACAACTGTAAGCGCATTTTCATAGGCACAGTCTGCTCGAGTTAAATCAAGCACAATATCGGGAAGAGTTTTTTGAATACATTGCAATAAGTTATCCTTACTACCAGTTTCTGCAACAATTTCAAAA
The DNA here is from genome assembly GCF_900637865.1 of Legionella adelaidensis. Lineage (NCBI taxonomy): Bacteria > Pseudomonadati > Pseudomonadota > Gammaproteobacteria > Legionellales > Legionellaceae > Legionella > Legionella adelaidensis. The sequence goes on from NZ_LR134433.1 coordinate 325,167, forward strand.
TCAGCATTTTTTTTGAGGGTCTCACAAGCTAAAGAACCCATTTTTCCATACGAGCCATTTACAATAATTTTTTTTTTCATAGACTCAACTTTTTAAGTGTTATTCTTGAATATCTTTTTTAGTACTCTTTGGTCGGTCTTTGTTAATTACATTAATCGCCCAAATAGTGGCAGGAATCCAGCCTACAAAAGTAGCTTGCATAAATAAAGCTAAAAATGCGCCCCCCGGATTATCTTTTAAAAATAAAACAAGCCAGGGGAATGCAAAGGCTAACAGATAGAGAATAAAACGTTTTAACTTCTTCATAAGACTTTCTCACTCGATTGAGTAAACTAAACCACGCAAACCTAATCATATATCATCTGGAATATCACTTGCAAAATCGCAATAAACGCTATAAATTTTTCATTTTTTCGTAAATCCTAGAAAAAGCAGTTGCGTAACCAGACCTCCTTTTCTAGATTAATAAAAGGATTATTAATGAGAAAGCAGGAGCTCCACCCACGTACCGCAACAATTAACAAAAAACAAAAGAGTGAATCTAAAAAATACCGCCATGAAGCGCTTACTTGGCTAGCTAAAAAATTTCCCCTTTCGTTTGATAATACTTTTTCAATTCAGCCCTTAAAATTGGGAATAATGAACGATATTCTTCAATTTGCGGAACAAGCGGCTGCCGAGGGGATTTCAAAGAGCAAGCTAAGAGAAGCAGTAGTAATCTATACGCGAAGAATTGATTATCTTACCTCTTTAAAAGCGATGAACAAGCGCATTGACCTATATGGCAATTCTGTGGATGAAGTCACCGTGGAAGAAGCCCAACGAGCTGCAGAAAAAATTAAAAAAAGAATTGAGAAAAGTATTAAAAACTCCAAAAAGGCCTATCTGGGCAGAGGCAGTTCCAAAGCCCCTGCGACTTTTGCCGAGGGATACTTAAATTTATCCAATCGTCCCTACGTGGAGCTTGCCAATTCCCAGCAAAACTCTGTTGTTATTAAACATAAAATATCACGTAATTATAATCCCTCTACTGTAGCTCGATTAAAAGAAAAGTTAGGGATTGTAAATGATCACAGTACCCCAAAATAGAAAAGGTTATTAATTGTACTGTAGACAATTGTTCATTATAAACTCATAATGCACTTCAAGAGGCATTGAGAGCATTTTATGAAGCAAGGATTAATTGATACATTAACCCCTATACCATCTAACCTGTTGGCATTAGCCGAAGTACATCCCTCCGTACTTCATCCGCACAAATGTTGGCTGCTTACTCACTTTATTTCCCCACCACCGCTTGCAGAAATTACGGATTTTGAAAGAAAGTACTTGCCAATGGCAAAAGAGGCTATCCAATCAAGCAACCATAATATAAGTCATCTGGAACAAAGAATAAATCGGTACTTAGCCGAAGGAAAACAGGCCGAGGTGAAACAATCTGCCCAACAATTTAGTGACCATCTTGAACAAGAGATCGAGTTTATACAAACCCTATTTGAAAATAATGACGTTCTGAGCCGTACTCCACGAAAGATTACTTCTTTCGCACAACTTTCACATTTTATAAAAGATTTATATAGACTCGAATATACGGTACGCATAAATTGCAAAGCGCTTTCCACTACTGTTCTAACATTTTCTTCCAGCCTAAAAGAAATACTGGCTTGCGTAGACGAGAATGATAGGGCTCATTTATCTATCATTCAACAACAAGAAGCACTTATCTTAAGAGCCAAGAGCGAACTAGCCAAAGCGTTAACGCTTTATGACGAGTTAGCTCCCATTGTTAAAGAACACATTGAAACAACCAATAAATACCTTTATAGAACGACCCCTTCGATGTTTGAGGCAGCGTTAAAAAAGTTAAAGACAAAATCTGACGCCTTGGCAGAAGAGGCTAAAATAAATTCCAAATATGAGCCGGCAAAAGATGCTGCAGCTTTACTGTGTAGAAATTTGGAGGCATTAGGTAAGGAGTTTTTTGCAAGTAAATATGTCCTCTACTCCACATTTTTACAAAATTGTAAAAAAGAAATTACCGAAGCCCGTAAAGTTTTAAAAAACCATAGAGGATGGAAAGAGGCTTTAGCTAATTTTACTTATATGCTAGGAGCCATCTTTTCCTTGGGCCTTTTACCTGTCGTCAGTAAAGCATGTACCGGTAATTGGAAATTCTTTACGGTAAAAACTGACTCTGAAAAAGCGCTAGATACCTTTGATAATACCCTGAGCAATTTGATTAAAGGTCGGTAATCCGCACAATTTCCATAGAATTGGTGCCGCCAGGTTGGCCAATTACTGTTCCACGGGTAAGCAGTATGTAGGTATCTGGTTCTACTAAACCTTTCTTCAATATGTAACGAATGATTTCCTGATTTATATTTTGGCTATCAATTTGGCTGTAATCAAAATACAAAGGGAATACATTGTTGACCAAGCTTAATTTACGTACCGTTTCTTCGTTTTCGGTAATAGCATAAATAGGTACGGTACTAGGAAATCGAGACATCCAAATGGGTGTTACCCCGGATTCGGTTAAGGCAATAATAGCTTTTATTGGAAAATGGTTAGCTACGTGCATTGTGGCCATAGCAATTGCCTGGTCAGCTCTTTTACTGGCGCCTGCATCTATATTTTTAGTTTGATAAAAAAGGCTGGCATGCTTTTCAGCACTTACACAAATTTTATCTACCATATTAATAACTTTTACAGGATATGCGCCTTTCGCAGTTTCTGCTGAGAGCATCACAGCGTCTGTACCGTCTAAAATAGCATTGGCAACATCTGAAACTTCTGCCCGTGTAGGCTGAGGGTGGATGATCATGGACTCCATCATTTGGGTGGCAGTAATCACGATTTTATTTAAACTACGGGTTTGCTCAATAATATGTTTTTGAATAGCCGGAACTTCAGCTGCCCCCACTTCTACACCTAAATCGCCCCGCGCAACCATAATTACATCTGCAGCAGAGATAATTTCGTTTAAATGAGCAAGTGCCTCCGTACGTTCGATTTTGGCAATAATTGGTAAGTCTTTAACGCCCAAGTTTGCAAGTAATTCTTTCGTAGTAAGAATGTCATGCGCGTCCCTGACAAAAGATAAGGTAATATAATCAATACCTGCTGCTACTGCAGCTGCCATATCCTTTTTATCTTTGTCGGTAATAGCTCCCGCGGAAAGTCCGCCGCCTTTGCGATTAAGCCCTTTATTATTACTGAGCACTCCTCCTTCCACTACAACACAGTGAATTAGCGGGCCTTCTATTTTTTTAACTTCCAGCTCAATTAAGCCATCATCCAGTAACAGATGATCATTTTCAGAAATTTCTTTACATAAGCTTTGATAATCAACGCCTACCCAGCTCTCATCTCCTAACTCCTTACTTTGGCAGTCAAGAATGAACGATTGCCCCGAATTAAGGGTAATCGAGTTGTCTTTAAAGCGACTAATTCGAATTTTTGGCCCTTGCAAATCAGCCATTATTCCCAGAGGTCTATTCAAATCAGCGGCAATAGCCCTTGCCAACTTGATGGTTTCAGCAAAAGCCTTGTCTACGTGGGAAAAATTAATACGTAAAACATCTACGCCCGCTTGAATTAAAGCACGCAACACATCTGGCTGATTACTCGCCGGACCTACGGTTGCAACAATTTTAGTTCGACGAAGCATTGGCACGCTCTTCCAAAATAGCCACAGCCGGGAGGATTTTTCCTTCTAAATATTCTAAGAAGGCTCCACCACCTGTTGAAATATAAGAAATTTGATCAGTTAAATCATATTGATCAATGGCTGCTAACGTATCGCCGCCTCCAGCAATACTGAATGCATCACTTCCTGCAATTGCTATAGCAACTGCACGTGTTCCATAGGCAAATTGAGGAAACTCAAAAACACCTACGGGACCATTCCAAATAATGGTTTTTGCTTCTTCAATGATATCAACATACTCTCCCATTGTTTCCGGTCCTATGTCCATAATCATGTCATCTTCAGCAATATTGTTTAATGATTTATTAAAAGCAGGACAGCTATCACTAAATGCTTTACCGACAACCACATCTACAGGCAATGGAATTACACAGCCTTTTTCTTTTGCTTCTTGTAGAATTTGCCGCGCTTCGTCTAGCAAGTCCTCCTCGTACAAGGAAACCCCAATGTCATGGCCTTGTGCTTTTAAAAAGGTATTTGCAATGCCTCCGCCTGGAATTAAAAAATCCACTTTGGCGACTAATTGCTTCAGTAGAGTAAGCTTAGTAGAAACCTTGGCGCCCCCAACAATAGCAACTATGGGCTTTTCAGGAGCCTCCAATACTTTTTCCAATACTTCTAGCTCTCTTACCAATAAAGGCCCAGCAGCAGCAACCGGTGCGAATTGCGCAACCCCATATGTGGAAGCGTGGGCTCTATGCGCTGTACCAAACGCATCCATAATAAAGATGTCACATAAACTTGCTAATTTTTTAGCAAGAATTACATCGTTATTTTTCTCACCGGGATTAAACCGCACGTTTTCACATAAAACTAATTCACCCGGATTAACTTCTACCCCTTCTAGGTAGTTGGTTTCAAAACGGACTGGATAATCTAGATGATCTGCCAAGTAATCAGCAATGGGTTTTAAAGAAAAACGACTCTCTTCTTTCCCTTCCGTCGGTCTCCCTAAATGCGATAAAACAATAACACCTGCACCCGCTTTTAAGGCAGCTTTTAATGTAGGAAGCGCCGCCTGCAACCGTTGATCACTGGTAATAATCCCATCTTTGATTGGTACATTTAAATCTTCGCGAATAAGTACGCACTTCCCATTCAAATCGAGATCGCTCATTTTGATAAGATTCATTAAAATATCCTCAAAAACTCATCATATGGTAGGCAGTATCTAGCATACGGTTAGAGAAACCCCATTCGTTATCATACCAAGCCACTACTTTTACCAAATTACCTAATACTTTAGTTTGTGTTGTATCAAAAACAGCTGAAGCAGGGTAATGGTTAAAATCACAAGAAACTAAGGGTTCTTCACAAATATGGAGAATTTCATTTTTCGCTTTACGCATGATTTCATTTACTTCATCCACTGTAGTATTACGTTTAGGCGTAAACGTTAAATCAATGGCAGATACGTTTAAAGTAGGTACTCGCATAGCAAACCCATCCAAGCGCCCTTGTAGCTCAGGGAGCACGAGGCCTACTGCAGACGCCGCACCAGTTTTAGTAGGGATAATTGATTGCGTAGCCGAACGCGCACGGTGTAGATCATTATGGCTACCGTCTAATAACATTTGATCTTTGGTATAGGCGTGAATGGTATTTAGTAAACCATATTCAATACCAATCGCTTCATGGAGTGGTTTTACTACGGGCGCCAAGCAATTAGTAGTACAAGAAGCATTAGAAACGATAACATCTGTATCGCGTAATGTTTGATGGTTTACACCGTAAACAATTGTAGCATCTGTATTTTTTCCAGGAGCAGAGATAAGGACTTTTTTTGCTCCCGCTTCTATATGCTGCATGGCTTTTTCTTTACTGGTGAAATGCCCCGTACATTCTAAAACGATGTCCACACCCAAATCTTTCCAAGGTAGTGCAAGGGGATCGCGTTCCGCAATAACCAAAATAGGATGTCCATCAACAATAAGATTGTTACCCTCAGTCGTCACTTTGCTTTGAAAGCGTCCATGGGTGGAATCATAACGCGTCAAATGTGCGGTAATATCAATTCCTGATAAATCGTTAATTGCAACGATATTAAATTCATTTTGTCGTTGATATTCAAAAATTGATCGTAAAATACAACGACCAATACGGCCATAACCATTAATTGCGACGCGAATTGCCATACTACTTTCTCCGAATTTCTCTATTTAAATAATAGCTTCAATAGCCTCGACCGTTTTCTCAACCGTGAGGCCTAAATAATTAAATGCATCTTCTGCCGGTGCAGATACACCAAAGCGATCAATTCCTATGACTTTTCCATCCAAACCTACAAAACGGTACCAATACGCTGTTGCACCTGCCTCAATTGCAACCCGTTTGCGGACATTCTCTGGAAGGATTCTGTTTTGATACTCTTTAGATTGCCGCAAAAAGGCTTCCGCACAGGGCATGGAAACAACTTGGACAGCCAGGTTTCTTTTTTCCATTTGCTTTGCCGCTTCTAAAGCGATTTGCACTTCTGAGCCCGTGGCTATCAAAATCACTTGTGGGTTGTCTGCTTGCTTAAGGACATACGCACCCCGCGCTATATCTGCAATTGCTTCTTCCTTATGTGGTAAAGCAGGTAAGTTTTGACGGGATAGTAACAAAGAAGTAGGTCCAGTATGTCTATCTATTGCCTGTTGCCATGCTATGGCGGTTTCGACTAAATCTGCAGGACGCCATACATCCATATTAGGGGTCATACGCAGCATAGCTGCATGCTCAATAGGTTGATGAGTAGGGCCGTCTTCTCCCAGGCCCACCGAATCATGCGAGTAGACAAAGATAACTCTTTTTTGCATGATCGCACTTAATCGAACAGCATTACGTGCATAGTCCGCAAAAACTAAAAAAGTGCCGCCATAAGGTATAAAACCGCCATGCAGCGCTAGACCATTCATTATGGCCGACATCCCAAATTCGCGTACACCGTAATAAATATAATTGCCGTCAAAATTTTCATGCGTGATAGCTCGCGTCCCTGACCAATTAGTATTATTAGAACCGGTCAAATCTGCAGAACCGCCTAAAAGTTCTGGCAAAAGAGCTGCATATTCTTCAAGACATAATTGCGATGCTTTACGGGTGGCAATTGCTTTTTCATTTTGTAATGTTTTATGAATAAACGCATTGGAAACTTCCAACCAATTATCTGGCAAATCGCCATTAATTCGGCGTAAAAATTCAAAATATGCTTCCGGATGTTTTTGCTTATATTGGTAGCAAACGTCTAACCACCCTTGTTCTTCTTTTTGACCTTGTTCACTATGGTTCCACGCAGCGTAAAGTGAATCAGGAATCTCAAAAGGAGGATAAGGCCAGTTATTTAATTTGCGCATACGTTCTATATCTTCTTGACCTAAAGGAGCGCCATGCACTTTTTCACTCCCTGCCAAATTAGAGCCATAGCCAATGACCGTTTTACAAATAATTAAAGTAGGTTTTTCTTTCTCTTGTTGTGCTGCTTTAATGGCATTTTCAATTTCATCATGATTATGGCCATCAACAGCATCAATTACGTGCCAATGGTAAGCACGGAAACGGTTGGCCGTATTGTCGGTAAACCAAGGATCTACTTTTCCGTCAATAGAAATGCCATTGTCATCATAGAAAACAATCAGTTTGCCCAATCCTAAAGTTCCGGCCAATGAACACACTTCATGAGAAATTCCTTCCATCATGCAGCCATCGCCTGCAAAAACATAAGTATAGTGGTCTACTAAATCATATTCTTCATTATTAAACTGGGTGGCCAAAACCTTTTCAGCAATAGCCATACCTACAGCATTCGCCAAACCTTGACCTAGAGGGCCGGTTGTTGTTTCAACTCCCGGAGTATCCGTACATTCGGGATGGCCGGGAGTTTGTGAATGCAATTGACGAAAATTTTTTATTTCCTCAATGCTTAATTTATAACCGGTCAGATGCAATAAAGAATAGAGCAGCATAGAACCATGGCCATTGGATAAAATAAAACGATCGCGATTAAACCAATACGGATTGTCAGGGTTAAAGCGTAGGAATTTTTGCCATAAAACTGTGGCAATATCCGCCATACCTAAAGGCATTCCAGGATGGCCGGATTGCGCCTGTTCTACTGCATCAATACTTAAAAACCGTATGGCTAGTGCTAATTCTTTTAAGGATTTCATGCTTTTCTTGGTGTCTTGACAGGCCGATCATTGTCTCTCAGTTACCTTCTTTCAGCAACCCCCAGTAATATACGTAAAAAGGAGTTGGTGCGAGCTTGTTGGGCCTTACGCCGGTCAATCTACGGTGATTATATTAAAAATAAATATAAAAAAATTTTACTCTTTGTCTATTTTCTAGGATAATTGCATTTTTAACTAACGTGCATTCATTTTAGTATGACGGCTATCTTCTATCGACTGCAAGCAAAGGGTTTACTGTTTCCCCATGCTCCTGCGCGCGAAGAGGAGAAACAAGAAAACCTGGTAGCCGAAAATAATGCTAAAATTTTCAGAAAATTAGCTGAAAATCACCTTGTTCTTGCCTTTGATTATAATACGCACTGTATGGGGTTAACGGATGAACAGATGACGCCGGAAGCATACCATGCAGCGCTAGAAGACGCATATCGTATGGCTGCTTATTTAGAGCATATTTATACATATTATATGGCGGTACCTCATCTTGCCAAGCGTTACCGCGATGATCAAAAAAAATATCAAGCCTTGGTAGCAAAAAATGAGCCGGTTACCGCGGTAATTGCAAGTACAAAAGGGTCGTATGTCAGCATTCATATACGAGAGAAAACAGCAATCTATAACTTGCCCCGTCTTTTTACCTTGCGTCTACGCCGTATGATGTTGGCTACCGTTCCTTTTCTTGAAAGTTATCCCTTCTTACATAAAAAATTAGAAATATTTGGACAAATAACACAAAGACCTGTGGCTTATTTCGGGTGGCTCTATTTTACTCCGCGTCTAATAAATAATCTTTTCATGACTGCAAAACATATCATCTCAGGTCCATGGTTAGATGAAAACGAAGCCTCATTAAGCTTGGCAACTCGATTAAAATTACAATGGCAACGTCGATGGTTTGAGTTTGGAAATGATGCCGTTTGGGCAGCAGCCTCTTTCATAAACTGTTTTTTCTTAGTAGAACCTTACTCTTTTTACGTTAACCTCAGTCTACAAGTTTATGATGTTGTTTTGGCAGGTATCCGCTTGTGTGTAGAAATAAATCGCCTCAATACCTTGGTTTTAGATTATGAAGCCTTATTAAAGGACCCTGAGCTTTCTTCTGAACAACAACAAGAGATTTCAAAGCATTTGCGATTTTTGAAAGAAAAAATTGCCCACGACCAAAGGCGATACTTACTCAATTTAGTTAATACCATCCTTATGGTAATAGCGATTGGTTTGGCCTGTCCTTTATTAATTAACCCTATATATGGGGTAGTTGGGGGTATGTTAGGGCTTTTAACTACAGCGATAGTGGTAGGTGGTTTAAAAACCATAGAAAAGATGCAGCCGAAGGATAATCCTTCCTTCAATTCTTTATGTGAGACGAGTAAAAAAATAGGCTTTTTCCTTCCTGCCTCTGAAATCGACTATATTCCTGAGGTCCGAGGAGGACGTGACCATACACATAAACATACACATACTCTGGAGTCTCCTTTCCGGCGGTAATAAACTAAAAGGACGTGTGTTTCTTCTTAAAGTATGTTACATCATTAAAATTCTTAAGCATGAGGAATTATAGTGAGCACTACGTTACCAAATTTTACTACTATTGATATTCCATCTTTTCCACAACAATTAGAAGCCTTACTCAATCGTCATTTGGAAGAAATTAACGAATTAGTAAAAAATAACCAGCATAGCTGGGAAAATGTGATGCAACCTCTAGAAAAAATGGAAGATGAATTGGAACAGTTCTGGGCTCCTTTTTCTCACTTACACGCGGTTTTAGATTCACCCATTATGCGTAAAAGCTATGAGGCCTGCTTACCTAAATTGACTGCATACCAAACAGCTATTGGGCAAAATCAAGCTCTCTTTCATGCAGTTAAGCAGTTGCAAAATTGCGAATTAAATACGACTCAACAAAAAATTGTCGCAGACAGCGTCCGCAATTTTGAATTAGCAGGGGTAGCTCTTTCAGCAGACAAAAAACAACGTTTCGAAGAAATTCAAACACAATTATCCAAGCTCTCTCATCAATATGAAACCAATGTTTTAGATGCTACTCAATCCTATTTTCTCCATACAACGGATGCACAAAAATTAAATGGCTTACCGGACTATATAATTGATAATGCGCAGCAATTAGCTAAAGAGCAACAAAAAGAGGGCTGGGTTTTTAATTTAGAATTCCCCACTTATTTAGCGTTAATTACTTACGCAGAAGATCGTGCTCTACGCCAGGAAATTCATAAAGCATATGCCACCAGAGCTTCTGATAAAGGGCCTACTGCGCATCAGTTTGATAATAGTAAGATAATGGATGCGATTCTTGCCTTAAGACAGGAAGAGGCCGAGTTATTAGGCTTTCAAAACTATGCTGAGCTTTCGCTTGCCCCAAAAATGGCTACTTCCACTACCGACGTTTTGGACTTTTTAAACGCTCTAAGTAAGAATGCTATTGAACAAGCAAAAAAAGAGTTTAGTGATTTAATCGCTTTCGCTCAGAAAGAATTTCAATTCGAACAAGTTGAACCTTGGGATATAGCCTATTTATCTGAAAAGAAAAAACATAAAGAATTTTCCATCACAGACGAAGAACTACGACCCTATTTCCCTTTACATAAAGTAATGGAAGGGTTATTCACCATCATCCATAACCTATATGGCATACGCGTCGAAGAACTTAAAAACGTGGATACCTGGCATCCAGATGTTACCTGTTATCAAATTTATGATAGTGAAAATAATACCCGTGGATATATTTATGCAGATCTTTTTGCTCGTCCTAATAAAAGAGGGGGAGCATGGATGGATTCGCTGCGAAGCCGAGTAAAGCGCTCGGATGGCACAATACAGCACCCTATAGCAACACTGTCTTGTAATTTTGCCAAACCGGTTAGTAATAAAATTCCAACTCTCTCTCATGAAGAAGTGCAAACTTTATTTCACGAGTGTGGTCATTGCCTTCACCATGTATTAAGCAAAGTAGAGTATCACAGCGCATCCGGTATCAATGGGGTCGAGTGGGACGCAGTAGAATTACCCAGTCAATTTTTTGAAAATTGGTGCTGGGATAAAGAAGCCTTAAAACTTTTAACCGCCCATGTGGATACGAATGAACCGTTACCCGAAGAATTATTTGACAAACTATTGGCCGCAAAAAATTTCCAATCCGCCTTGGCTATGATGCGCCAGATTGAACTTTCATTGTTTGATTTTCGTATGCACAAGGAATACACACCTAAAACATCTGACTACATAGCTAAAATATTGGCAGATGTCCGCAGTAAAACGACTGTCATCCCCATAGCGCCCTACAATCGTTTCCAACATAGCTTTACCCATATTTTTAGTAGTGGATATGCTGCAGGATATTATAGTTATAAATGGGCAGAAGTCTTGTCTAGCGATGCATTTTCACGATTTGAAGAGGAAGGCATATTTAATGCCAATACTGGAAGAGCATTCTTAAAAGAAATTTTAGAAGTCGGCAGTTCTCGCAAAGCATCTGAATCATTCCTCGCTTTTAGAGGGAGAGAACCTCACGTGGAGCCATTACTGAGACATAACGGAATAGCCACCCATGCAAACTGAACTTTATAATATTCCTCTAAATACGATAGAGGGCAAACCGACAACCTTACAACCATTTGCCGGTAAAGTCTTATTAATCGTAAACGTCGCTAGTCGTTGCGGGTTTACCCCGCAATATAAAGAGCTAGAAGAATTGTATGAAAAACACAAAGACGAAGGTTTAGTAATACTAGGTTTTCCCTGCGATCAGTTTTTGCATCAAGAACCCGGCAGCAATCAAGAAATTAAAGCATTCGCAGAATCCTGCTTCCGCGTGACCTTCCCTCTTTTTGAGAAAACAAAAGTAAAAGGAAAAGAAAAATCAGAACTCTATCGTTACCTCTATAAAAATATAAGAAAAAAGCCACTTATATTTATTCCTTGGAACTTCACCAAAATATTAATAGACCAAGAAGGTAATGTATTGCAAAGATTTTCTCCCACTACGTCATTTGAAAAGGTAGAAGCAGCTATTAAAAACCTTCTGTAGGTTGGCGCCAAAGGCGTAACAAACCAAATCCCAATTAACCATCCCAATTAACCATGCTGGCAAAACTCTTTTTTATGCTATAATTATACTTGTCCATTCGGGGGCGACCTGGTTTCGACGTGGGTTGCAAAACCGGAAGTGCATGCCGAGAATGAGATCTCTCGTAAATAAGACTCAATTAAATATAAATGCAAACGAAGATAACTTTGCTGGTGGTGAAGCTATCGCTGCATAAGCGACAGTAAAACCCCAAATGCGCGCTGCCAAAAACCAGCGCCCCGTTCGACCGAGCCCGCTTATCGGTATCGAATCAACGGTCATAAGAGATAAGCTAGCGATTTAAACCGTCCCGCTTTAAGTCGTGAAACCAAGGGACTCACCATTCAAAATCCTGCCCGTCGGAGAGTGAATGGTTAACTAAAAAGACAAGGCTAAGCATGTAGAACTGAAGGCAGAGGATTTACGGACGCGGGTTCAATTCCCGCCGCCTCCACCATATTAACTTCCTAAGACATCCAAAAACATCCTACAAGCCTTGATATAAAGGCTTTACTCGTCTAATCTTTGTCTTATAAGATTCAATCAAAGCCCCCAAAATCCTACTCTAAAGTGGGGCCTATTTAGGGGCTTTTTATGATTGCAAAAAGACGAGGCCCCCATGACCCTGACTGTCATAGAAATAAAGAGCGCTAAACCTAAGGAAAAGCCATACAAAATGGCAGATGAGAAAGGCTTATACCTGCTAATCAATCCTAATGGTTCAAAACTATGGAAGTTTAAGTATCGTTTTGCTGGTGTTGAGAAAAAGCTTTCTTTTGGTGCCTTTCCTGATGTGTCATTGTCTGCTGCAAGAGAAGCTAGAGACGAAGCACGACGACAATTAACTAATACTATTGATCCAGGGGTATTGAAGAATTCCATTAAACGATCTAAGAAAATGGCAGATGAAAATAGCTTTGAGGCAGTTGCTAGGGAATGGCATGCCAAATTTACCCCACAATGGAGCAAAAATCATGGCGAACGTATTTTAATCCGTTTAGAGCAAAATATCTTCCCTTGGCTTGGCAAACGCCCCATTAATGAAGTCACTGCTCCAGAAATTCTCTCTGCATTACGTCGAATTGAAAATAGAGGTGCTGTTGAAACGGCTCACCGAGTCTCTCAAATGTGTGGGCAAATATTCCGCTACGCCATTGTTATTGGTAAGGCAGAGCGCAATCCTGCTGCTGATCTACGAGGAGCCTTAGCACCAGTAAAACAAAAACATCATGCAAGTATTATAGATCCAAATGAAATAGGTAAGTTACTACGAGCAATTGATGAGTACCAAGGTAACTTTGTTACAAAATGTGCTTTGCAATTAGCTCCTTTATTTTTTGTACGGCCAGGAGAATTAAGGCATGCGGAATGGACAGAGTTTGACCTACCAAAAGCAGAGTGGCGTATTCCTGCTAAGAAAATGAAAATGAAAGAGCAACATATTGTGCCACTTTCTACTCAAGCTATAGAGCTTATCAATGAGTTATATCCTTTTTCTGGATCTGGAAAATACTTATTTCCCAGTTTGCGCTCCATAGATCGGCCAATGAGTGAAAATACTGTGCTAGCTGCACTTAGACGTTTAGGTTACAGTTCTGATGAAATGACAGGACATGGTTTTAGAAGTATGGCTTCCACATTGCTTAATGAGCATGACTGGAATCGAGACGCTATCGAGCGACAGTTGGCGCATGCTGAGCGTAATAATATACGTGCAGCCTACAATTATGCTGAGTATCTTCCTGAGCGTCGTAAGATGATGCAGTGGTGGGCAGACTATCTTTATAAGTTAAAGGATGATAGCCATAGTGAATTAGGATAATGATGAAAAAGATACAAGCTAACGAATATGATCAAATACCCATATATGAAGATGTAGCCTTAGAATCCTTTCAAGATGGGTATATTCCCGTGTCAAGGATTGAGCATTGGCAGGATATTAAACCTTTGTTGCTCTCCTGGAGGTCAAAACCCTTCATATTTAGAGGGCACAAAGAGAGTCACTGGTCTCTGAGCTCTTCATTCTCGCGGTTGTGTAATAATCCTGAAGAAAAAGAAGCCAATGAGCTATTAGATTTATTCCGCAATGCATTGGAAGATATGGATTTACGGGACTCTTCTGGTAATTATTACCATCAGTATGATAATGATCATTTATGGGGGTTAGGACGACATTATGGATTATTAACCCCTACCTTGGACTGGAGTCATGATCCTTTAGTAGCATTATTTTTTGCATTCGAAGATCCGGATAATGATGTGCGAAATCCTTATGCGGCGATATATTTTTTAGACAGAAAGTATGTAGAAAAGAATCTTCAAAACAAGATAGTAATCATTGATTCAATAAGCCCTGATAATTCACGGGCGATAAATCAAAAAGGATTATTCACACGAACCACATCAGATGATTCAGTTGAAGCTGAATTAAAAAATTTAGATAACATACACCTATATTTTAGAAAGCTTTATATAAAAAACACTGACCGCAAAAATTGTATTCATTTTTTAGAAAAACATGGTATCCATAAAAAATCCCTATACCCTAATAGTATTGAGGGAGCAGTTCATTATAGCAATTTAAAGGCACAAAAATTTTTTAGAAAAATTTTTCCTGGTGGACCGATAATATCCATTGTCCAACAAGTGATGAATGCTTCTGCAGAGGTAGAAAAAATTGCTAAATCTATTAAAAGTGATAAAAATTTACAGAATAGTGAAGTTGTAATAGCAGCAAAATATATTTTTGAGGTTATGCATCAACTTAAAAAAGAATATAGTTCTGACGTAGATTTTTTAAAAAAATTAGATAAATTTTATAAAAAAAAATTCAGTGACTAATTATGTCACTTTTGATCTTGCGTTAAGGATTATACGGAGAAAATATTCGCATGAAATTTGAAACTTGGGATAGGGATACTCTTATCAAAGAAATACAAACGGAGTTTGAGGTTTTAACTCAACTGCCTGGAGAACTTCACTACTCTAATGAAAAATTGTTGGAGAAAGATATAAAGGACCTTCAAAATATTTATTTTGATTTAAAAAGGAAAACGGATAAAAATTTTTACCCACAATATGAGAAGGAATTGGATAGAGCTTATGAGTTTAACGCACCTGAATATGATGCTGATTTTATTTCTTGGTCTAAACATCCCACTTGGGAAATAGATGAGGCAATCGCTCTTTTGCTTGGAAAAGATCCAACGAAAGTTACTTGGGATAAATTAAAAGAAGATTCACCAGACTTCCCGTTAGCAAGAAAATTTAATCAATTACGAATAACAGTCCTTCGATGTATATCCTCCGGCGAGTTAGTTGAGCCAATTATTCCAGCAGAGTTTTTAGTATGGGCGAAGGAAATGAATTTGGATATTCCAGAAGCCCTAATAAGGGGAGTTAATAGTTTTAAAAGACCGGTAATTAATCTAAAAGAGCCGTATGAACAATTAAACAAACAATATACGGAAGCTCTTGAGCTCATCTCTGAACAAGATCGATTGATTGCAAATCTCAAGGATGCTCAACAACAATCTGACACAGACAAACCTTTGGGAGAAAAAGAAAGGCAAAGCTTATACAAATTGATAGCCGCTATGGCTTACGCAGGATACAAGTACAATCCCAATGATAAAAAAAGTGCTACTCCTAAAGAAATATCAGAGGATATAACGAAAATTTTAAGTGATAACCTAGACACTGATACCGTCAGAAAATGGTTAAAAAAAGCTTGCGAGGCTTACCCGAATCAAAATTAGGCCTATAACGCTTAAACCGAATTCGGCTTAACTAAAACCGAACTCCACCACAAGCTATTCATTTTTTTTTACTCTGTAACTGTGTTTAATGAAATCCGAGGAGGATTCAACATGGTTACAAACATCCTAAGATTACCCACAGTAAAAAAACGAACAGGACTTTCTCGAAGTACCATATACCTACGAGTTTCACGGGGCCATTTTCCTCGCCCTGTTTCTTTAGGGGGAAGATCAGTTGGCTGGATTGAAGCTGAAGTTAATGAATGGTTGGAGCAACAGATAACTCAAAGCCGACAAAGAGACGATGGAGGGCAAGCATGATGGCTACTTCATTGACAAATTTTACTTTTGACTCTGTGATAACCGATAAAAGCGATAAAACTGTCATCACCAGCAACGCCGATTTCTTGCTAGCAATTTTTGGCAATCCAGGAAGTTATAAAGAACACCCTATGATAGTTAGCTTTAAAGGAAATCCTCAAGACATAGATAATAAAAAATGGTTTAGCCGTCCCTGGACTAATGTTTCTACAGTTCTGAGTGCTGATGCAAATAATTATTTCAGTTTATCTCGCTTTAAGGCTAATGAAATTGGGAAATATAGGCGTAAAAAATCCCAATTCTGTGAGCTGTGTGTCATCATGTTAGATGATATTGGCAGTAAAGTATCAACTGATCGAATCACATTACAGCCCAGCTGGATTCTTGAAACTTCACCAGGCAATTTTCAGGTAGGTTATATTTTAAGAGAGCCTATCAGTGAAAATAAACTCGCTGATCAAGTCGTGAAGGCTTTTGTTCAAGCTGGATTATGTGATCCTGGCGCGAATGGTCCAACAGCTAGATTAGCTAGGCTTCCTGTTGCTGTAAATGGCAAACATGCACAACAGTTTCGCTGTCAATTGAAATTATGGAAGCCAGAAAATCGTTATTCATTTCAAGAATTGATTAATTATTTTCAATTAGAACTTAGTGATGAAAAACGGAGTAAATCTTCTCACATTCAAACTATTAATGCTAACGATACTACTAATGCCAACGATACGGATAATGAACAAATTTGGACCCCCGGTCCGAAGGAAAATACTGTTGTTGCTGCTTTAACAAGACATAGTCTTTATAAATCACCGTTAGGAGAAGGCAAGCATGATATTACCTGTCCCTGGGTAAATGAGCATACTGCTTTAGTGAATAGTGGAACGGCTTATTTCGAACCTGATGACAATTACCCTTTAGGCGGTTTCAAATGCTTTCATGGCCATTGTAGCGAGAGACATATCCGTGATCTGTTAGGATTTCTTAATGTTGATTTACAATCCGCACGTATGAAACCCACTATTCATGTTGTTAAAGGAGAGATTCATCGTATTGTAGACATAGCGGAGCGAGAATTAGCAGCTACAAAACAGTACTATCAAAGAGGCGGTATGATTGTTTCGGTTTATATAGATGGAGGTACTAACCAAACGCAAATACAACCGGTTTCTCAATCAGTACTAGTTAGGGCTCTTGCAAGCATTGCAATATGGGAGCAATTTGATGGTCGTTCTAAAAATTGGACACGTATTGATCCTCCTGCCCGTCATACATCTATCCTTTATGATTCAAATAATTACAGGCATTTGCCTCTAATCAATGGTTTAGCCCGCCAACCTTATTTAAGAACAGATGGAAGTATAATGCTGCAAGCTAATTATGATACAGATACAGGAATGTTTGGTATATTTGATAGTAGACAATTTTTAATACCCGATAAACCAGGCCGTGAGGATGCTCAATCAGCATTAGAGCTGTTAAATGAGCTTTTGAAAGAGTTTGATTTTGCTACTGAAAGAGATCATGCTGCAGCACTTTCTGCTATTCTAACAGCTGCTATTCGCCCAAGCCTCATCAATGCTCCTATGATTCATGTACGCGCTCACGCCGTTGGATCAGGTAAATCTTATCTTTGCTCATTAATTACAGCCTTTGCTGCGCCTCAGAAAGGAACACCGACTACCTTTCCTGCAGATGACGAAGAATGCCGTAAATTACTATTAGCAGAGCTTTTATATGCACCTGCTGTAATTGAATTTGACAATATTACCAGTGATATTTTACCACATAAGAGTCTGTGTACAGCACTTACATCAGAATTTATCAGTGGACGAATACTAGGTGTATCCAAAACAGCTAAGGTAAGTACTAGAACACTTTTCTTATCTAGTGGCAATAATGTCACTCCAATCAAAGACATGGCAAGGCGGTGTATTACTATCAACCTCAATCCTGAAATTGAGATTCCAGCTGCTCGAGAATTTAAACGGCCTGATCTCATCTCAGAAGTATTTGAGGAAAGGGAACGCTATGTGTCTGCTGCAATAACTCTTGTACGTGCTTGGATTATTGCTGGAAGACCAAAATTTACATGTAAATCACTAGCAGGTTTTAATGACTGGTCAGATCTTTGTCGTCAACCTCTGCTATGGCTTGGCTATGTTGATCCTGCAGGATCAATTTTTGAAGCATTAAAAGAAGACCCTGATCGTGAACAGTTAGGCAGACTTTTAATGGCCTGGAAAAATACTTTTAAAAATGTGCCGGCAATGGTAAGAGAAGCTGTAAATGGTGAAAATGAAGAGCTTAGGGAAATACTCCATGATATTGCGGATGAGCGTGGAGTAATAAATCGACTCAGATTAGGAAGATGGATTAAGAGGCATGAGGGACAAATTGTTGACAGCCTTCGTTTTGTTCGATGTAGTGGGCATACTTCTGCTGAGCGATGGCGTGTTGAATCGGTTTCATCAGTTTTGTAGGTTTCTTATTGTTAGCATAAAAAAACTGTCATGAATAAGCATAATGTTGAACGTAAAAATAATAAAATTTCCAATTAATTTCGGTAAAAGATGTAGAATATGGAGGAAAAATGGGTGGT
The DNA here is from genome assembly GCF_900637865.1 of Legionella adelaidensis. Taxonomy (NCBI): domain Bacteria; kingdom Pseudomonadati; phylum Pseudomonadota; class Gammaproteobacteria; order Legionellales; family Legionellaceae; genus Legionella; species Legionella adelaidensis. Next base: position 343,804 of record NZ_LR134433.1, read on the forward strand.
TATGGTAGCGGAAAACATTGGTATCATGATTCTAAGCCAACCATAAATAATTATAGGTTTATTGATATACGGCGCTGGAGTCGTGAAAAAGTTTTAATTTCAAATAATAAATTTAGCAGACAATGGTTATCTGATGGAAAAATAATTTTATTTATTAATGTAGAAATAGCTCCTGATCGAAATTACCTAATTGTGCGATGGCAAAATCCAAAAGAAAAAAAAGAGCCGCAGAAAATTAATTATGTTATTGATATTCTCTGGGAAGACTGCCATTTTGGTGGTCAACGCCCGTGGTTTATTTGTCCTTTAAAAAAGTGCGGCCGTCGCGTAGCTATACTATACGGTGGGCCTATTTTCGCATGTCGTCATTGTTACAAGCTAGTTTATCAAAGTCAACGTGAAGGAGTTAGTGATCGAGCAATACGGAAAGCTGAAAAAATACGCGCTAGGTTGAAATGGAATACAGGTATATTAGAAGGGACTCAGGATAAGCCCAAGGGAATGCACTGGCGTACATACGAACGTTTGTGCAAGTTACACGACATTTATACTGATATTTTTCTAAAAAAATAAGTATCTTGCTAGGTCCTAATTAATCTATGAAACCAAAATGAGAATATGATTATTTTAAGCAGATTCTGCCACTGTCGCCACCTATCAATATAATTTTATAAAATTTCTCTCATTTTATCGGCCTGATAAGCTCTCTCTATTGCACCATTCGGTAGAAAAACGGGCTGTAAGTGTTCAAAGCATTGCATCCGGTCGTCACCACCTTCATCAGACAGAAAGATGTATTCACAATATTCTGCGATGTCCTGAATAATACGTTCAAAACGATAATAGCAAATGGCATCCTGATTTATTTTTGTTTGGCCATAGCCTTGATAAAATAGTGACTCCTCTTCTGTTGCTGTGCGGCCACTGTCCCAAATGCCAGCTCCGACAAACATCAAATCACGTTCTTTGGGGGCAAAGATGAGTGTATCCCAGTCAACAACATAAAGGGCTCCTTTTTTGTCAACAATCAAGTTCCAACCATGGATATCTGCATGGCATAAAATGTATTTGAGGGGCTCTTTTTGGATCGTTGCCGCAAGCTTTTCAGCGCGCTCAACAAGGTTAAGTATTTCGCTACTTTTGGATTTCAGAAACTCTGCCATTTTTACCGCAACAGGCTCTTTAAAAACCTCATTTTCAATGCGTATAAGAAATGCTTTGACGGTTTCTCGCCATTTGGAAGAAAATACTTCCCGGGGTGTGCCACTTGTTAGGGCATTTGGAATATCGGTGCTATGAAGCTTTTTAATGGCCGATCCAAATTGCACCCATTGATCTTCTGATAGTTTGGTTTCTATGCCATTACCACCCTCTATATAAGGGTAGAGAATTGCCTTGAAGGATGCCAAGCTTGTCCAAAGCTGCTTTGTCTTGGTTGCAAGAGGCGGGATCACTTGCTTGACGCCTGAGTCAGCAAGATATTTAGGAGCTGAAACTGAGGCATCAATAAATTCACCGCGTCGTAACTTTAGAAAGTAATCCGTTTGGTTACTTGCTGTAACACGGTAAACAGCCGTATTGAAATCAGCACCAATTGGAAGAAAAGAAATTAATTTTACATCTAATTCATAAGCCTCTCGTAAACATCTGACGATTTCCTCGTCTGCAAGTTTTGGTTTTATTAGCATCGCTTTTATCCTAAAATCATAACTATTATTTTTGGCATACATAAACAATACATTATATTCTGCGTGACCGGCTTCAACTAATAAATTGGGTAAAGGACTATCAATTTATTCATTACTGAGTTTTTTTTCATTGTATATTCTTCAAAATAATTCCTACTCGTTCATCGATGAATTTAGCTGGAATAGTTACGCATTCGTAACCAAATTTAGCGTAAGCATCTCTATGAACTTGCTCAAATTTAACTGAGTCTTCAAAACTTATTTGCCTCGCATCGGTATTTGTTATAAAGCCTAAGTTTTCAAGGAAGAAAGCTTGTTTTTCATAAATATCATATTTGTGAATTCGTTTTATTTCATCCATCAGGTTAGGGGATGGCTCAAAACCAAGATATAGGGCAAGCGCATAGGTGCAGATTGGTGAGCGGTCATAAAAATGCCGATCGGAATAATCATCGCACATATCAATTTGTCGATGTTTTTGAAGCCTAACAATATCATCAATAAAATTAGTGTGCTTCCAAGGCGCCATGTCACCCTGAGCTTGTCTAAAGGCAATAAGGTCAGTTGCTGCTTCGCTTACAACACTTGCTCCTGTTAATTCCAGGGCACGAATAACAGAGGTTTTTCCACAGCCGGGAGTACCCGTTATGATGTATCGCTTCATGGCTTAAGCTCCATAAACGCAGGATAGAATTCAAGCGGCTTTACATCTAACCAACGGGTTTTAACTGCGATTAATATATCTTGTGCCATTCTTCTCAATTGGGGTAATTGATCATTTTTTGAAGCCACATCAATAAAGGCTTGAAGTCTTGTTAGGACTCGAGGTCTGACATTATTTTCTTCTGGTTTCCATAAGGAATTTTCAGGAGTCGGACCCGATGGCCCCACTCTATCTTTATCTATAACAGAGTTTAGAAGAGGAATGGTTTGTTGTAATAACCAAAAACCGCAAGCTTCGGTATAAGCAGTCATATAAGCTAAATCATCTGAGGCAGCTGGTATTACGCGTTTTAATTCTTCTCTATAGATTATTTCCAAAGATTCAATTACTTCATGGGGTATAGCCTTAGCGCACCAACAGGTGGGCATGCTCATTCGTAAGTAGGTGCCATCCAGTAATGCATTACGCACAACTGCCCACTCAAAATCGATGAGTTGTAATTCTTGAGAATTCTTGTGATCAAACACATTGTCTGGACAGATGTCCCCATGGGTTAATACTGTAAATGCGCCTGGTTTGATGAGTGATTTAATTAAGCTTTGTGCTTCATGGATGGTTTCGGGGGTGACAGTTAATCCAAGGTTTTTATTGGCTAGCTCAAGTTTAGGCAATAAGTCACTAAATATAAAATCAAGTTCATCTTGCATGCTTTCCGCTTGCGGATTGATGTCATGCAGAATGGCTTCATATTTTGAAACATGACCAAAGCTTGCAGCATGAAAATTTGCCAATGCCATCATAAAACGATTTAGGGCACCAATTGCCCCTGCATGATTAGGGAGAGTTAAAGAATCAACCAAACTAATATGTTCAAGGCCTAAATCTTCAAGCAGGATAAATCGATGCTCCTTATTACCACCATAAAATTTTGGGACGTTATGATGCCATTGTTTAACCCCACTTAAAAATTCCAGACCAGCCCAATCTCGTGCGAACCGCGCATAAGCATCTTTGTCATCGTCATCCATTGCTTCGGGCAATGACTGCTTTAGAATGATGCTTGCAGGGATAACATCAGATTTCTTTTCTAAATAAAGCCGCAAAACCACATTTCTTCGATCAGGCTCACTTAAAAAAGTAGCTGACTTTATTTCGCATGGGTTTGCAAAATATTGCTGTAATAAATGTTGTGCTGCCTGGATAACATTTGGATCTGGTATTTGCATATCTGTTTCTTCATGATTCATACATTTGCTTCTTTTAAAATTTTATTAATGAACTGAGTTTTAGCATCAGTATACTGTTCACGATCATAGGTGTATTGTTGCGATAATTTTATTTTTAATTGTTCATACTCATGTGCTGCTTCAGGGTGGGCAATTAAGTAATCTCGAAAAATAATTCGATGTTGTCCACGTTTAGACTGAGGCTCAATAATATGGACATGATGTGTCCTTTTCTCACCAAATGGGGGCATACCTTTTACGAAAAACATCTTTTCGGGGTCAGGATCTTCTCGCCAATAAATGTATCCAATATTTTCTAGAGTATTTATAGCAGCCTTTTTAATATTGGGGAGTGAATCAACAACTATTTGGATGTCAATAATGGGCTTAGCTAACATTCCAGGAATAGCAGTGCTTCCTACATGCTGTATATCAATAAGATGCTTTCGGGGAATTAGTTCACGCAGTATTTTAATCTCAAGTTCTGCTATTTGAGGCCATAGATCATCATAAGGAGCCAATTCAATGCCATCGCTCTTGTAGGTTTCGTACCAAAATAATTCTGTACCATCGGAGGTTTGTTTTGTGCCTCTATAGTCAAAACCAGATTTTTGTAAGACTTTTTGAGAGGCAAGCTGATCCGGATAGGCGGAAGCAACTATCTTATTAATCAATAAATGTTGGAATCCCCAATGAACTAAAGCTTTTGTTATTTCTGTGGCGTATCCTTTGCTCCAATATTTTTTGTGTAAATGATAGCCAATTTCAATTTCAGACTGAGTGTCATCAAAGAGCAAATGAAACAAGCCAGCTTCGCCAATAAAATTGCCGCTTTCTTTTTCAAATACCAAATAAAATCCCATGTCATGTTTTTTTTGATAAGACAATGCAAAATTTAAATAATCCTGGACTTGTTCTTTTGTTTGAGCTCCACCTTCACCAGTATATTTCATTACCTCGTGATCAGAGCGTAATGCTACTAATTTATCTAAATCCGTCAACTCAGGTGCTTTCAGAATCAGGCGTTTGGTTTCTAAAAAAATACTCATTTCTTTACTCGATTATTTAAATGCAGATGAATCATTAAGCTATTTTACTCGTATAAATAATTTTCTGAATTTCTGGCTGTTGATATTCTGCATGTCCTACTTCAACCAGCAAATTGGGAAGAGGATTATATTCTGCTTTATCATGAGTATGACCACAGAATGCTAAGAAGTTGATATCCGTGTAGTTCATGCAAATATCTCTTAATACTTCACCAGTTGCTTCTGACGCGAAGTAAGGCAGCCAGTCATCATTGCTTATTTTACCTGCATGGAAGCATACTTCTTTAAATGGGGGAATATGCGTTAAAACAATAACTTTTCGAGGATGCTCTTTTACTGCTTGTAATAATTGCATTTGGAGCTGGCTAGCATCAAGATCAGCAAGTTGCTGCATTTTTGCTAATAGTTGAGACTTACCAAGAATCTTTTCTTGAAATAAATCAGCGATCATTTTACTGTCATTAAGCACGACCCTGCTATCATAATAGTTACCCAGACGACCGTCAGCCCAGCCATCATGTCCCACTAAAATCGTGTTTTCATCCAATCGCTGTGGGCTTGAGGCAGGCAGCCAAAATAAATACTGATTAGATTGAGTTAACTCAGTCACTTGGCTTCGTACTTCACTTACCCGACCACGATAATAATCATGGTTACCAAGAACGAAATAAACTGGTTTTTCAATAAAATCTGACAGTTCTTGCAGTATATATTTAATGCTGGGTGCTTCTGCAATATCACCACTTATTAATACACTATCACATTTGGTGTTAATAATTTCTTGGTAAAATTTTTGGCGTTCATCTGCATTAAGGAAATTTAAATGAACATCGGTTAACCATGCCAGTTTCATGTCACTTACTCTGTATGGAAGTTAATTTTTGCTCGAGTAACTCAATCCGATCATTGGCAATACTTCCGTATTGAGAAAAATGTCCAGGAATGGCTCCTTTAAATGAAGGAGAAAGCATGATTTCTTGCAGCGAATTAATCAAATATTCTTGTAGGATGGAATCAGAATTTTGGATTTCATGCACTATTTCAAGCCTTCCATCTAGGACTGATACAATATCTTCAAAATCATGGCTGGCGTAAAAATCCATTTTACCTCTTGTTTTAAATGCTTCAAATTTGGTAGCTAAAAAATAAGGAGCTGTAACAACACGAATTTCAAGGTTCTCAGCTAGCAGATAGAGGTTTGAAGATGCAATTGCTTGTTTATACCAACGATTTCCAAATCCTAAAATTGTTTCATCCGTAGGCATCACATCAAGAATGACCTCATCATAAAACCAGCGACAAATGACATCTTCAGTTATAGATTTCTTGAAGCCTTGTTTGTTAAGTTTTTTCTCTAACTGGTAGTATTGATTCCGGGAAATAACATCCACAATACAATCAACATCAAGTGTATAGCGCACATCTGGCACCAGCGGATCAGATATGAATAAACCCGTGGTACATCCTCCTAAGAAAACAACATCATTTCGAATATCACCTAATTTTGTTGCAACAAACTCTAACATTCTTAGATTTGCCAATTTCACATTGTTATTACCCAACATGATTTAATTTTTCCTTTAAAAGTTCTGTTGCAAGATTGCGCTCTCGGGGGCGTCCTGAGCGGAGGACGTCAATTAATACAAGTAGTTCATGAAAAGCTGTATCAGGATTTGCCCTTAAAGCTTTTGATAAATTAGGGTGAATCGGCAATAATGCAACACCCCGATCTTCTCCCATTGCATCAGGCCATACAGGAATGGGATCATTACCTAATGCAATTTTATCGCGAAAAATGGGAGCAGCAATTGCTGTTGGAGTACCTCGCGTATATTCACCTAGTTTTACTGGGAATAGGAATTTGATCGAATGTACCAAAAATTCTTCTGCTGCATGAACATTAGGAAAGAGTTTTCCTTGTTTATCTTTCCTCAATAGCCCAGCTTCTTCTAGTCGCTTTATGCCCGCATTAACTTCAGCTAAGCTAATCCCCAATGCAGCGGATAATTGCCGCTGGGATAATTCACTCCCGATATTTGCCAATAGTTTTATTAATACAACGCAATCCTGTGACTTTAACATGGTATTATTCTCTAAATGACGTAAATAAAGTATATCACAGACGTTCGCTGTTCGCGAACAAAAGAACGAATGGGAAATAGCAAAAGCAAGATATAGAGATAATAACTTACCAGATGAGGATCATTTATCAATTAGAAAATAGAGAGTTAACTATTTGATACAGGAATTATTTATGATGTAATTGCTTCCTTAAAAAGGGAATAAAATGGATGTAAAAATGAAAAAAAATATTTTCGCAATTGGTTTTTGGGGTTTAATGCCAATAATTTCTTTTGCTTATATACCGTCTGATATCGACAAACTAAATAAATCAGATAATTGCCAACAGTGTGATATTACCGAGTATATTATTAATAATTATCAAAAAGAGACCTTTCTGGCCGAAAATTTAAACCATTCATATTGGACAGCAGCTTATCTTAGAAATGTTGATTTTAGGAAGAAAAGCCTTATTCATTCAAATTTTGTAGTTTCAAGAATGTTCGAAACTATTTTTGATGAGTCTGATTTATCTAATAGCAACTTTTCTAATAGTGAATGTGAACAGTGCTCACTCAAATATACAAAACTTAAAAACAGTAATTTTTATAAGGCTAATTTTGAATATGCTCAATTTACTAATGCAGATTTATCAAGCGCAAGTTTAGAGAAAGGAGTTTTTTCTCATGCTCAATTTATGAATGCTAATTTTTTAGGTGCAAATTTAAGCGGAGCTAATTTATCGAGAGCAAATTTATATGGATCTAATATTACTCAAAAACAATTAGATTCATTGAGCTTTTATCGATGTGCAACATTGCCTGATGGCTCAGTTTATGATGAAAATGGAGAAATTGATTGTGATCAATAAAAAGAATATTAATTCTGCAATAATATTTTGTCTTTTGCTGAGTACGTCTGTAAATGCCAAAATCTCATACTCCGATAAGGATCTTGAGCAATATAATAAATATCACTCATGTCAGAAATGTGATCTTTCCGGTGCTAACCTAGAGGGGCAAGAGCAATCGATATTAGATGGTTCTATTTTAATTTCTGCAATATTAAATGGAGAATTTATCGGTTCAAGTTTTGTTGGCAGTATCCTTACTCAAGTAAATTCTTATAGTTTAAAAGCTATGGTTTCGAACTTTAGCGAAGCAAGATGCAATTATGCAAAATTCTATAAAGCCAGCTTCAGTGGTGCAAATTTTCAAAATGCTGATTTAAGTAAGGTGAATTTTAAAGCAGCTAATCTTTCTTCTGCTGATTTTACTAATGCTTCTTTAAAAGGGGCTAATCTTGATTTTAGTATTTTGATTGGAGCGAAGTTAACTCAAGAGCAATTAAAATCTGCTAAAAGTTATTATTGCGCCACTCTTCCAGATGGGTCTTTAGCTCCCCCAGAGTATCAATCACACAATTGCATTGATAGATGGTAGTTATGTAAGGGATAGTTCGGCTATTTAATAAGTAGTCAAAGAGAAATTAGAGCAATGGAGCACGGTTCAATTCCAGCATCAGTACGGTATTTGTGGGGGCCTAATTGGGGGCCTTCCTGAAAATCATATTGATAAAATCATTTTTTATCAATTAATTATGCATTAAATATGATTGACGCCGCCCCACCAATTATTCAAACCATAAACGACCACCAAAGACCATCACAAACCCTTGAAAATCTACAGGGTCAGGCCTTGCCTTTTGTCTTTTTATATTTTTGACTCACAATTCTGCTAATTGTTGAATAGTGCAAATTAAAATGTTCTCCAATTTCTTTCAGCGAATATTTGCCAGTGTTATATACAAGATAAATAGCATCGTTTCTTTCAGCCGCTATTTTCTCATACTCTATAATTGGGAGTTTTTCAGTCATTTTCTTGTAATGAATTTTGGGTATATAAGATGTATCGAATTCTTTACTTATATTTCCCAGGGATTTATTAACAAAGTCTTCCGACCCAAGATAAATTTGATTTTTTAAGTCGGCCCAAGGGCTTGCCTTGTTCACACCATCTTTCACAAATTGTTTGTATTTATTTATAGCCATAGATTTATTAGAACTAAATGCGGCTAACAGATTGTCCGCATTTAACCAGCGCGGCGGAGTCACTTCATGGATGATGGATAAATAACTGCTCCAATACCAATCACTAGCCTCTAATACCATCTTAGCTCTAACAGGATTCAAGACTATATACCGTGCTACCTCCAGAAAATAGCTATCCTTTTCAACTATTATCGCTTTATATCTTCCTTGAAAAACATGCCCAACACGTTGATGAACCCTATTAAATCTTTGTGTATAAACCCCGTTGAGATATTGCATCCCTTTTGATAAGTTACCAAGTGGAGTCTCAATCAACAAATGGTAGTGATTACTCATTAGACAATATGAAAGACAATACCAACCATGTTTTTCACATGTATCGCCTAGTATAGTTAAAAATAACTCTTTATCTTCGTTTGATAAATATATTTTTTCTCTTCGATTCCCTCGACTAGTTATATGATATAAGCCGCCCCGGTATTCAATGCGCAAAGGTCTTACCATAACTTGGACTTGTGTCTCTCTTCCTTGGAAATTTAAAAATAAATGCTTTCCTTCTTCATGGCAAGTATCATCTTAGTTTTTGTTTTTTTAATATACGCAAAAGGCAAGGCCTGACCCTCCAGAGTGGACCCTCCAGAGTGTTTTCTTTCATTTTTTAGAATAAGTTTCACTTCTTTATTATTATTCAAGGTTCATCAATCTTACTTATGTATTTTTATGTGCTCTTTCTATCGTTCAAACTTTATATGGTGTCTCTTCCTAAGCTTAATAATCAATAATACTAACGGAGAAACTATCGCTGCCCATAAAATACAAATGTTTAAATTTAGTCAGGCTTTTACTTTTAATGATGATCGCTCGATTATTGAGAATACTTGGCAAGAGGCTTGTATCGCAAGACATTTACAGCCTGTAGACTTACCAAATGCTAGTTATTGTATTAATGATTTAGGGAATGCAACCTATCCTCAGGGTGTTGATATATGCGCTGATGGGTCAATTAAAATCCCTATGAATTTTGGTTGGTGTAATGAAATAGTCTCTGATTGTCCTAATTCAACTTGGGAATTGTCGGCAGATGAAAATACGTGTTTTCGTCCAGATGATGCTTGTTGGAATGATATCGAAAATGTTCCTGAAGAAAAATTACTAGCAGCCATCGTATATGGAGAATCGCATTGGTCAAATGTATATGAAGAAATGGCGGGTATTGCTTCAGCAATAATCAGAAAACGGGATGCTTTGCATTTAGATAGCATCAATACGTTAGTGAAAGTCAAAAAACATTTTTCATATGTTGTTTACAATAAAAATGAGAGGTTTGTAAAATTGATGTGCGGCGAGGAGAAAAATTTTGATAAAGCTTATATGGCAGCTAGTAATGCTTTAAACTATGGCAGAGACTACTCAAATGGTGCCTGTTATTGGGATGGTTACGATTTAAAAACCAGTGGTACAAAGCATGATAAGTATAAAGCGGGGTTTCGTTATTTAGAGCCAGAACATAATATTTTTTCTACGCCCGAGCCCCCTCATGTGCCAATAAGAGGGAATAAAGGATATTACGATAATGTTTATATTTCTACAGCCGTTCAAGGCAAAACAATCTTTTGGAAACTAGACGAACAGTTTCTTCACGCTAGAGGAGTTCGACAATGCAGTTGATTAAAACTTTATTTTTTTCGTTCCTATTGATTGGCGTTGTGGTCCCGGTTCTAGCCACACCTCCATTTCAAATTCTACGTACATGCATGGACAATAAGCCTTATAATAATAAAATTAAACTGACTAGATTAGATGGTGATGGTTTAGCAGATAAACCATTAGAAGGCTGCCAAGAGCAATATGAACGCTCTATAAATGGGCATATGTATGGCACTACGACGTGTGATGACAAATTTTATCTGCTCATTAATGATAAAAAATACGATCCTGTCTTGGCTGAAAACTACTCAATAAACCCTGAAATCAAGCCAGGCATAGAATTTTCGAAAGAAACATGGTGGCAAGTTGATTCGGAAAACCAAGCATATTTATGTATTTATGCAGCCCTTTCTGATAGTGGGATTGGTGCAGCGTATAATCAATATTATATCATTGAGAATCCATTCGAGATCAATTCTAAATTATATTATTACTTCTTTGATAAGAATGTGGTTCCAATAGGAAGTAAGACATTATAAGGACTCTAATAATAACTCTTTGGGGGCCTCTTTAAAAATCATATTGTAACAATTATTTATTATCAATTGGTTACGTTCGTAATATGATAGCCGCCGCCCATATGAAGTTTTCCACTAGAAACACCCCGTAACATCTTGAAAGGAAGAGATAAATTGATGGTTCCAATAGGTTGCGATGGGTGTATCACGATGGGATTGATAAATACCAGCCTTTGAACCAGCTTTTTCTGTTTCAGATCACCGTTAGCCCAGTTTTTATAAGGGTTCTGCATAAATGATTCATTTTTCTTCTGATAGCTTCGGGTTCTCTACTTTTAGCTATGAAGTGGTCAGATCTATTAGACCACTTCACTCTTAATTAACAACATACAAACCAATTCCGTCATCTTTTCTTTATTTTTGGGACTACTTTCCGCGATGAGTAATGCTATGGCTGTTAAATGGGGGTAATACGGGTTAAGCCCAAAATTTTTGCATGACGTAAAAACCATATAAAAGCATAAGCCCCGCTTCGCTTATTGCCATCTACAAATGGAGGTTCTTGATGATGAAATGCAGGAGGTGAGCAGCTTTTTCTTCAATACTGGGGTAGTCTTTCTTTGATTTGGAGGTTAATCAAGATTAGATTATATATAAGCTGGTCTTTCATTCAAAACAATATAAACTATTTGGGGCTCGAACTCAGAAGTTACAGAGGCGTTATATGCTTGAAGTTATTCGAGATACTGAATTTAGTAAATTAAAGGATGTTTACCATGCTTTTTTCACGAAAAAAGGTGGTGTAAGCACAGGATATTACAATTCGCTTAATTGTAATGATACAAGTAAAGATGATCCTGAAAATGTGAAAGAGAATAGACGCCGCGCATTGAAACAACTCAATCTCTCCTTGGAATCAATGATCACAGTAAAAATGATTCATGGAAGTAAAGTCGCAATTGTCGATGGATCTTGGGATAGTAAAAATAGGCCTGAGGCCGATGCTATGGTGACAAGAGAAAAGGGTATAGTCCTTGCTGCTGATAGCGCAGATTGTCCAATTGTATTGTTTGCCGATGAGCAAGCTAAAATTATAGGTTTGGCTCATACTGGGTGGCGAAGCGCAAAAGCAGATATTATCGAAAAGACTATTGAAGCAATGCACTTGCTGGGCGCAAATAAAAATAATATTTTGTCTGTGATCGGTCCTTGCATTTCAAAAGAATCGTACGAAGTAAGTTCTGAATTTTATCGAGAATTTTTGTTAGATAGCAGTGGCAATCATGTTTATTTTAGCCCTTCAAAAAAAGATGGGTATTTTATGTTTGATTTACCACAATTTGTGCGAAATAAATTAAGCAAATTAGCTTTAAAATCGGTAACGTCAATCGATTTAGATACTTATACAAACGAAGCTTTATTCTTTAGCTACCGTCGCTCTTGTCATAAAGGTGATTCAGATTACGGCGGCCATTTATCTTGTGTTTATATGGTGTGATTGAAGCGCAATGCGAAAAACGACTCCATGCAAAAGTGGCCTCCGAAACTGCATGACTTTCCCTTTTGTAGTATTGATAGTAGTACCAATAAAGATTAGTTTTTATAACATTAATCTTACCGCAAAAAAACGGACACTAATTTGTTAAAATATATGAACTAACGAAGGTGTTAAGACCCTAGTTGTCTAGCAACCAGGTTACGATTGCTAAAAATTACAGTTTGTATCACTTTACTTTTCTTATGGAAAAACCCGGCAAATTTATTATAAGATCATACTTCGGCACTTTGATTGAAAGAATCAAATATTCGGCTTTGCCGATCTCATCTGTTGTAATAGGAGTCTCAAAATGAAAGTAATCTGTTTTCAAGCTGGTGATAACTGTATGTGTATGAATATTCTGGGAGAAAATGATAAGGAAAACGAGCTAATCAAAAGCTTGAATGTTGGAGTGGATCAGCATCGAACTGATGGACGTGAGGAGCGTCATATTAATAAAATAACAGAAAGCAATTATCATGACATCGCAGATCTAGCTATACCTGGAGTACCAGAGACTTATGAGGCCTTCATCACACAAGTTAAATTGAATATGGCTGAGCCAAAGCGACTGCGAACCGAGCTTAGGGAAGGTAGGCCCGCCGAAGATCCCTCTGAGAACACAATTTATAAACCAATGGGAATGTAATAACATATCATCAAACGTATTTCGTTTAATATTGCAGGGTCTTCTTAAATCAAAAAGGACCCTAAAAAAGCGTAACATTGCTTTTAGTAACATTGAAGCAGTCGCATAGATTATTTTATATCGTTATATTCAAGTTAAAAAACCATTCCCGCTGTTTTCATCCAATTAATTAACATCCCTCAAAATCTAATGTAGGTTTGCGCCAATAGTTCAATATTAAGTTCACATTTTCTAACATCAAAAACCATAGCCCGATTGCTTGCAACTGAATCTTACCTATACTTGAAAATCCTACGTACCGCGGCATGTAGTGTATGAAAGACGTGGCCAAATGAAAACCTGATTACGAGGAAAGAACGAATAAAAGCTTTAACGCAGGTTCATTAATTTTTGGCATCACCTATTTATTGGGGAAAATTTTTGCATTCTAATGCACAGGTGCGATAATTGGGTTTTTAATAAAAAGGTTTTAATCATGCGCTCCACGTTTTTAACATTATTTTTTCTATTGCTTACTTTAGGGCTTACGACTAGTGAGGCTACAGCCGGCAGATTCGGCGCTCGCAGCTTTTCTTCACATCGCAGCTCCATGTTTTCAGGTTTTAACCGCGCGAAACAAAGTAATTTTTTCAGCAGAAGCCGATCCATGCAAAAACCATCGCATGGTTTTTGGAGAGGTTTACTGATGGGGGGCCTGATCAGTAGCTTATTGTTTGGCCATGGTTTTGGAAGTGCCCTACTCTCATGGTTTATGTTAGGAACCCTTGTCCTTTTAGTTATTAGCTTTATACGGCGAAATCAGCCGCCTAGCCGCAATTAAATACCCGTGCAAGTATGGTTCATCATGATATCTTGCGAGGCTCCGAGACAGGGTTTTGCAAGATGAGCATTCATTCACGTCATGCCTTAAAATCTAATTTTTTTTCCATGAGGAGTTAGAATCTTAGATGACATGAAAATCTACAGGGTCAGGCCTTGCCTTGTGTCTTTTTATATTTTTGACTCACAATTCTGCTAATTGTTGAATAGTGCAAATTAAAATGTTCTCCAATTTCTTTCAGCGAATATTTGCCAGTGTTATATACAAGATAAATAGCATCGTTTCTTTCAGCCGCTATTTTCTCATACTCTATAATTGGGAGTTTTTCAGTCATTTTCTTGTAATGAATTTTGGGTATATAAGATGTATCGAATTCTTTACTTATATTTCCCAGGGATTTATTAACAAAGTCTTCCGAGCCAAGATAAATACCACCCATGTTTTTCACATGTATCGCCTAGTATAGTTAAAAATAACTCTTTATCTCCGTTTGATAAATATATTTCTTCTCTTCGATTCCCTCGGCTAGTTATATGATATAAGCCGCCCCGGTATTCAATGCGCAAAGGTTTTACCATAACTTGGACTTGTGTCTCTCTTCCTTGGAAATTTAAAAATAAATGCTTCCCTTCTTCATGGCAAGTATCATCTTAGTTTTTGTTTTTTAATATAGGCAAAAGGCAAGGCCTGACCCCCTAGTTATCCCAAGTTCTCTATTTGCAGCTCGGGCCGTGTCTTTAGCTTCTGCTAGCTTCTTTTGAATCACGGCTAAAAAACTATCATCATTATATGAAACTAAATTCCATTCAGAAAAGTGAAAGGGTGCCGTTAGACTTGGGTGTTGCGCCTCAAACTGCTTACATTGTTGTATTAGATTACCTAGAGGACGGCTTAGTCTTTTATGTAATTTTTGCATTAAAAAATCAGGGGCATCTCTTTTAACGAGAGGAATTTGTTCACTTGGTTGCGAGGGCTGAGGGATAGTTGCTTCAATTGCATAGACTAATCCTTCTAAAAAAGAGGCAAATAATGCAACTCTTAAGTAAAGAGCGTGATCGGAACCAATCGCTATTCCACGTTTGCCTCCCGTCAAATATTCCATTAGGCATTGCAACTTAGCAATATTTTCGTCTCTATAAAAATTAAAAATTACCTTAAGACCCGGATCGTTGGTGGCTAGGAAATTCTCCAGCGTAACTATACCTTGAGAACATAAATGATCTAAAACAAGAGAAGCATTTTTTAGATATTCTTCTTGAGCTTGTGAGTATTGAGAAACCCCCAGTGAACCCGCACTTTTCTCATCATTAAACGCTTTATTTGCAAGCAATGTATCTATTTCTGCCCGGCGTAATTCTGGAGAAAATACTTCTTTATATTTTTCATAGAATTCGCTGATATGATTGGAAATTATTATGGGTAATGGAATAGCCAAAATGTAGCTCCTAAAATGATTGTTGCTCATATATTTTATACGTTGCGCATAATATTAACTAAAAAGACGAGTTTTTTCTATAAATTAAATAAAATATGTCGGTTAGTTATTACCTCACTTCCTCATACGAGACAGAAATAGGAAGAAATAACGTAATTGCTGCTAAGATGGCCTCATAACTTTTTTAGATTTTTATTTCAATAGGAAAATTAAATGGCGTTAATTGAAGTGGATTCTTTGCAAGTTCAAGTAGTTGTAGACAATGTAACCGATAGCCTGTCCAGCGTCCCGGAGAATGTTATTCATGAAATGGATTATTTGGCAGATCAGGGGATGGAAGAATTATCGGGTGAATGTCTGTGCTGTGGTGCGCATGGATTATCACTTTTATTAACCGCCTCAAAAAACTCTTTAAGTCATTCCTTATTATTTGATGCAGGTCCCGATGGGGAGGTTTTCCAAAGAAACGTTACCAAACTTGGCATTAATATTACTCAGGTGGAAGAAGTAGTCCTTTCTCATGGACACTGGGATCATGCCGGAGGATTTTTGGCTGCATTGCAGTTAATGAAAAGCCACAACCCAGAACATAAAGTTGTTTTCCAACTGAATCCGGGTATGTTTTATCAGCGTGCCACACAGTCGGACCATCATATCTTTCCTTTTAAAAAAATACCCTCTGCGGCAGAGCTTCAGAGTAAGGGTGCTATGGTGGTAAATAGCGATGAAGCGCGCTTGCTCCTCGACAACATGTTTTATCTCAGTGGAGAGATTTCAAGAATAACGGATTATGAAAAGGGATATCCCGGGCATGTAAAACAGTTACCTAACCAAGAATGGGTTCCTGATCCGTTAATTTTAGATGAACGATTTTTAGTGGTAAATGTGCGAAATAAAGGGTTAATTATTTTTTCAGCTTGCTCTCATGCAGGTATTATCAATGTATTAAAGCAAGCTCAAGCTTTATTTCCTACCATACCTTTATATGCCGTTATGGGTGGGTTTCATTTATCAGGTCACGCGAAAGAAAAAATTATTCAGCAAACCGTTGAAGATATGAAACAATTCGATCTTAAAATGATAATCCCCGCGCATTGTACGGGTTGGCGAGCAGTAAGTGCCTTAGGAAATACATTTGGCGATACAATCGTAGTACCCTCTGCCGTGGGACGTTTATATCAATTCTAGAGAAAAATTAACGGTTAGGAGTTATTTTATTGCCAGTTTAATAAGAACGCTCTAACCTAAGATCTACGTTCCTGCTAACCTTTACTTTGGGAGAGGGCATGCAAAAACCAATTATGATTATAAAATCGAGTATTCCAGCAAGATATGTGGATGAATACCATGATTTCTACCACCATGCCTATATCCCCAATATTTTAGAGGAATTTCCAGAAGTCCTAAGCGCTCGTCGTTACGAAGAAGGAAATACCAGTGGGAGTTTACGCTATTACCATAAAACGTATTTGACGCTTTATGAATTGGAGCCCCGGGCTTGCATTGATTCCATTTACCAACGGTTGATTGAACGTAAAAAGGATTCAAGTGTGGGCAAGAAAATGCAGCAATTTATTAGTAAGATGAGCCTCCATGAACCGGCAGAAATTTATACTTGCCGTTATGAGCACCCTCGCCGCATTGGTAAAGGCGAGCCTTTTGTTAATCATGCATTGTTTTGCGTATCCGTTGAAGTGCAACCCAAATACTTACATAAGTTTAACGATTGGTATGAGAATACATATTTAGTTAAAAATCTTGCTGACGTTCCTACTTGGAGTGCTTGCCGTCGTTATACGTCGGTTAAAAAAAATCCTCCCAGACAAATCACATTTTATGAAACAGCGGATGAAGCTTCATTGATGCGCTCCTTAGAGTTAATGCGAGCGAAATCCCGTGTTGCGGAAAACGAGTCATGGCAAGATTGGGATGGAGGAAATAATCCGCCGATTACTTGGGAAGATGCTTGCAGCTATTTACCTATTTTTTGGCTCGAACGGTAACTGGTTTCTTATCTTTAGGCCTGTAACTTAACGGCTGATAGGTTTTTTTAACGTTCTTAAAGTAATCGAGTAACGTTCATTTTTTACAGGTGAAATTGCATGTTGCCATTTGATTCTCGCCTCATCAGAAAGTATGTAAGCTGAGCGTGGGGCAAGATGAACCTTAATCACTTCTTTATTAGAAGGTATCCGTAATTTAAGGGGGCAACCAGAAACCAGCGAAAGTCCTAAAATTTTATCAAATACGGGGGCGTCCCGGTGCCAGCTTATGCCTGCGCCCACAGGATATTGAGTAATCAATATTTCAGCAATTTCTTTTTCGTCTACCTGTAGTGCCTCTGCGCTTTTTTGGATAAGAGGGGTAAGGAACGGCGGAGGTGGTGTCGTAAGATGAACCGTACGATTTTCATAAGCATAGTCTAAACCAAAATGTACCACCCTACGGCGTGCGGTTTGTCCATACATGGTTATTTCTTGCCAAGTAAGTTGAAGAATATGATCACGTAAATAAATAGCCTGCGATTCATCAATGAAGTCAGGAATATAAAAAAACCCTTTGGGTAAATTGTTTATCTCCATACAGATGATTCTCTCTGAGTGTAAAATACTCTCTTAATTGTAGTCTTATTATGCGACTCCGAATTTGATTAAATGATACAATATGGTTTTTTGGAAACGCTGCATAGTTATTACTAATGATGAAAAGCTTATCTCGTTTTAAATAAGCTTTGTGTTTTAATCATACATCCTATATAATTGCACTTAAAATATTCACGTTGTATTAATTGCATCCAGCACCCATACTCCCCTATAGGAAATCTCATGAGTTTTGCATCCCTCGGTTTGATTGAACCACTAACTAATGCCTTAAAGGAATTAGGTTATAACGAACCCTCCCCCATTCAGTTGAAAGCTATCCCTGAAATTTTAAACGGCAAAGATCTTTTGGCGTCGGCCCAAACAGGTACAGGTAAGACGGCGGCCTTTGTTTTACCCATCTTACAAAAGATGAACGAAAAAACACGTGCGAAGAGTAATCGCACCAAAGTATTAATCTTAACCCCTACTCGTGAGTTAGCCGCGCAAGTTCATGAAAGCATTTTGCAATATGGTACGCATCTTTCCTTACGCACCGCCCTCGTATTTGGGGGAGTAAAGATTAATCCGCAAATGATGCGTTTACGCGCTGGAGTTGAAATCTTGGTAGCCACCCCCGGCCGGTTACTCGACTTGCATCAACAACGCGCCATTAACTTCGATGAAGTTGATACATTCGTATTGGATGAAGCAGATCGAATGCTAGATATGGGCTTTATTCATGACATTAAGCGGATTATCAAATTATTACCACACAAGCGGCAAAATTTACTATTCTCGGCTACGTTTTCCGATGAAATTCGAAAACTCGTCAAAGCGATTCTGAATCAGCCCGTTGAGATTGAAGTGGCTCCGAGAAATGCTACCGCCGCTGCGGTGAAGCAAGTGGTCCATCCCGTAGATAAGGCGCGTAAAAGCGAGTTATTGAGCCATTTAATTCATACTAAAAAATGGGGCCAAACTTTGGTATTTGCTCGCACAAAACATGGAGCAAATAAATTAGTAAAACAATTGGAAGAATCCCGTATACATGCTTTGGCAATTCATGGTAACAAATCGCAGTCGCAGCGCATGAAGGCATTAGCTGAGTTCAAATCCGGTGAATTACATATCCTGGTAGCTACCGATATCGCTGCCCGGGGTATCGACATTGATCAGCTTCCCTGCGTTGTTAATTTTGATCTACCGCAAGTAGCAGAAGATTATGTACATCGTATCGGAAGAACAGGACGTGCGGGAGCATCGGGTTTAGCCGTTTCTTTAGTCAGCGCGGATGAAATCCATCAATTACAATCTATCGAAAAACTAATTAAATGCAAACTGCAACGCAAAGAAGTCGAGGACTTCGAACCGGAACATAATTTACCGAAAGAAGCCCCTTCCAAGCCTGTAAAAAAGTCAGTGCCCATGAAACAACATTTTGACGCCAACAGCAAAAATTCCCACCGCAAACGTAAACAGCGATCGAGGGTACGTGGCTAAGACATACGTAAATAAATAAGGGATAGCGACAGGAAAGCGACCAGTGGGCTAGCTCCGTATTTAGGCTATATCTTTTTCAAGCTGTAAATTTGTTTATATGCCAGGTTTTAAATAAGAGGCCAGAGAGTAACCCTCACTTAGAGAACCAGACAGTAGTTCTATAATAACGCTTAAAGCTACTATACTAATAACTACAAGAGCTGCTACCTTCCCAACCTTTTTTTGTTTAAGTTGCATCGCACACAAATCATCATATATTGCTGCCATCGTATCGTAAATGCCGGTGCATTGATTAAGAATGTCCTGATATTCCTCCGAACTCAGAGGTATTTGATCTACTTGTCGCATCATATCTTGATAAACTGCTATGGGCGTTTTCCTTCTTTCATCTATATGCGCTAAGGCCTCCGAAAAATCATATTGGCAGGTAGGTATTTGATAGGTAGTTAAACGGTTACTGGGAGCAATATATTTTGACAATATAATATTCCCGCCATGCATAAACCCTGCTACGTGCACTAAAAAATGAGCAAGAAGCATTTTGGGCGGCAATTTTTCTATCCTTTTCAGGTATTCTTGCGTCGAATGGGTAATTGCAGAAGCAGGTATCGCAGTAGAATCAATTTCTAGCTGTTCAAGGTCTTTTTCCATGCCCGGAGTACGCCATAAATGCGTAAGGTAGGACAAAGAAAAGAATGCACTAATGTCTGATTGTTCATCGGGGCGTAGTCTCTGTAATCGCGATTCTATCGCTTTAATAATTAATAAATGCTGAATTAATCGAAGGGCGTATAGATCCTTGGGAATTTTTGTATTTTTAAAAAGATAGTCTTTTTTAAATCGATGATGCTCGGCTTTTTCATGGGCTGCAGTAAGCGTGCCAATTCTTCCATCTTTATAAGTTGCATTTAATAGGGCTTGGGTAAACATTTATTATCCTGAAAAATAATATATAAGTTAAAATTTATCTTTACACATTTAACCAAAGTAAGGAACATAACTTCTAAAATATTCGCACAAAGAATAAAAACGGATCTTGCACCGATTAAGTAAATTTAATTTAAGACCGACGAGATGTTTCTAAGGACTTTAAATTACAAATGAAAATCCTATCGTTAAGGTGTTCTCGGTTGTCGCCTGGTTTAGATTTCGCAAAAGGGTCTTATACGCTCCGAATGCCTTCTCATGTTCAAATTCCAGGTTTATATTTACTCCCGGAGTTAGGCGGTAGTAGGGTGTTATAACATAACGCATTTGATTTAAGCCATTTCCAATAGCCGCTTGTTTAACTGTTTTGGACGCTATAATAGGGCGCACTCCCAATTTTAAGAAAAAATTGTTGGTAAGTTGCGTATCCCGGGATATTTCTAAATCTAATTTGGCGCTCCCGTTGTACAAATATCCTCGGGCATCTAAGGCAATAAAATAAGGCATCAAACCTTCGATTCCTACTCCGGGTTGCCAATAAGGTTCTGTCGCTGGTCGATAAAAATAATTCACACCTCCTTTGACCGCCCAAAATTGACTAATCAGATGCCAATAAAAAATGTCAATGTCAGCATTTTCTATAGAGCCATTACTAAGCTCTGCATCATTAGTAAATAATTCGATTTTATTGTAATCCGGGCCATACAACCCTTTATAAGTTAAACGCTGGGTATTGCTAAATAAATCAGTACCTATGTCCAGGAAACTGGCAAAATAAAATCCGGCATGATGGCCTTGTGGGTGGAGGACTAAAGAATCATCTATAGGGACTTGCTCGTCGACTCGTATAATAGGGCGGTTTATATAGTTTCCTGTTGAAATTTCTTTCTCAGGATTTCGCCTACCTTGAATCACATCTATAATCGTCTCATATTGAAACACCCGAGCCATCCCTGCCATCATGTGATAAATATGGTGGCAGTGAAAAAACCATTGGCCACTGGCATCACTATCAAAATCTGCCACCGCTGTTGCTCCTGGGGGTACTTCGATTGTATGAAGGAGGGGGTCATGCGCATTATTACCATTGCGTAAAATAAACCAATGTCCATGTATATGCATAGGATGTCGCATCATTGAATTATTAGTAAAAATGATGCGGTATCGTTTTCCTGGTTCAATCAAAATAGGTTTAGCTTTATATTCAGGTAAACCATTAATCATCCAGATAAAGCGGTCCATATAGCCAAACAATTCCATTTT